>CAJFTA010000027.1 GCA_904419835.1 uncultured Pseudoflavonifractor sp. | reverse complement strand
CTGTGTCGGGGCGGGGGAGCGCGAGGGGGCAGCCGCCCGCCTCGCGTGGAATCGAATGCCCCGGAAGCCTTGCTGTGCAAGGCTTCCGGGGAGCGGAGCAAGGACTTTTGCGCCGCTGTGCGGCGCGAAAGTAACGGCATTTTTGAAGGCTGTCGAAAAAGTCCCTGGACTTTTTCGACAGCCTGGCCGGGGCCGTCTCACCGAGACGGCCCCGGTTCTTTTCGATCCGCCCCGGACCACCGCCCCTTTCCTTGACAGAAGGGGCAAATTAGAGATAAAATAATACAATGTAAAACTGTGTAATGCGAGGAGAAAGTAATGGCCAAAGCCAGCAAAACCTACGGCAACGAGTCCATTTCCGCCCTCAAGGGCGCCGACCGGGTGCGCAAGCGCCCGGCTGTCATCTTCGGCTCCGACGGGCTGGAGGGCTGCGAGCACGCCGTATTTGAAATTTTGTCCAACGCCATCGACGAGGCCCGTGAGGGCCACGGCAGCGTTATCACCGTCACCCGGTACGAGGACAGGTCCATTGAGGTGGAGGACTTCGGCCGGGGCTGTCCCGTGGACTGGAACGAGAAGGAGCAGAAGTACAACTGGGAGCTGGTGTTCTGCGAGCTGTACGCCGGCGGCAAGTACAACAACAACGACGGCGACAACTACGAGTACTCCCTGGGCCTCAATGGCCTGGGCTCCTGCGCCACCCAGTACGCCAGCGAGTACTTCGACGCGGTCATCCACCGGGACGGCTTTGAGTACACCCTCCACTTTGAGAAGGGCGAGAACGTGGGCGGCCTGAAAAAGGAGCCCTGGAGCGGGAAAAAGACCGGCTCCAAGTTCCGCTGGAAGCCGGACCTGGAGGTCTTTACCGACATCAGCATCCCGGTAGAGTACTACCTGGACGTAATGAAGCGGCAGGCGGTGGTCAACGCGGGGGTTACCTTCCGGTTCCGCAACCAGGTGGGGGGCAAGTTCGAGACCACCGAGTTTAAGTACGACAACGGCATTGAGGACTATGTAAAGGAGCTCGCCGGGGAGAATCCCCTGACCCAGCCTGTGTTCTGGCAGGCCGAGCGCAGGGGCCGGGACCGGGACGACAAGCCGGAGTACAAGGTGAAGCTGTCCGTGTCCTTCTGCTTCTCCAACGCGGTGCAGATCATCAAGCACTACCACAACTCCTCCTGGCTGGAGCACGGCGGCAGCCCGGAGAAGGCCATGCGCTCCGCCTTTGTCTCCGCCATCGACGGCTACCTGAAGGCCCAGGGCAAGTACCAGAAGAGCGAGAGCAAGATCACCTGGAACGACATTCAGGACTGCCTTATCCTGGTGAGCAACAACTTCTCCACCCAGACCTCCTATGAGAACCAGACCAAAAAGGCCATCAACAACAAGTTTGTCCAGGAGGCCATGACGGAGTTTCTCAAGAGCCAGATGGAGGTCTACTTCATCGAAAACCCCTTTGACGCCCAGAAGATCGGCGAACAGGTGCTCATCAACAAGCGGGCCAGGGAGAACGCGGAGAAGGCCCGGCTCAACATCAAGAAGAAGCTGACCGGCAGCATGGATATCTCCAACCGGGTGCAGAAGTTTGTGGACTGCCGCACCAGGGACACCGAGCGCCGGGAGCTCTACATCGTGGAGGGCGACTCGGCTATGGGCGCGGTCAAGCTCAGCCGGGACGCCGAGTTCCAGGGCATCATGCCCGTCCGGGGCAAAATCCTCAACTGCCTCAAGGCTGACTACGCCAAGATCTTCAAGAGCGAGATCATCACCGACCTCTTGAAGGTGCTGGGCTGCGGCGTGGAGGTCAACGACAGACACGCCAAGGACATGGCCACCTTTGACCTGATGAACCTGCGGTGGAACAAGGTGGTCATCTGTACCGATGCCGACGTGGACGGCTTCCAGATCCGCACCCTCATTCTCACCATGCTCTACCGCCTCACCCCCACCCTCATCCAGCGGGGGTATGTGTATATCGCTGAGTCCCCCCTCTACGAGATCAACTGTAGGGAAAAGACCTGGTTCGCCTACTCCGACAAGGAGAAGAACGACATTGTGGCCTCCCTGGAGGGAAAAAAGTTCACCGTCCAGCGGTCCAAGGGCCTGGGCGAGAACGAGCCGGACATGATGTGGCTCACCACCATGAACCCGGAGACCCGCCGCCTTATCAAGGTCATGCCCGAGGATGTGGAGCGCACCGCCCAGGTCTTCGACCTGCTCCTGGGGGACAATCTCCAGGGCAGAAAGGACCACATTGCGAGCGAGGGGTACAAGTACCTGGAGCTGGCGGATATTTCGTAAGAGGAAAGCGTATCATGTATTCTTTTGCGGCTGTTTTGCTGGCGCTTTTGGTTGCCAGGGGCGGATGGGGCCTGCTGAAAAGGACCCGGCTGCCCCGGGCCGCCAGACTGCTGACGGCCCTGCTCATCGGCGGGGCGGCCGCGGCGCTGCTCTACTGGGGGATGCTCTATCTCTCAATTCTGGCATTTCAAATAAACGACCCTGTTACCTGGTAAGAATGAAGTGAAGGACGGATATCATTGCCTAAGAAAAAGGCCCCCGCGGAGGGGGCGAAGCACAAAAATAACCCCAACGTCATGGGCCTGCGGCCCGAGGTGCTGGAGCAGCCCATCACCCAGACGCTGGAGATCAACTACATGCCCTACGCCATGAGCGTCATCGTCTCCCGTGCCATCCCGGAGATTGACGGCTTCAAGCCCAGCCACCGGAAGCTGCTGTACACCATGTACCAGATGAAGCTGCTGGGGGGCGGGCGCACCAAGAGCGCCAACGTGGTGGGCCAGACCATGAAATTGAATCCCCACGGCGACGCCGCCATCTACGACACCATGGTCCGCCTCTCCCGGGGCTACGGGGCCCTGCTCCACCCCCTGGTGGACTCCAAGGGCAACTTCGGTAAGGTCTACTCCCGGGACATGGCCTGGGCCGCCAGCCGATACACCGAGGTGCGGCTGGACGGCATCTGCACCGAGCTGTTCCGGGACATCGACCAGGACACGGTGGACTTTGTGGACAACTACGACGGCACCATGAAAGAGCCCACCCTGCTGCCCACCACCTTCCCCAACGTGCTGGTGAGCGCCAACCAGGGCATCGCCGTGGGCATGGCCTCCAACCTGTGCGGCTTCAACTTGGGCGAGGTGTGCGACGCCACGGTGGAGTACCTGAAGCACCCAGACTGCGACCTGACGGCGGTGCTCAAGGCCCCCGACTTCCCCACCGGCGGCGAGCTGCTCTACGATGCCGCCGAAATCGCCCAGATCTACAACACCGGCCGGGGCTCCTTCAAGGTCCGGGCCCGGTGGCGCTACCTGAAGGGCGAGAACCTCATCGAAATTTACGAGATTCCCTACTCCACCACCGTGGAGGCCATCATGGACAAGGTGGCCGAGCTCATCAAGGCGGGCAAGGTGAAGGAAATCGCCGACATGCGGGACGAGACCGACCTGACCGGCCTGAAGCTGACCATCGACCTGAAGCGGGGCGCAGACCCGGACAAGCTGATGCAGAAGCTGTTCCGCGCCACCCCCCTGATGGACTCCTTTGCCTGCAATTTCAATATCCTCATCGCCGGCATGCCCCGGGTCATGGGCGTGCGGGAGATCCTGGAGGAGTGGACGGCCTGGCGGATGGAGGGCGTGCGCCGGCGGACTTATTTCGTCATGAAGAAGAAGCAGGAGAAGCTGCACCTCCTCAAGGGCCTGAAGAAAATCCTGCTGGACATCGACCGGGCCATCAAGATCATCCGGGAGACCGAGGAGGACGCCGAGGTGGTGCCCAACCTGATGATCGGCTTCGGCATCGACAATATCCAGGCCGAGTACGTGGCCGACATCAAGCTGCGCAACATCAACAAGGAGTATATCCTCAAGCGGATTGAGGAAACCTCTACACTGGAGGAGGAGATTGCCGACCTTCAGGATATCGTCAGCAACCCGGGCCGCATCAAGAAGATCATCATCGCCGAGCTGGGCGCCGTGAAGAAGAAGTACGCCCAGCCCCGCCGCACCGAGATCATCTACGAGCACCAGCGCCTGTCCGAGCCCGAGCCGGAGGAGGAGATCCCCGACTACCCGGTCACCGCTTTCCTCTCCCGTGAGGGGTACTTCAAAAAAATTACCCCCGCTTCTCTGCGCATGAACAGCGAGCAGAAGTACAAGGAGGGGGACGGGGCGTGGCTCCAGTGGGAGTGCACCAACCGGGACGAGCTGCTGGTCTTTACCGACAGGCAGCAGTGCTACAAGACCCGCATGAGCGACTTCGACGACGCCAAGGCCTCCGTGCTGGGCGACTATCTGCCCACCAAGCTGGAGATGGAGGCGGGGGAGAGCGTGGTGTGGGCCTGCGTCCCCGGGGACTACTCGGGCAACCTGCTCTTCTTCTTCCGCAACGGCAAGGCCGCCCGTGTGGAGCTGTCCGCCTACCAGACCCAGACCCGCCGGCGGAAGCTGACCGGCGCCTACTCCGACAAGTCCCCCCTGGCTGCCGCTCTGCTGCTGCGGGAGGACCTGGAGCTGGCGGTCATCTCCACCGAGGGCCGCTGCCTCATCTTCCACACCGCCCTTCTGGCTCCCAAGGCCACCCGCACCACCCAGGGCGTCAACGTGATGACCCTCAAGCCCAAGCATGCTGTGGAGCGTGTGGAGCCGGTGGAGGGCAGTCCCATTGTCAACACCGCCCGATACCGGGCCCGCAGCCTGCCCGTGGCCGGCGCCCTCCTGAAGGGAGAGGACCGGGGCGAGGAGCAGATGAGCCTGCTCTGAGCCGGGAAACAAGACGGCATCAACCCAGCCGGGCGCGGACAGCTTCCCGGCGCCCGTGAGAGGTATGTATGAAACCAAAATCCAAAGCGTTCAACCTGGTATGGTCCTATTTCATGATCACCCTGGCCTCGGCCATCTACGCCGTGGGCTTCAACTGGTTCTACGTGCCCAACGACATTGCCTTCGGCGGCATCACCGGCGTGGGCCAGATCATCAACGCCATTCTGCCCTGGGCCCCCATCGGCACAGTGGTCATCATCCTCAATATCCCCCTGTTCATCCTGGGCTGGCGGCTGCTGGGAGGACACCTGCTGCTGTCCTCCCTGTACGCCATGGCGGTGTCCTCCGTGTTCATCGACATCGTCAACGGCATCTGGACCTTTGAGGCCATGGACTCCATGCTGGCCTGCGTCTTCGGCGGCGTGTTTATGGGGGCCTCCCTGGGCATGGTGTTCCAGCAGGGCGCCACCACCGGCGGCACCGACCTCATCGCCCGGCTGCTCAAGCTGAAAATCACCTGGCTGCCCATGGGCAAGCTGCTCATCGCCACCGATATGGTGGTCATCGTGGCCAGCGCCATCGCCTTCGGCAGCGTGTACAGCGCCCTCTACGGCGTGGTGGCCCTGTATATCGCCGGTATCGTCATGGACCGGATGCTCTACGGCCTGGACAGCGCCAAGGTGGCCTATATCATCAGCGACCGCTTCAAGGAGATTGCCGACGTCCTGGTCAACGACCTGGACCGGGGCGTCACCATCCTCCAGGGCCAGGGCGGCTACTCCGGCGCGGAGAAGAAGGTGCTCATGTGCGCCTTCAAGCAGCGGCAGATTGTGTCCATCAAGAAGATGGTCAAGGAGCTGGACCCCTCCGCCTTCATCATCGTGTGCGACGCCCACGAGGTGCTGGGAGACGGCTTCCGGGAGTACCGGCAGAACGAATTGTAAGGAGCGTGCGCGTTCCGGGCCCCGTCCCGGACGCATAAAATAGAGAGAGGAGCGTTACATATGGCAGACATCGAAAAACTGCGCAGGAATCTGGAGGACAACGGCTTTGCCACCAGCTATTTTGAGACCGCAGAGGAGGCCGCCCGCTATCTGGACGGCAAGCTGGACGGCAAGACCATCGGCATCGGCGGCACCATGACCGCCCAGCAGATGGGGCTCGACAAGCTGCTGCCCTCCCACAATACGGTCCACTGGCACTGGCTGGGCGGCACCGCCCAGGACGCCGCCCAGGCTCAGGTGTATATCAGCTCGGTCAACGGCCTGGCCGAGACCGGCGAGATTATCAACATCGACGGCACCGGAAACCGGGTGGTGGGCACCATCTGCGGCCATGAGGCGCTCTACCTGCTGGTGGGCGTGAACAAGATTGCCCCCGACTACGACCAGGCCCTCTGGCGGGCCCGGAACATCGCCGCCCCCAAAAACGCCCGGCGCCTGGGCCGCAAGACCCCCTGCGCCGAGAAGGGCGACCGCTGCTACAACTGCTCCAGCCCCGAGCGTATCTGCCGGGCCCTCACCGTGCTGTGGAAAAAGCCGGGCGGCATCCCCTACGCCGAGGTGATCCTCATCAACCAGGAGCTGGGGCTGTAAGGCGCTGCAATTCTGAATCCAGTTAGGATGATTTCCATTGTTAGATGCACAGACTTATGATTCAAAGGACCTCAGATTTAAAACGCCGTACGGCGCCGTCCCCGGCGGCACAGAGGTGACCTTCACCCTCCGGCCTCTCCGGGCGGAGGGCTACTCCCGGGGCGTGCTCACCGCCCGGCTGGAGGCCTGGGACAACCGGCGCATTGAGGTGGCCATGGCGTGGACCGGCCTGGACGGGGCGCGGGATATGTTCACCGGCTCCATCAACACCAAGGGCTACATGGGCCTTATCTGGTACTCCTTCCGCCTGGAGCGGCTGGACGGCAAGTCGGGCAAGGAGTCCCAGGAGTACCAGCTGACGGTGTACGATGAAAACGACAGAGTGCCCCGCTGGTTCGGCGAGGGCATGGCCTACCAGATCTTCCCCGACCGGTTCTGCCGCCTGACAGTACCCAACCCCGCCGGCATGGTGGGGGGGCGCTGGGTCCACCAGGACTGGGGGGAGGAGCCGGAGTACCGCCCCGACCACAACGGGGAGATCCGCAACCGGGACTTCTTCGGCGGCAGCCTGGCGGGCATCCGCGCCAAGCTGCCCTACCTGCGGGACCTGGGGGTGGAGACCATCTACCTCTGTCCCATCTTTGAGGGGCCGGAAAACCACCGGTACGGCGTGGGCGACTACGAGAAGGTGGACCCCATGCTGGGCACCAGGGAGGAGTTCTCCGCCCTGTGCAGCGAGGCCCACACCATGGGGATGCGCATCATGCTGGACGGCGTGTTCAACCACACCGCCTTTGTCAGCAAGTACTTCAACGGCGACGGGTCCTACCCCAACGCCGGCGCCTGCCAGGGCCCCCAGTCCCCCTACTACGACTGGTTCTGCTTCCAGCACTGGCCCGACCAGTACACCTCCTGGTGGGGCATCTACTCCCTGCCCACCACAAACAAGAACAACCCGGCCTGGCTGGAGTACATCACCGGTGAGAACGGCATCATCCGCTCCTGGCTCCGGGCCGGGGCGGACGGCTGGCGGCTGGACGTGGCCGACGAGCTGCCCGACCGGGTGGTGGCCGCCATCCACGACGCCGTCCGGGCGGAAAAGCCCGACGCGGTGATCATCGGCGAGGTGTGGGAGGACGGGTCCAACAAGATCGCCTACAGCGTCCGCCGCAAGCACATTCTGGGCGGCCACTGCGACGGACTGATGAACTACCCCTTCCGCACCGCCCTGGTGGACTACCTGCTGGGGGGCGGGGCGGAGCGCTTCCGGGATTCCATGGAGACCCTGCGGGAGAACTACCCGGAGTTTGCCTGGTACTCGGCCATGAACACCCTGGGCACCCACGACACCATGCGCATCCTCACCCTGCTGGGGGAGAAGAGCGAGCAGCGGGGCCAGAGCCGGGACTGGCGGGCCCACGCCCGCCTCAACGCCCACGACCGGGCCCACGGCAAGGCCCGCCTGGCCCTGGGGGCCATGGTGCTCTTTGCCTTCCCCGGCGCGCCCACCGTGTACTACGGGGACGAGGCGGGCATGGAGGGCTTTGAGGACCCCTTCAACCGCCGCACCTTCCCCTGGGGCCGTGAGGACCAGGAGCTGGTGGCCCTGTTCACCGCCCTGGGCGCCGCCCGGAAAACCCGCGGGGCCCTGCGCCGGGGGGACATCCGGTATGTGAAGGCGGAGGGCCGGGTGCTGGCCTTTACCCGAACCCTGAATGAGGAGACAGTGCTCTGTGCCGTCAATGCCGGACAGGAGACTGAGACCGTGACCCTCCCCTGGGCCGGCGCTGCCGTGGATCTGCTGGACGGCCAGACCGTGGAGGCGGAGGACGGCGCCCTCACCCTGGAGCTGCCCCCCCTCACCGGACGGCTTCTGGCCACGCCTGAGAAAAAAGAAACCCCGTCTGTCTGACGGGATATCCGATTCCCCCGCGCCCCCGGGCGCGGGGGCGCTGTTTTTTCCGCCCGCAACCAGCGGTTGACAGCGGGTAAGGACGGCTTGATTGCCAAAAACGGACGCTGATGCTAGAATGGGAGCAGGGAAGGAAGTGAACGCCATGACGCTGGGACAGAACATTCAGGCGCTGCGCCATGCCGCCGGGCTCTCTCAGGAGGGGCTGGGGGAGAAGCTGGGGGTGTCCCGCCAGGCCATCAGCAAGTGGGAGGCCGACGGCGCGGTGCCCGAGGTGGACAAGCTCATCGCCCTCTCCCGCCTCTTTGGGGTGAATCTCCACGACCTGCTCCAGGTGGAGGAGACGGGCTGTGAGGTGCCGAAGGACCGGGCGGAACAGGGGGACCGGGTGGAACAGGCGGAACAGCCCCCGGAGGAAGGGGTGGAGAACCCGCCGGAAAACGAAGCGCCGCCCCGGCGGAATGGCCGGTGGCGGACGGCGCTGTGTGTGCTGCTGGCAGCAGTTGTGTGCGTCCAGGGCGCGGCGTTGTTCCGGCTGAATGAGAAGCTGGAGGAGCAGGAGGATGCGCTCAGCGGCCAGGAGGCCAAAATCCAGCAGCTGGAGGAGCAGATAGATGACCTCACCGGACAGCTGAGCAGTCTGGGGAGCCATATCAACCGGCTGGAGCAGGCAGACAGCAGCCAGAACGAGCAGACGGAGGCAGAGCTGGATCCGGCCCTGCCCCTGGTCTCCCATGTAGACTTCACCATTGAGACCACGGAGTATGGCACAAGGGCCCTGAAGCTGAATTTGGTTCCGGCTCAGAGCGCCGAGGGAATGTGGGTACGCTTTCATATTACCTGCCCCGGAGGGGCGGCCCGCAGCCACCCCGCATCTCAGCTGGCGGACAGCTCGGTTTATACCCTGTCTATGATCTGCACCGATGAGGAACTGGCCGACGGCTTCACCGTCTCAGCGGTGTTTTTGGATGGGACGGACCGGCAGTACACCCAGGCCCTGGTCAAAATCTCCGACATTACAGAGGACAACTGGAACGCGGAAACCCTGTGGGACCAGTAAACGCAAAAAGCGCGTGGACAGTGCGTCCACGCGCTTTTTTACAGCCGCTTGATGTTGTCCGAGATGTCGGCCAGGGCCTTGCTGGCCTCCATGTCGTAGGCCTGGCTCAGGGCCAGGTCCCCCAGGGAGACCATGCCCACCACCTTGCCCTCCTCGGTGACGGGCAGCCGCCGCACCTGGGCGGCCGCCATCATCCGGGCGGCCTCACGGGGGTCGTCCTCCGGGGAGACCACCGCGCAGTTGTAGGACATAATCTCCCGCACGGGAGTATTGGCCGGATTTTCCTCCGCCGCCACGCACCGGAGCACAATGTCCCGGTCGGTGACAATGCCCCGGAGCCGTCCGTCCGCCCCGCACACCGGCAGGGAGCCAATGTTGTGCCGGGACAGAAGCCGGGCCGCCAGGGCCACCGATTCGTCCGGCGCAATGGACACCACGCTGCTGCTCATCAGGTCACGTACCTGCATATCATTTCCACCGCTTTCTTCAGGCTGTGCGGCGGGCATGGCCCGCCGCCTTGTCACAGTTCAGTATAGCCGGAAAGGGCGGTTATGATACAACAAAAGCGCAAAAAACAGCGGAGCGCCCCATGTTCCGGCGCCCCACCGCTGTTATCCGTGTTCTCTCAGGGCCAGATTTCGCCGGAGGACGGCAGGGCCCCGCCAGGCAAAGGCACGGTCCCCGTACTTCTCCCGAAAGGTGCGGTTGGTCAGACCCTCCAGGTCGGCGGGGGTGAGGGAGGAAATCAAATCCTCCCGGAAGTCGGAGATAGGGGACATAGCCGGATGGGCGTTGTAGGGGCACACCCGCTGGCACAGGTCGCAGCCCCACAGGCACTCCTGGGCGGACAGCAGGGCAGTTTCCTCCGGGGACAGCTCCCCTTTCTTCTGGGAGATGTCCGACAGGCAGCGGGAGAGGTGGAAAACCGCTCCGTCCAGGGCGCCGCCCGGACAGGCGGCGGCGCATTTTCCGCAGGAGATACACACATTGGAGGGCTCTGATGTGGAAAACTCCAGCGGGCAGTCGGTGAGGATGGTGCCCAGGAATACATAGGACCCCCAGGGAGGCAGGATGAGCAGGCCGTTTTGGCCCCGCAATCCCATGCCGCAGGCCCAGGCCAGCTGCCGCTCCGGCAGGGGGGAGCTGTCCGCACCGGGTAAAAATGAATACGAAGGGTATTTCTGACGCAAAACATCGCATACCGTATTTAGTTTTTCGGTCAAAACCAGGTGGTAATCCCGTCCCCGGGCGTAGAGTGACAGGTTGCCCGGCGTGTCCCCGGCGTAGTAGGGGAAGGCGGCCACCAGCACCGCTCTGGGCGTGGGACAGAGGACTAGCGTTTTTTCCACAGCCTGAGGGGCGAGATGTGGAAGGGCATCCGCCCAGGTGAGCCCACCCCAGGCCGCCGCGCCGCAGGCGGAAAAGGCCCGGTCCAGCTCAGGGGTCATAGTGCTTCAGCGTCCGCCGGGCCAGCAGGGCGTCGGGCACGCAGGGCTCGGGGCCGTGCTTCCGCTTCTGCTGCTGCTCGGCCCCCTTGCCCGCCAGCACCACCACGGCGGGGGTGGCGGCCTCCAGAATGGCCCGCTCCACCGCCGCCTCCCGGTCGGGGATGACGGTCCAGCCCTTGCCGAAGGGGGCGATGTACCGGCCGATATCGGCGCAGATGTCGGGCACCTCCTCGGGACCGGGGTCATCCTCGGTGAGGATAATCCGGTCCGCCCAGCGGCCGGCCGCCTGGCCCATACCCTCCCGGCGGTCCAGGCCCTTGCCGCCGGTGCAGCCGAAGAGGACGGTCAGCTGCCGCCCGGGGAACTCCCGCCGGACGGAGGACAAAAGCGCCTCCAGGCTCATGCCGTTGTGGGCGTAGTCCACAATGACGGTGAGTTTGCCGTCCGGGGTGTTGAAGGTCTCCATCCGGCCGGGCACGGCGGCCTCCGCCAGGCCGGCGGCCACGGCGGACTCGGGCGCCCCCAGGGCCTCGGCCGCCGCCACGGCGGCCAGGGCGTTCTCCACGTTGAAGGAACCGGGCAGGCCCATGGACAGCTCCCGGGTGTACCGGGGCGTGCGCACCAGGAAGCGGGTGGCGTCCCCGTCCCGGCGGATCTCACTGGCGTAGATATCGGCTGTGGAAAACTTGGTGGAAAATGTGTATATTTTACTGCAACAGCCGGCGGCGGTCAGGATTCGTTCGGCAAAATCGCTGTCCAGATTCACGCAGGCGGCGGCGCTTTGGCGGAAAATCATCAGCTTGGAGGCAAAATAGTCCTCAAAATCCGGGTGTTCCACCGGGCTGATGTGATCCTCTCCGATGTTCAAAAACACGCCCACGGAAAATTCCACACCCCCGGTGCGGTGGTACTTGAGGGCCTGGCTGGATACCTCCATGGTCAGGTACTCCGCGCCGCACTCCGCCGCGTTCCACAGGTGCCGCTGCAGGTCCAGAGGCTCCGGGGTGGTCAGCTTGGCCGGACGGCGCTCCACGCCGTCGTCGGTGATCATGGTGGAGAGAATGGCGCTCTCATGCCTGCCCTGGCTCCGCCGCCACTCGTCCAGGATGGATTTGAGGAAGTAGGCCGTGGTGGTCTTGCCCTTGGTGCCGGTGATGCCGGTGATGTGGAGCCGCCCGGAGGGGTGGTCCCAGGCCCGGTCGGCCAGCAGGGCCATGGCGCGGCGGATGTCGGAGACCAGGATGCATGGCAGGGCGCACTCGGTCCACCGGCGCTGGCTGACGTACACAAAGGCGCCCTTTTCCGCCGCGTCCAGCAGGTACTGGGGCTTGAAGGCCGCGCCCTTGCAGATGAACAGTGTGCCGGGCACCACGGTCTGGGAGTCGCAGGACACCAGCCGCACCTCCCGGGTCAGGTCGGCGTGGAGGGGGGTGGCGTCAGAGAGCAGGCCGTTTTTCAGCAGCAGCTGGTAGTAGTCGCCCAGGGGAAAGTGGGGACGGGACAAGGAAAACACCTCCAGAGAGGAAATGGCCCCGCCGGGCGCCGGCGGGGCGGGGAACATGTATCAGGGACTGTCTATCACACCATGCGCAGCTTATAGCCGCAGTAGGTGATGCACCGCTCGGCCAGGATGTCCATGGCGTCTACATAGAACTCAGGCAGGGGGTGGTAGGTGCGGAAAACCGACAGCTCGGTGCAGCCCAGGATGGCCGCGTCGCACCCGGCGGCGCGGAGGCACCTGTCCATCACGGCGAACTTCTCCCGGCTGCCCTTCTCGCCCTTCTTGATCTCGTCGTAGATGATGCTCATGACCACCTTCTGCACCTCGGGGGGCGGGGAGAAGGCGGCGAGCCCCTGGGCCTCGCACTCCCGCTGGTACACGCCGGTGCGGACCGTGCCGTCGGTGGCCAGGATGCCCACTTTGTGGACGCCCGGGTCGGAGGAGAGCACCTTCACTGTCTCCCGCACCATGTGGATGATGGGGACGGACAGCTCCCCCTGGAGCCGGTCGGCGAAGAAGTGGGAGGTGTTGCAGGGGATGGCGATGGCGGTGCAGCCCACCTGCTCCAGGGTTTTGGCGTCCTGAAGGAGGCGGCGGTAGCAGCCCTCCGCGTCCCCGCCCAGGATGGCGGCGGTGCGGTCGGGCATGCGGGTGTCGCTGAGGATGACGGTGGGCAGGTGCTCCTGGTCACAGGCCGCGTCGGTCCGGTCCAGGATGCGCTGGTAGAAATCCTGGGTGGCCTGGGGCCCCATGCCCCCCAGAATGCCCAGCTTGGCTTCACTCATAAATATAAACCTCCCTCCGCACCGGCATGGGGCCCATCGCCGCAGGTGCGGCGTGCCAAGCGTTTTGCCCAGCGGGCGAAACCTTGATGCCGGGGCAATTCACTTGCCCCGAGCAGATAAAAGGACCGGGGTCCCCGCACGGCGTGAGCCGGGTGGGGGGCCCCATGCCGCCAAGGATGCCGAGTTTTGCTTCGTTCATATGGTAAATCCTCTCAGTTGGCCTTCTCCATGGAGCTGGCGTACCGCTCCTTGTACCGCCACTGGTCCTTGATGATGCGCAGCTTGTGGATCAGGTTCCGGTCCGCCTTGTAGAAGAGGGGGTTGACCCAGGCGCCGGCGGCGGTGAGGGACTTCATCTCCTGGTGGTACCTGCCGGGGATATAGTCATAGGCCACTTTGGCCGGGATGACCCGCCACAGGTGGCGGTTTTTGGTGACGGTCAGGGGGGCGGGGCGGTGGAAGATCCGGTCCTCCACCAGGTATTTGGCCAGGTTGTACCCCGCGCCGGTGACATAGTAGTTGCTGCGGCCCTGGCGGCAGTTGATCTCAAAGACCTTGAACCTGCCGTCCCGCTGGTCAAACTTCACGTCAAAGTTGGAGAAGCCGGTGAATTTGATGTCCTCCAGGAAGGAGCGCAGCTTTTCGCACAGCTCGGGGGCCTCCTCGGTGATGATGACGGCGTGGTTGCCGATGCCGTGGCGGGTGTGCTCCTCCAGCAGCACGTGGCCCACGCACATGAGCTGCACCCTGCCGTCCTCGCCGGAGTAGTTGGTGACCACCCGCATGAAGGAGTCGTCCCCGGGGATAAAGTCCTGGATGATGAGGGAGTCCTCATAGCCGTGGTTGTAGATGTCGTCAATGACCTGATCCACCTCTTCCCGGGTCTGGAGCACATAGGCCTTCTTCTGGGTGTCAAAGGGATGGTCCCAGTAGGTGGCGCTCTCGGCGGGCTTGACCACATAGGGGCCGGAGAAGGGCAGCTGGAAGTCATGGCCCTCCCCCTTGTGGTAGACGTAGGTGGCGGGGTGGTCGATGCCGTACTGATCGCAGAGCTGGTAGAACCGCTCCTTGTGGATGAGCCTCTCCATCAGGGCCAGGTCGATGTAGGGCGCCACCACATTTTCGGGGAACCTGGGCAGGTTGACGGCGATGGAGGTCAGGTAGTTGTCGCCGCAGCCCAGCACGATGACCTTTTTATCGGGGAACTCACGGGCCACCTCGGTGACGTTCTTCAGCACCACCTCCGGCTCGTCGTTGTGCTGGCGCACCCGGTAGTCGATGATACTGCTGCCATAGCAGGGGCCGGAGGGGTACATGCCGTAGGCGATGGTCTTGACGCCGTAGGCCTCGTGAAAGGCCCGGGCCATGCTGTACACGTTGATGTCAGCCCCCAGCAGCAGGGGGACAAAGGGCTGTTGACTCATGTCAAATTACTTCCTTTTAACAAAAATGGATCGGAGGGGCGGCGGTCAGGCGGGCAGGACATTCAGCTCCACAAGGTACCACATCTTGTCCCCTGAGGGGGAGAGAGGGGTGAGGCGGACCCCCTCCCAGCGCAGAGCCATGTATTCCGCCTCCTCGGCGGTGAGGCGCAGCTCCCGCCGGCGCAGCTCTCCGCCCTGAAAAGCGGAGGACAGGGCCGCCTCCAGGGCGGCAATCTCTATTGTAGTCATATTCCAGCCTCCTGAGACGGGAGCGGGGTCAGCCGGACACCCGCTTGACCTGGTACACGCCGGAGATCTGCCCCAGCTTGTTGATGACGTTGTTGAGCTCGTCCCGGTCCTTGACCTCCAGGACGATGGACACGGAGGCATATCCGTCGGGCATGGCCCGGGCGGAGAAGGAGTCCACCTTTACCTTGGCGGCGGACAGGGCCATGGTCACGTCCATGGCCAGGCAGTCCCGGTCCTTGGCGGAAATTTCAAGGGAGGTGGGATAGGCGGCCTGTTCGCCGCCCACCCAGGCCACATTGACCCAGCGGCCCGCCTCCTCGGGGCGGCGCTTCTCGGGGGCGGCGTTGGGGCAGTCGGCCCGGTGGACCGACACGCCGAAGCCCCGGGTGATAAAGCCGATGACCGGGTCGCCGGGCACAGGCGTGCAGCACTTGGCGAACTTGACCAGGCAGTTGTCCAGTCCCTCCACCACAATGCCGGACTCCGACTTGCGGGGAGCCTTGACCTGTCCGGCCGCGGGGGCGGCGGGGTAGACCACCTCGCTGGCGGCCCGCTCGGCGGCCGCCTTCTCCTCCTTCACCCGGCCCAGGCGGGTCAGCTCGTCCTTGATGCGCACCACCGATTTGGCGGCGGTCATGCCGCCGTAGCCGATGGCGGCGTACAGCTCATCCAGGGAGTTGAAGCGCACCTTCCGCAGAATGAAGGGGAGGGCGTCCTCGGCGGTGATCTGGGCCAGGGTGATGCCCGAGCGCTTCAGCTCGGCCTCAAAGGAGGCCCGGCCGGTGGCGATATTCTCCTCCCGCTTCTCCTTCTTGAACCACTGGCGGATCTTGTTGCGGGCCTCGTTGGACTTGCAGATGTTCATCCAGTCCCGGCTGGGGCCGTGGGCCGACTTGGAGGTGATAACCTCCACAATGTCGCCGTTTTTCAGGGGGGTGTCAAAGGGGACCATGCGGCCGTTGACCTTGGCGCCGGTCATCTTGTTGCCAACGGCGGAGTGAATGGAGTAGGCGAAGTCGATGGGGGTGGCGCCGGCGGGCAGGTTGATCACGTCGCCCCGGGGGGTGAACACGAACACCTCGTCGGCGAACATATCCACCTTCAGGGTGCGGACAAACTCCTCGGCGTCGGTGTCCTGCTGGTTTTCCAGCAGCTTGCGCACCCACTCGAAGGCCTCCTCGGTGCCCAGCTTCTCGTTGGCCATGCCCTGTTTGTACTTCCAGTGGGCGGCGATGCCGTACTCGGCGGTGTTGTGCATCTCCTGGGTGCGGATCTGTACCTCAAAGGGGATGCCCTCCCGGCCGATGACGGTGGTGTGGAGGGACTGGTAGCCGTTGGGCTTGGGGGTGCCGATATAGTCCTTGAACCGGCCCAGCACCGGGCGGAACAGGTCGTGGATGCAGCCCAGCACATTGTAGCACTCCGGGATGTCGTCCACAATCACCCGGAAGGCGTAGAGGTCAAAAATTTCGTCCAGGGTCTTGTTCTGGGCGTACATCTTCCGGTAGATGGAGTAGATGTGCTTTACCCGGCCGTAGACCGTGCACTTGATGCCCTCCTCGGCCAGCCGGTCCTGAATCTTCTTCTGGATGGAGGCCATAAACTCCTCGTGGGCGGAGGAACGGGCGGAGAGCTCGTCGGCGATCTCCTGGTAGCCAATGGGGTCCAGGTACTTGAGGGAGGTGTCCTCCAGCTCCCACTTGATGCGCTGCATGCCCAGCCGGTGGGCGATGGGGGCGTAGATCTCCATGGTCTCCAGGGCCTTTTCCTTCTGCTTTCTGGGGGACTGGTACTCCATGGTGCGCATGTTGTGGAGCCGGTCGCAGATTTTGATGAGGATAACCCGGATGTCCTTGGCCATGGCCATGAGCATCTTCCGCAGGTTCTCCATCTGCTCCTCTTCTTTTGAGGTGTACTGCACCCGGGTCAGCTTGGTGACGCCCTCCACCAGGTCGGCCACCGTGGGGCCGAACCGCTTGGCAATGTCCTCGTGGGTGGCGCCGGTGTCCTCAATGGTGTCGTGGAGCATGGCGGCGATGATGGAGTCGGTGTCCAGCTCCAGGTCGGCCACAATCTCCGCCACCGCCAGGGGGTGGGTGATGTAGGGGGAGCCGTCCTTGCGCAGCTGGCTGGAGTGGGCGTTGTCCGCATAGGTGAACGCATCGAAGAGCCGCTTGGTATCAAGAGACGGGTTATAGGCTTTGATCTTATCCTCCAGCGCCTGATAGCGCTCCAGGATGGGGTCCATAAAATCACCTCCGAAAGTATCGTGGGGGAAAGGGGACGTCAGGCCCCTCAGCGTGTCAAAAAAACGCAATCAAATGTGCGTCGCCTGAACTGAGGCGGGGGAGCGCGAGGGGGCAGCCGCCCGCCTCGCGTGGAATCGAATGCCCCGGAAGCCTGGCTGCGCAGGCTTCCGGCGAGCGGAGCGAGGACTTTTGCGCCGCTGCGGGGCGCGAAAGTAACGGCATTTTTGCAGTCTGTCCAAAAAGTGCCTGACTTTTTCGGCAGACTGCGGGGACGTCAGGCCCCTTCGGTCAGTTTGCGCAGGCGGCGCATGATGTATGACTCCTCCAGGTCGACCTTGCCCGCTGTGGGGTTCAGGTCAATGCACAGGTGGTCGGTGGAGTGTTCCACCCGGATGAGCCCCCGCTCGTCCAGCACCTCCAGGCACACCATGGTGCGCATAAAGGTCTCCCGCAGGCCGAAGGAGCGGGCAATGTTCCGGGAGAGCCGGCCCGCCGTCTCCTCCAGCCGGCCCGCGGAGCTGCGGTTTTTCAGGTACCGCCACACCGCCGCAAACTCCGCCCGGCTGGGGGTGAGGGCGGCGGCCTCCAGGGGGGTGAGGGCCGCGCCGGAGCGCAGCTTCTCATACAGCGCGCGCTCCGCCTGGGCCCGGGTGAGGGCGGGGCGCAGGTCGATGATCTGGAGCTGCACCGACCGCCAGCCCCGGAATTCATTGATCTGGGGGGAGAAGGCCAGGTCCACCCGGTCGCCGGGGGCCAGGCCCGCCTCCGCCAGGGAGACGGAAAAAAAGATGGCGTCAAAGCTGCGGCCGCCCTTGGTCACCTTCAGCTTCAGGTGACGCCCGCCCCCCACCTCGGCGGCAGTAGTGACGGTGCAGCCCGACAGGGAGAAGACGGGCTTGGGGTTGCCGGCGCCGTAAGGCTCCAGCAGGTTCAGAGAGAGGACGCCCTCCTGGGTCAGCAGGGCCGGGTCGGCCTCGGCGTCCACCTCCAGGGCGGCCTCCATGGCCGCGCCGCCGGTGGAGGAGCGGACCAGCTCCAGCATCCGCGCCCGGAAGGCGGGGATATTCACTTCCAGGATGGTGAACCCGGCGGCCAGCTCGTGGCCGCCGAAGCCCTCCAGCAGGTCACGGCACTGCTCCAGGGCGGCGAACAGGTTGAAGCCCCCGAAGGACCGGCAGGAGCCCTTGCCCCTGCCGTCCTGAAGGCAGATCATAAAGGTGGGGCAGGAGTACTTCTCGCTCAGGCGGGAGGCCACGATGCCCACCACGCCCTGGTGCCAGCCCTCCCGGGCCAGAACCAGGGCGGGCCGCTCCTCAGGGGCCATGGCGTCGGCCATGGCCACGCACTCCTCATAAATTTCCAGCTCCACGGCCTGCCGCTCCCGGTTGAGGGCGCACAGCTCCCGGGCCAGATCCTCGCCCCGGGCCGGGTCGGGGGTAAGGAGCAGCTCGGCGGCCAGCCCGGCGCAGCCCATCCGCCCGGAGGCGTTGATGCGGGGGGCCAGGGTGTATCCGATGGACATGGAGTTGAGAGGACGCTCGTTGAGGCCGGCCTCATGGAGCAGGGCCCGCAGGCCGGGCCGGGCCGTGTTCTTCAGGGCGGCAAGGCCCATGCGGATGATGGCCCGGTTCTCCCCCACCACCTGCATCACGTCGGCCACCGTCCCCACGGCGGCCAGATCGGCGTACCGGCGGAGCAGGACGGGCTCTTCCGCCTTGTCCCCCAGGGCCAGCACCAGCTTGAGGGCCACCCCCACCCCCGCCAGGTGCTTGAAGGGATAGCCGCAGTCCCGCCGGTGGGGGTCCACCACCGCGGCGGCGGCGGGGATGCGGTCCTTGCACTCGTGGTGGTCAGTGATGACCACATCAATGCCCAGGGAGGCGGCGAACTCCGCCTCTGCCACGGCGGTGATGCCGCAGTCCACGGTGATAATCAGGCTCACGCCCTTGTTGTGGAGGGCGGAGACGGCGGAGCAGCTCAGGCCGTACCCCTCTTCCATCCGGTCGGGGATGTAGGGCGTGACCCGGGCGCCCCGGCTGCGCAGGTAGTCGGTGAGCAGACAGGTGGAGGTGATGCCGTCCACATCGTAGTCGCCGTATACAGCGATGTGCTCACCCTGGTCCAGGGCGGCGGCGATGCGGCCCACCGCCCGGTCCATATCCTTCATGAGAAAGGGGTCCCACAGCAGGTCCTCATCGGAGCGGAGGAAGGCTCTGGCCTTCTCCGCGGTGTCCAGGCCCCGGGCGCAGAGCACCGCGGCCGCCAGCGGGGGAACCCCGTCCGCCTCCATGGCCGCCTGGGCCGCGGGAGACGGCGCGCGCAAATTCCATTGTCTGTACTTCATGGGTGTGCCCCCGAAATTGGATAGAAAATTACTTTTCATTATAACAAAGATAGCGGAAAGATACAAGTTGAAACGGGAAATATCCGCCGGCGGGAAATGGTTCCCAGCCGGGCATATACCGGCCGGATGCAAAAACGCCCTGCCGGACAGCGCGGCAGGGCGTGGGATGCGGGGGAGAAAGGGCTCAGAGGAAGCGCTCGTCCGCCAGCCGGATGAGCTCCAGGGCGCTGGAAAACTGCTGCCTGGGGGAGCCGTCCATCCAGTCCACCCAGCCCTGCCAGGAGGCGTTGCGCCGGGAGATGACGTACAGGGTAAAGGTGGACAGGGCGCCGGCGGCGCCCTCGACCTCTTCCAGGGGGATGCCCTCGCTGGGGTCGGCGGCGGCGGGGACACGGCTCTCGTGCTCCCGGAAGGAGCGGGAATGCTGGAAGGCCTGGGGGAAGTTCTGCTTCTCCAGCACCTCGTCCAGGCGGAGGACCAGGCTGCCCATGTCGGAGAAGGCCATGGGGCGGGTGAGACGCTGGCTGTACACCATGCCGGAGATCCGGCCGTTGTCCGACTGGTCCACACATACCCGCAGGGCCGCGCTGGGGCTGTTCAGATTGGAAAAGGACATGTATCAAACCTCCTGTTTCAGGAATTCAGTGCCAGGCGCTTGCGCAGCCACTCGCTGTTAATGCAGTGGCCCAGGGCGGCGTCCTGCCCGATGCGGCCCGCCCTCGCCAGCTGAAGCAGGCTCTGATCCATGGAGATCATGCCGTCAGCGGCGGAGGAGGAGATGACGTTGTCCAGCTGATGGGCCTTGGATTCCCGGATCATGTTGCGCACAGCGGGGGTGACGGTCATCACCTCAAAGGCGGGAATGAGAGAGCCGTCCAGGGCGGGCACCAGCTGCTGGGACACCACGCCCTCAATGACCAGGGCCAGCTGGGTGCGGATCTGCTGCTGCTGCTCCGGGGGGAAGGAGTCCACAATCCGGTCGATGGTGTTGGACGCGCCCAGGGTGTGGAGGGTGGAGATGACCAGGTGGCCGGTCTCGGCGGCGGTGACGGCGGCCCGGATGGTCTCCGCGTCCCGCATCTCGCCCACCAGAATCACGTCGGGCGCTTCACGGAGGGCGGCCCGGAGAGCGGCGTCGTAGCTGGTGGTGTCGGTGGCCAGCTCCCGCTGGGTGACCACGCTCATTTTGTGCTGATGGAGGTACTCGATGGGGTCCTCGATGGTGATGACGTGGAGGTTGCGGGCGGCGTTGATGGCGTCCACAATGCAGGCCAGGGTGGTGGTCTTTCCGCTGCCCGCCGGGCCGGTGAAGAGCACCAGGCCCCGGGAGCAGGAGGAAAAGCGCATCACGCTGTCGGGAATGCCCAGGGCGGTCCGGTCGGGGAGGGTGAAGGACACCACCCGGATGACCAGCCCCAGCGAGCCCCTCTGGCGCAGGGCGTTGACCCGGAAGCGGGAGAGGCGGGGCACGGCGAAGGAGAAGTCGTCGTCTCCGGTGCGCTCCAGCCGGTCCATGGAGCGGTTCCCGGCCAGGGCGTAGGCCTCCCGCACCAGGTTTTCCAGGGCGTCGGGGAGGAGCCGATCCCCCTCCCGGGTGATGACGCCGCTGATCTTATAGGCCGCGGGCAGGCCGGGGATGAGAAGAATATCGGAGGCCTCACGCTCCACCGCGCGGGTGAGAATTTCAACCAGAGTCATAAAAATCCCTTCCTATTCCGGCAGTGTGCCGTCAAAGACGGGTAAATGGTCCCCGTCTCCGCCGCCGTCCTCCACCGGGACGGTCTGCCAGGCGAGAATTTCAACCCCGTCCTCCCCCCGCACCAGGTGGAGGTGGAGGGACTGGGTGTCGGTCATGGGGATATCGGTCTCCAGCTCGGCGTCCGTGCCGGCGGCAAACTGGGCGTACAGCGCTGCGGCCTGGGCGTCGGCGGCGTAGTAGGCGGATACCGTCTCGGCGTTGGTCCGGGAGAGGGACAGGTCCGCCCGGGCCGAGGTGAGGGTGAGGGCGGAGAACACAGAAAGGGTGAGTACCAGCAGCACTGTCATAATGGACACCACGCCGATGCCGATGGGGGGCGGAGATTTTTTCACGGCAGCGCCACCTCCTCACCGCTGTCCCCGCTCAGGGCGGGGATCCAGCTGGTCTCCAGGGTATAAAGCGCGGTATCGCCCCAGAAGACCTCAATGGAAGCGGAGGTAAGGCCGCTGTCCTCCGTCCGGCTGACCTCGCACCGGTACCCCTCCGGCGCCTCCGGCAGGGCCGAGCCGGCCCGGAGGGCCTCCGCCGTGCTCTGGGCCAGGTACACCGCCTGGGTGAGCCGGGTACTCTCCAGGCTCATGCTCCGGGCGTGGAGCAGCAGGCCCACGCACACCGCCGCGCACAGCACAAAAAGGAATAAATCAATGATCAGCTCCATCAGAAAGAGGGAAAAGCGGCTGCCTGATTCCTTCACAGCTCACCCACCTCCTCCAAGCCGGTGCGGGGGTGCAGCGTCACGGACCACCGGTCCGCCCCGGAACCGGCGGAGATGTCCAGATTCCCTGCCTCCGAGACGGACAGGGACAGAGAGGACAGGGGCAGCACCGCCATGCCGTCCTCCGGCGCCAGGCCGGTGTCCTCCTCCATGTACAGCTCCCGCAGGGAACCCTCCCAGCAGTAGATCAGGGTGACATACACGCTGCCGTCCTCACCGGTCTCGGTGAGGCGCAGGGCGTCCGCGCCGCCGAAGGTGCCCACAGCCACGCCGCCGGCATCCGCCCGGCGGATCTGGTTGACCACATAGGACAGGGCGGTGCGCTGGGTGGAGTTGGCGTCCGCATCGCCGGCCACGGCGCGGTACACGCCGGTGCCCAACAGGGTCACGCCCATGGCCAGCAGGGCGAACAGCCCCGCCAGACACACCACCACCACCCGCCGCAGGCCGTTTCCGCCGGAATGGATTTTCATGGGGACACCCCCTTACAAAAAGCGTTTTTCGCGGGGGAGCCGTTATTCCCCCAGGGCCAGCACCGTGATGTCGGGCATCAGGTTGGAGGCCACATACTGATAAGAGATGACGTACCGGCTGTCGTCAGCGGTGACGCCGTAGTTCTCCACAAGATAGTCCAGCGTCCTGGGATAAAAGCCCTCCAGGGCGTAGCACTCCACAGCCGCCCGGCGGACGCCCTCCTCCGCAAGGGAGAGGACCTCCGCGTCGGTGCGGGCGCTGATGACCCTGGTAAACAGCAGCGCGGCCGCCGCCAGAGCGATGAGGAACACGGCGGCGGGCAGGATCCGCCGCACAAATGAGGCGCGTCTGCCGCCCATGGCGGAGACCCCCTTTCACAGAAATTCAGTCAGCCGATGGCGGTCAGCACGCCCAGCAGAGGCAGCATGACCGACAGGAGCACCAGCCCCACAGCCACGCACAGCAGCAGCACCAGGGCGAACTCCAGCCGGGACAGCAGGGCGGAGAGCCGCTCGTCCGCCTCTTCCTGGCAGCGGGAGGCCAGCTCCTCCATGGCCTGCTCCGGCACGCCGGAGCGGAATCCGGCCCCCAGCAGGCCGGCCTGGAGACCATCCAGCAGGCCGCAGCTGGTCACAGCCCGATGAAAGTCCTCCCCCTGCTCCATGCGGGCCTGGCAGTCGGCCAGGGCGGGGGAGAGGGCGGAGCCCTCCAGCAGGCGGACCGTGCGCTCCATGGCCTCATCCAGGGGCAGGCCGCTGGAGAGCATCAGGGCCATGGCGGAGGAGAAGCGGCTGCGGTCCACCGCCTGGGCGGCCCTGCCCCTGCCCAGCAGGCGGGCCTCCATGGGACGGGCCCCGGCGCCCTGCCGCCGGGAGAGCACCAGCAGGATAACGGCGCCCACGGCCAGAAGCACCACCAGCGCGCCGCCCACATACTGCCCCGCCGTGCCGGCGGCCATCAGGGCCTGTGCGGCGGGGGAGAGCGTCAGTCCCAACTGCTCAAACACCTGCTGGAACACGGGGAGCACCCGGGTCATGAGCACCAGGAACACCGCCGCCACCAGCACCGCCATGACGGCGGGGTAGAGGACGGCCCGGCGGATGGCCGACGCGGTCTCGGATTCCCGCCGGTAGTAGGCGGCCAGGGCGGAGAGAACCTGGTCCAGCCGGCCGGCGGCCTGGCCGATCTCCACCATGCGCACCATATACCCCGGGAAGGCGCCGCTGGCGCTGAGGGCGTCGGACAGCGGGGCGCCGTCCAGCAGGGCGGCGTGGAGAGACCCCAGCAGAGCCTTGCTCCCGGGGGCGGCCGCGTCCTCGGCCAGCACCTCCACGCCCTCCTCGGAGCCGATACCGGCGTGCATCATCAGGGAGAGCTGATAGCAGAACACAGACAGCGCGTCGGCGCTGAGAGAAGCGGTACGCGGTTGCTTTGCCATAGGACAACACCTCCGGATCATCATGGAGCAGGCGGCCACGCCGCCTGAGACGGGCAGAATGGCGCACATGCCCTGAGCCAGCGCGAAAGCGCTGGCTCAGGGCAGAGCGGTTAATAGGCGTATTTCTCGGTGTAATTGGTGCCGTCGCCCACGTACTTGAGGACGGCGGGGTTGTTCTTGCCGTTGGAGACAAAGGTGGGGTCCATCATGGACCAGTCCTCGCCGTTGAAGTAGATCAGGTGGTCCACCCAGCCCACGCCCTCGATGTAGACGTTGATCCAGGCGTGGTATACCGTGCCCGCGTAGCCCACAATCAGCTTGCAGGGGATGTTCTGGCTGCGGAGCATGGAGGACATGACGGCGGCGTAGTCAAAGCAGATGCCCTTGCCGCTCTCCAGGACCGCGTCCACATCGGGCAGATAGCCGGAGGCCACGGTGGCGGCCAGCTGGTAGTCGTAGGTAATGTTGTTGATAACGTAGTGGTAGATCTCCGTCACCTTGTCCAGGTCGGTGGTGAGACCCTTGGTCAGCTCGGCGGCCTTGGCCACCACCTTGGAGTCGTCGCTGAAGTTGACGTACTGGTTGGAATAGAGGAAGGGGGAGAACTCGCTGGTCAGCTTCAGGTCCAGGGAGCAGGAGTAGGCCTGGGCGTACTTGGTGCCGCGGGTGTTCTCAAACACCTTCACGGTGTACTTGCCGTCGCCCTCGGTGAGGGGGAAGGTCTCGGCGGTGCCCTTGTTGTTCAGGTTGTAGGTGTAGGTGGTGCCGCCGGTCTTGGTGATCTGCACCTTGATGCGCACGTCCTTGCCGCCGGTGTAGGACACCGACACAAACCCCAGGGGCAGGTTGGACGCGTCCACAGCGGCCTTGCTGTTCTTATACACGGTGACGCCGCTCTGGACGGCCTCCTTCTGGGGAATCACGCCGGCCTGGGCCAGCAGCGGGATGGCTACCCCGACCGCCACCACAATGGCCAGCACGGCGCAGGCAATCCGGGCGCCCTTTTTGTTGATGGATTTGAACAATTTCATGGATTCTGCAGAGCCTCCTCTTCCGCGTTGGCGGGATAAGCATAGTCGTCAGTGAAAGGAATGATGTCTACCAGGGCGCCCCGGACAATGAGACGGTGGTCGGAGACGCCCACGGGCGTGCAGGTGGTCAGGGTGACGCAGGAGTGGTCCGTCTTGTAGATGGGGCCCCAGTCGTCGGGCTCCACCACCTCCTGGTACTCAAAGAGGTATTGGTAGATGTTCTCCCCGTACACCAGATAGAGGTAGTCCCCCTCCGTCAGGGTGTCCAGGAAGGAAAAGGGCTGGTCCAGGGTGATTTTACCGCCCCGGATCCAGTTGCGGTGTCCGGCGATGGAGGTGTTGGACCGGCCCTCGCCGGGGAGCTGGGCATAGTCGTACAGGCCCTCGCCCTGGAGGAGCGTCTGCTCATCCACGCCGTCCAGAATGAGCTCATCCACCTCCAGCTTGGGGATAATCAGCCGCAGGTCGCCGCTCTGGTAGCCTTTGCGGGTATCGGTGACAAAGACCTTGTCGGTGGGCAGGCCGTCCTCCGGCTCCTCCAGCACCTCTTTGTAGGTGAGGGGGGTGGGCGTAGGGGACAGAGGTTCGGAGTCCGTGGGGGTGGGCTCCGGCGTGGGCGTGAGAGAGGTCACCGGCGCCGTGGAGGGCACCACGATCTCATACTGGGGCCGGTCCCAGAGGAACAAAACCGCCGCCGCAATCAGCAGCACAACGGCCGCGGCAGCCGCAATGGCGGCGCCTTTGGAATGTCTTTTCATAGCAGATGTACCTGAAAACGTTGATTAGCAGATTAAATATGTGGGCGGGCTCAGTCCAGCGCCCGGATTTTATAGGAGAGCCTGAGAAAGTTCCGCCGGTGCTGGCGGTAGAAGGCGGAGACAACCCGCTCCATGACCATGGTGCTGTTCTCAAAATTGGCGGCGGGCAGCATCACCACAAACTGGGCGCCCGAGTATTTGGACACCACGTCGCCCCGGCGGAGGCTGCCGGTGAGCACCTCCTGAAGCTGGTCCATGGTGGAGGCCAGCACGGTCAGGGGGGGCACGCCTCCGTCCGGCAGGGAGACGGTGATGAGGGCGATATGGACCGAGGTGCCGCTCCGGACGGCCCGGCGGGCCTCCAGCCGGTAGGCCTCGCGGAAAAAGCCGTACTCGCAGACAAAGGCGCCCGGGCGGGCGGCAGTCTCCCGCAGGTCGTCCTGGATGGCCTCCAAATCGGTCTCCAGAGACTTCTCCACGCTCATAATCTCGCTGTACAGCTCCCGCAGCTCCCGGGAGGGGCGCACGCCCAGGTTGCGGTAGAGCAGATCGGTGGCCGACTCATAGTGGGCCAGGGCGGCGGTGTCGTTGCCCTGGCGCAGCAGGGAGCGGACAATGAGGATGTGCAGGGTCTCGTCCAGGGAGTCCAGCTGGCTGGCCCGGGTACAGACCGTGGTCATCTCCTCAAAGCGTTCCTTTTTCTCCAGAAGAGCGGCGTAATCCTTGATCATCTGGAGGTAGAGGTTGTGGTACTCCACCGAGTAGGGGATGATCCACAGGGAGCCCTCCAGCTTGGGCAGGAAGTCGCCCCGGTAGAGCTGATCGGCCTGGCGGTAGAGGGTCAGGCGGCTCTCGTCGGACAGGCGGCCGTCGTTGGCCCTGTGGCACAGGGCCTCAAACTCGTCGATGTCCAGCGTGCAGACAATATCCGGATTCCAGGAGTAGGACCCCCTGCGGGAGAGGATGGGCTCCACATCCGAGCCGAACAGGGGCTCCAGCATGGCCCGCACCCGGTAGAGCAGGGTCTTGAGGGCGTTGACCGGGTTGGCGCTGTTCTCACCCGGCCAGAACTGCTCGATGAACTCGCTCTGGGGCACATTCCGGTCCCGGTGGACCAGCAGATAGGAGAGGACGTTCCACAGCTTTTGGGAACGATTTGCCTCGTCTGTCAGCACATGACCGTTCACAGCGATGGAAAAACCGCCCAACATGGTGACTTTTACGTTTTTTATACAAGCGGAATCGCTCATGACAGGCACCTGCTTTCATCCATATTATTTCGGGCAAAAAAGGGATGGACAGAATCAAGGCTATTCCTATTATAGCACAGGATTGAAAAGGCTGGAAGAGTCTTTTTTCCATTTTATCAGGAATTTTTTCTTAAAAAAGCAGCCTCCTGCACAAAAGGAGCCGGGCGAAAAAAGGGAAATGAAAAAAATATACTTTTTCAAAATATAACCTAAAATGTAACCGTGCCGTGGTAGAGTGGGTACAGCGCTGGGCGGGACGGCCTTTTCCGGCAGAGAGCGGAGGAAAATCCGCCGGGCCGCCCGGCGGGAAAAAGGCAAACCGGCTGAAAGGCCGGGACGCAAAGCCAGGAGGCTAAAGCGGAGGGAAACGCCGCCATGCCCGTCCGGCTGCCGCATACTTAAAAACTGCCTGCGCAATGCGAGGAAGGAGAATGAGCATGTTGGCAAGAATGAGCAAAAAGGCGCTGGCCCTTCTCATGGTGTTCTGTATGGTGGTGAGCGCCCTGTCCGTCGGAGCCCTGGCTGCGGTGGACACCCCTAACGGAACCTACGATGGAGTTTTGACGTTTGAGTACCATATTACAGACAGTGCGCTGAAGGATATGGTCAAGAACGAGACCGAGTACACCTATGACGACATTCACGGTGCTACCTTGTTCTTTGAGGACTGCTCCCGTGACCTGGTCTGGAACTGGGCGCCTGACGTCTACTGGACCACTGTAAGCGCTCTGGAAGAGAAGCACCCCCAGGATATGACCGCTCTGGAGCTGTATCTGGACAACGGCTGCACCCAGAAGACCCTGCACTTCAGCGACGAAGAGCTTCAGGCCCTGTTCTATGAGAAGGCTGCAAGCGGCTTCTATGAGATCCAGCTGAAAGACTCCGGCTCCACCGAGCCCGAGCTGGTTCTCCAGAACGTCTATGTGTACGTGGAGGCCAAGGACGGCCAGGGTACCCCCAATGACCACGGCTACTTCACCGTGGGCAAGATCCAGATGGAGCTGCCCAAGGCCTCCGAAGTGGTGGCCGGTGAGAACTACTACGCCCAGTATGGCTCCAGCATTTCCCTGGAGAACATTGAGCGCTTTGAGGCCAACAGCTGGCTGGATCTGGCCGGCGTGGAGTGGTATAAGCTCCTGGTGGCCGACGGCGCCGACAACTATGTGGACAGCGGCAGGTATGTCTGGCACCTGGACGGCAAGATCCTGGACGAGGTGCAGCTCTACTATGTAACCTATGACGCCAACGGCGGCACCGGCACGGTGACCGACGAGAACGGCTACATGGCCGGCCAGAGCTTTACGCCCAAGAGCGGCGACAGCCTGACGCGGGAGGGCTATACGTTCGTGGGCTGGTCCACCGACAAGAACGCCTCCGAGGCGGACAGCTCGTTTGCCATCCCCGCCGAGGGCGGCGACGTGACCCTCTACGCCGTGTGGAAGGCGGACGAGCCCGCGGTAAAGAACTACATCCTGCAGTATTACTACAAGGACAACAACACCCTGGTGAGTTTTGACTCCCAGTCCTATGAGGAAGGCCAGACCGCCGTCATCATCGACCGGGAGCCCACCCTGCCCGGCTACACCTTCACCGGCTGGAACACCGACCTCTATGGCGCCGGCACCGCCTACAAGGCGGGCGACGAGATCGTCATGACGGACAATGTGTCCCTGTACGCCCAGTGGACCTGGAACGGCACGGAGCCCGAGCCTGATACATACACCGTCACCTATGTGTGGGTGGGCGACATCCCCGCTGGCGTCACCCTGCCCGCCAGCGCGTCCTACGCTGCGGACACCGAGGTGACCGTGGCCCCTGCGCCCGCCCAGGTGGAGGGTTACACCTTCACCGGCTGGAGCTGTGATCTGGTAACCATTCGCGACGGCAAGTTCATTATGCCGCCCCAGGATGTGTACCTGCTGGGCGTCTGGACCAAGGACGGCGGCACGGAGCCTGAGCCCGACACCTATACGATTACCTTCAAGACCGAGGCGGGCGGCACCATCAACGGCGGCACCGCTGACGTGACCGGCACCTACGCCGAGGGCGCGGCCTTCCCCGAGCGCCCTGTCACCGCGGCCGACAGCGGGTATGTCTTTGACGGCTGGTACGACGAGAGCGGCAGCAAGGTGACCGAGTGGCCCGCGACTGTCACCGCCAGCGCAACCTATACCGCCAGGTGGACCGAGGACGGCGGCACGGAGCCTGAGCCCGACACCTATAC
>CAJFTA010000026.1 GCA_904419835.1 uncultured Pseudoflavonifractor sp. | reverse complement strand
CCGCAGAATGATGAACTGCCCGGGCAGGGCCTTCCGGGCAATCTTCGGCGCTTCCACTTCCAGCAGCGTCACGCTGGAATTCAGCTCTTCCTTGCGTACAATTTTTGCCAAAATAGTTCCCTCATTTCGCTTTCTCAGATTATGTACCGCGCCCCGGGGCGCGGGTATGGATATCCTGCGGAAGAGGGGGTTCTCCCCTCCCCCACAGGGATAACCGCCGTATCTCAGGGCTGGACCAGCACGATGCCCAGCCGCTTGGCCGCTGCCTCCGCCTCGGCCAGGGAGGGGCTGGCGTCCCGCAGGACCAGACGTCCGCCGCCCCGGTTGAGGGTGTCCACCATGCAGGTCATCTCGTCGGTGGTGATGGTGATGCGCTGGATGGCGTGCTCGGTGCCCTCCACGATCTCCACCTCGACGCCGTCGTCCCGGGTCATCTGGACGGACTTGTTGTACATCTGGTAGTCGGCGGTGGAGGCGCCGTATACAGCGCCCATCAGCACGCCGGGGATATTGATGGAGCGGCGGGCGAACAGCTCGGGGTAGAGCTCCACCCGTACCTTCTTAATCTTGCCCTTGGCCAGCTCGTGGCAGATGCGGGCGGCGTTGGTGGGGCTGCCCACGGCCTGGCTGCTGCCGCCGACCACGGCGTCGCCCAGGGTGTGGAGGATGTCGGCGGCGCCGGCGGCCAGCTGCTTGGCCTTCTTGGCGGCCTTGTCCATGGTCTCGGCCATCTTCTTGGCCTCGGCGTCCTTGACCTCCTGGCGGACCAGAGCCTCAACGGCGGGCTTGCGCTTGAAGAAGGGCTCCATGTACTCCACCACGGTGGGGACGATGTAGTGGCCGGACTCCACATGGACCTCGGCGGCCATGGCCAGCATGACGTCGAAGGGCACGTTGACGGTCATATCCACCTTCATGCACAGCCTGCCGGCGTACATGCCCATCAGGATGGCGCCGCCCACGTGGGTGGTGCACAGGGCGGGCACCAGCACCCGGGGGGTGCAGGGCACGGCGATGGTGGGGGACAGGGCCAGGACCATGGCCTTCTCCATCTGCTCGGGGGTGCCTCCGCCCAGGGAGACGGTGGCGGCGGCGATGCAGGCGGAGCCGGCGCCGTAGCCCTCCATGTTGCAGCCGGTGGTAACCTTGCCCACACGGAAGAGGCTGCCGATCTTCAGAATGAGGGCGGCGGTCTCGGCGATGGTCTTCTCGTCATAGCCGTGGACCATCATGGCCTTGATGAAGCCGGAGTAGGGGCAGGAATCGCCGGTACCGGCACAGGGGCGCAGGCCGATGCAGTGGTTGCCCACCTGGGCGCCCAGGGTGTAGAGCAGGGCGTCGTCCAGGAAGGGGTCCTCAAAGCACTTGGGGCCGGGCTGGGCGGCCAGCTGGGAGGCCACGGTGCCCAGCAGGATGCTCTCGCCGTCCTTCACGCCGATCTCCACGGCCTTCAGGTTGTGGGCGTATTCGTTCATGATCCCAGTGAGGATCTCCTCCCGGCTCAGGCCGGTGCGCAGCTCGGTCTCCAGCAGGACCACGTCCACCACCCGGGCGTCGTACTCCTTGGCGACGGAAATCATCTCGCTGACGGTCAGGGGCATTTTTTCCTGAATGGCGGATCTAATATCAGACATAGGCGTATTCTCCTTTTATCTCCCCGCAGGGCCGTTGCTGTTTAAATGAAAAAGATGCGGCGGTCCGGCGCGCCGGGCTGGGAAAACGATCCGCCGGGCACACCGGAACCGCCGCATACTCAGGGGGACTGCTTCAGGCTGCCGGTTAGATTATTTCACAACGCGGCCGGTGGCGTAGTTGGCCTCGATGGCGCGAATCTCGGGCAGGCCCACGATCTCATTGAACTGGGCGAAGGGGATCATGGTGTCAATGAGCGTCTCGGTGGTGTCATCCCGGCGCATGCCCTCCCACAGGTCGACCATGGCCTTGGTGGTGACGTAGACGGAGGCGGTGGGGTAGATGATCAGGTTGTAGCCGAACTCGGACAGCTTGGCGTTGGTGAACATGGGGGTGCGGCCGCCCTCCACCATGTTGGCCAGGGTGAGCACGCCGGGCAGCTCGCTGTTGATGCGGCGCATCTCCTCTTCGGACTCGGGGGACTCCACGAAGAGGATGTCGGCGCCGGCCTCCTTGTAGGCGTGGGCGCGCTCCAGGGCCTCCTCGATGCCGAAGACGGTGCGGGCGTCGGTGCGGGCCATGATCATCATGTCGCCCTGGCGGGTATCCACGGCGGCCTTGATCTTGCCCACCATCTCATCCTTGGAGATGACCTCACGGCCCACCATGTGGCCGCACTTCTTGGGCATGACCTGGTCCTCCAGCTGGATGACGGCCACGCCGGCCTTCTCGTACTCGCGGACGGTGCGCATCACGTTGACGGCGTTGCCGAAGCCGGTGTCGGCGTCGGCGATGACGGGCACGCCGGCGGCCTCCACCATGTTGCCGGCCCGCATGACCATCTCGCTCATGGTCATCAGGCCCACGTCGGGCTTGCCCAGGTGGCTGGCGGACTGGCCGTAGCCGGTCATGTACACGGCGTCAAAGCCCAGCTTGCCGATGATCTTGCCGGTCAGCATGTCGTGGGCGCCGGGGGCGACGATGGTCTTCTTGGCGGCAAACAGCTCGCGGATTTTAGTGGCTCCGTTCATGTTGATTCACTCCAAATCTAAATGATTGGCTCGTTCAAGCCTGATTGACATATTCCTTGAGGAAGCTCAGGGCGGCGTCGGGATAGTGCTTGCCCAGCACGCCCATGGCGTAGAGCAGGTAGCTCCGGTCCAGAATCACTCTGGGGGGATTGAGGGGCAGCAGGGAGATGCCCGGCTCCTCAAAGCAGCGCTCCACCATTTCCAGGGCCTTCTCCCTCTCCGAGTGGACGAAGATGCCGCCCACGCAGAGCACCTTCTCCACGTTGCGCAGGTCGCGGCCCATGGCGGCGCCCGCCATGATGCCCATGACCGGGTCGGCCGCCTCGGCGTAGTGGCCGGCGTGCCGCCGCAGGGCGGTGGAGATGGCGCAGGTGGCCATGGCCCGCTCCAGGGACTTCTCCCGCTCGTCCTGGGGGACGTAGTCCGGGTGGGCCTCCAGTTTGGCGGCAAAGGAGAGCACCTCGTCGGGGGTGACCCCGCAGTCCAGATCCATGGCCCGGATGATGGCCTTGGGGCCCACCGCCTCGGGGATGCCCGTGGCGCTGACCCGCAGGCCCAGGTTGCCCTCCACGGTGCGGTAGGAGAACTGCTTTTCATTGTTGATGACCAGGCCCCGCTCCTCAATGGCCAGCTTTTCCAGCTCGGGCAGGGCGGAGTGGATGTCGGTGGTGGCGCCGCCCAGATCGATGAGGATCAGCGACCCGATGCCGTCCTGGTCGTAGGTGCCCCGGGCCAGCAGCTCGCTGGCCAGCAGCACCGCGCCCGGCGTGGGCACCACGGTGGTGTCGGCCAGGCTGTCCCGGAAGGCCAGCAGGCCCTTGGCCCGGGTGATCTGCTTGATAAACTCCTCGTGAATGGCCTCCCGGGCCGGCTTCACGTTGAGGTCGTGGATGGTGGGCATGATGTTGGGCACCCGGACATACCGGATTCCGTTGCGGTCAAAGAGCTCAGCCACGGGCATCTGGGCGTACTTGTTGCACGCCACAATGACGGTGGCCCTGCTGTGGAGGGAGCAGATCATCTCTGCGTTCTCCATGGCGCAGGTCTCGTCGCCGCCGTCGGTACCGCCGGAGAGGAGGATGATGTCGGGGCTTATCTCCATGAGGACTTCCTTCCGGTAGTCCAGGGGCTCCTCGGAGGAGACCACCTGCATCACCCGGGCGCCGGCGGTCATGGCCACCTCCTTGGCGGCCTTGGCCGTGACCCGGGGCATGTAGCCCAGGGCCACCATCCGCAGTCCGCCGGCGGCGGAGCAGGAGCTATACCGCTTGCACAGCTCGTCAAACTCCACGCCCTGGGCCTTGATGGCCGCCTCGGCCTTGCCCGCGCCCTCCATAATGTCGTGGAGGGTGGTGGGCGACTGTCCCCGGCCCAGGAAGGTGAACCTCCCGTGGTCCAGCCGGAAGGCGCATGCCTTGGTATAGGTGCTGCCTACATCAAATACGATAATATTTGCAAGCATATTCTGGCATCCTTTTCACTCCCCGCCCGGCGCCGATGTCGCCGGGCGGGGACGGGAGAATCAGTCCTGATACTTGGCCTTTTCCAGCAGGGCGTAGCCCTCCATCAGACGGCGGGCGGTGCGGACAATGGCGGCCTTCTTGACGTTGTTGTTCTCATCCACCTCGGAGTAGCAGGGGATCATGCCGGCAGGGTGGCCGATCCGCACCAGCTCGGGGGGATTGTCGTTGTGCAGGACCTGGTTGACCAGGGTGCCCTTGATCTTGGCGGCCACGCCGGTGCAGACGGTGGCGGTGCCGGCATAGGTCTTGTGCAGCACCTGCATGAACATCAGGCGGGAGACCAGATCCACATCTTCCTTCTTGATGGTCCTGTTCTCGGGGGGATAGTAGTAATCCTGGGCCTCGGTGATAAAGGCCACCATGGGGAAGGCGGGGGAGTTCTTGGTGGCGTCCTCCAGGTCCTTGGCCATGCCGCACTTGACACAGGCGATGCCGCGGATCTCCTCCAGGTACTTCAGCAGCTCCTCATTGCCGTCGATCTCCTGCTGATCCTCGGTGCCCTTCATGCCCACGCTCTCGGCGCGGACGAAGATCACGGGGTTGGCGCAGTCGACGATGGAGGCCTCGATGGGGCCGCGGCTGGTCTCGATGATGTCCACCACGTTGCCGGTGGGCAGCAGCTTGCCGGTGGCGGCGCCGGCGGTGCCGGACATATCCATCTGGATGGGGGCGGCGGTGCCGGGCACGCCGGCGATCTCCGCGTCGCCGGTGACCTTGGCCTTGCCGTTCTCCACCATGACGTAGGACTTCATCAGCTTCTGGGTATTGGTCTGCCAGATTGTGACCTCATTGAGGCCCTCATGGCAGCGGACGATGGACTCGTCAATGGCGAAGGGGGCGACACCGGAGGAGATGTTGCCGCAGTTGCCGTTCCAGTCCACCTTGGCGTCGGTGATGGACACCTGGGCAAAGGTGTAGTCCACATCGGCGCCGGGCACGGAGCCGGGGCCGATGATGGCCAGCTTGCTGGTCAGGGGGTCGGCGCCGGCCAGGCCGTCGATCTGGCGCTTGTCGGGAGAACCGAAGATGCCGAGGATGATCTTGTCACGCTCGGGACCGGGCGCGGGCAGATCGTTCTCCTTCAGGAAAATGCCCTTGCTGGTTCCGGCGCGCATGATCACGCAAGGGATTCTGAACTGATCCATGATGATTACCTCCTATACGGCTTTTCACTGCGCTGCCGCCCCCGGCGGGAGCGCTCCCGCCGGGGAAACGGAACACTTACTTCTGCTTTTCTTCGATGAGCTTGGTGATGGTCTCCAGGCACTGCTCGGGGGTGGAGTCGGGGCCGAAGAAGGCGTCCACGCCCATAAAGCCCACGCCCTCCTTGGCGATCTTGTCCTCGTAGTACTTGTGCTCCTCTTCCTTCTCGGCAATGCGGCCGCCGGCCCAGACCACCACCTTGTCCCGGATGCCCAGCTCCTTCAGGCGGGCGCTCACACGGGGGAACAGGGTGACGCCCAGACCCAGCAGGTTGCTCACGCCCACGGCGTCGGCGTTGACCTCGGCGGCCACCTCGGCCACGGTCTCGGGCAGGTTCATGCCGCGCAGGTAGATGACCTCAAAGCCGGCGTCCTGGAAGGTCTCGCGGATGGTGTTGATGCCGTTGACATGGGCGTCGGCGCCCACGGTGGCCAGAACGATCTTCTCCTTCCGCGTGGGGGGCTTCTCCACGTGGACGGTGACGTGCTCCTTGGTGATGGGGCAGCGGGTGGGGTCCACGCCCAGGGGGGTGTAGCCCTCCACATAGCGGGTGATGCCGTCGGGGTCGCGGTTGGTCTTGACGAACCGCTTCAGGTCCCAGCCGCCGGCGCGGGGGGTGTCCATCTTGCCGCTCTTGCCGCCCTCCACGATGAGGTCGATGAGCTCCTCGTCGGTCCACTGGCGCCAGAAGTCCTCGGTCAGGCAGCCGGGCTTCAGGCTGCGGGAGGGCAGGTGGAGCACGGCCTCCAGCACGGCGAAGGCCTCGTCCATCATCATGGCCTCGTACTCGTCGATCTTGGGGGACTCGATGCCCGGGTTGTAAGTACGGCGGAACACGTCCTCGCTGGCCCAGATGGCCTGGCCCATGGAGTCGCCGGTGGGGATGCCCACGCTCTCGGCGGCCTTGGGACGGTAGAAGTTGGCGCCGCCCAGCTTGGCGGAGATGGCCATGCGGGCGAAGTGGGCCTGCTCGGCCACCAGATTGCCCGGCGGGCTCTGGAAGGTCTCGGGCACCACGATAAGGCTCTTGGAGAGCATATTGTGGCGGAAGGCCCGCATGATGGCCAGGTCGCGGTACAGGTTGTTGCCGCCCACGTTCATCTGGATGCCGCTCAGCTCCCAGGGCAGGCCGCCGTGGACCGCCAGGCCCTCGCTCAGCAGGCACATGGCGATGGCCATGCCGTCGGTGCCGCCGATGTTGTTGATGTGCTTGTGGGTGTCCAGCTGGGCAAAGATCTTGTTCTCGCCGCAGATCTGGATGGCCTTGTAGCCGTTGACCACCTTGGTGCGGAAGTCGTGGATGCCGCGGCCGCCGAAGTGGACGTGGATGACGGGGCCGATGTCGGTGCCGTCAAAGCCGGCGATCAGGGCGTTGAGGATGTTGATGTGGGCGGTATCGCCGGTGGCGTTGATGCGCACGGGGTGCTTGGCGCCGCCGCCCATCTGGATGAACTCCCGCTCGCCCTTGGGGGTGATGCCGCCCTTGCCCCGGGACTGCTCAATGAGCTCCCGGCCCTTCAGGGGGTCGATGTGGCGGGTGGCCTCGGAGTGGACAAACTGGAAGATGGTGTCGTTGTACATGTCGGCGTACTTGTACATCTCACAGGATTCTTTCCAGGTCTCCTCCGCGGTGTTGCGGCCCAGGATGGGGTTGAGGCAGGGCACGCCGGTCTCCAGCGCCTTCTGGCCCAGCTCATAGATGCGGTAGCCGCTGCGGACCACGCCGGCCACCTCGCGGGGATAGGGGGCGGGCAGGCCCACAACCTCGCCGTTCTCGTCCAGGTCGGGCATCTCTACGCCGAAGCAGTCGGCGTAGGCACGGATGGTCTCGATATCTTCCTTAATGATTCGTTTTGTTCTCTCCTGCGGGTCTTTCATCAGCATATCACCTTGTTTCCCGATTTTGGATATTCTTATTGATACAAATTAGCAGCACCGGCTCCGCCCCACCTGAGGGCAGAGCCGGTCGGGTACGCTATTACCCCTCAATTCCCAGCTCGGCCCGGACGCGGGGAATCAGCCCGCCGTACTCCAGGGTCTTGCGCACGTTTTCGGACAGGGGGTTAAACTGCTTGACCTCACCGCCCACGGTGACGGTGCCCTTCTCCAGATCGGCCTCGATGACGTCGCCGGTCTTCAGGCCGTCGGCCACATCCGCCACCCACACGGGCATGCCGATGTTGATGGCGTTGCGCCGGAAGATGCGGGCGAAGCCCTTGGCGATGACCAGCGCCACGCCCACCTGCTTGAGGGCGATGGGGGCCTGCTCGCGGGAGGAGCCGCAGCCGAAGTTGCGGCCGGCCACGATAATGTCCCCCGGCTGGAACACGGACTTGAAGTCCAGACCGGCAAGACCGGCCATGGCGAAGTTGCCCAGCTGGTCCATGGGCTCGGCCATGGCGTATCCGGGGAGAATCTGATCGGTGTCCACATCGTCGCCCAGGACGATGACTCTGCCCTTGATGGTATTCATGTCAGTCCTCCACCTCCGGAACGGTGATTTTGCCCGCCAGAGCGGTGGCCGCGGCGGTGGCCGGAGAGGCCAGGTAGATGTTGGCCTTCATGCTGCCCATGCGGCCGGGGAAGTTGCGGTTGGTGGTGGAGACCACCACGTCCCGCTCGCTGGTCAGGCCCTCGTGGGCGCCGAAGCAGGGGCCGCAGCCGGGGTTGAGCACCGTGGCGCCGGCGTCCCGGATGATCTTGCACCAGCCCCGCTTCTCCATCTCGTCCAGCACATCCCGGGAGGCGGGGACAATGAGGGTATTCACGTCGGGGTGGACCTTCTTGCCCGCAAAGGCCTTGGCCACCTGCTCCATGTCGTTGATGCGGCCGTTGGTGCAGGAGCCCACCACCACCTGGGTGACGGGGGTGCCGGCCACCTCGCGGACGGGGACCACGTTGGCGGGAGAGAAGGGCCGGGCAATCTGGGGCTCCAGCTTGCTCAGGTCCACCTCCCGCACCTCGGCGGTGTCCGGCTCCAGAGCGGTGGTGCCGAAGATGGTGATCATGCTGCCGATCTCAATGCCCATGTTGCACACGGTCATCCGCTCGGCAACGGAGAAGTCCTCGATGCCCTCGCCGGTAAAGAGGAGGGCCTTGTCCACCAGGTAGTCGGTGCCGAAGACGCTGCCCAGGTACAAAATCAGGTCCTTGCCGAACACGTTGGCGGGCTTCTTGCCGGTCAGGTGGATCTGGACCACCTGGGGGACCTCCAGGTCCAGCTTGCCGGTGGCCATGGCGGCGGCCAGCTCGGTGGAGCCCACGCCCACACCCAGGACGCCGTAGCCGCCGCAGGTGCCGGTGTGGGAGTCGGCGATGGCGATGAGGGCGCCGGGGTTGGCTCGGTGCTTCTCATACATCAGCTGGTGGATGACGCCCTCGCCCCGGTGGTAGAGGTGGACGCCGAACTCCTTGGCGAAGTCGTCCATCGCCCACACGCTGTTGCGGGCCTTTTCGGTGGCGGCGGGGTAGATATGGTCCACAATCAGGACCACCCGGTCGGGGTCAAAGACCTTTTTGACCCCGATTTCCCGGAACATCTTGATTGCGATGGGGGCGGTCACATCGTGGGCCGCCACGTAGCTCACCCGGCAGGACAGGTCGTCCCCGGCGTGGGCCTCCTCCACTCCGGCAGCTCTGGCAAGGTATTTTTCAATGCAGTTCATGGAAAAACCTCCGTGCTTATTTCTTATAGAGCTCCCGCATAATGTCCAGATGCTGGATGGGCAGCTTGCCGAAGCGGATATTCAGCGCGTTCTCCACAGCGTCCGCGGTGGCGGGGATGGTGGGGATCAGGGCGGGCTCGCCCACGCCCTTGGCGCCGAAGGGGCCGGTCTCGCCGGTACCGCTCTCCACCACGATGGGGTAGATCTCGGGCACATCCATGGCGGTGGCCAGCAGGTACTTGGAGAACATGGGGTTGGTGATCCTGCCGTTCTTGGTCTCGATCTTCTCCAGCAGGGCGAAGCCGATGCCCATGGCCACGCCGCCCTCAATCTGGCCCTCAACGGCCTGCTTGTTGACGGCGGTGCCCACGTCGTGGGCGGAGATGACGTTGAGCACGTCCACCAGGCCGGTCTCCACATCCACCTCCAGATCCACGACGGTGGCGGCGTAGGAGTACACCTCGAAGGGGATGCCGAACATGGTGTCGGCGGACAGTCCTGTGGTCTTGGGGTTATAGGAGCCGCAGCCCAGGGCCAGCTTGCCCAGGCGCTTCATCTCGCCCATCAGCTCCATATAGGACATCTTCACGCTCTCATCGTCAGCGGAATAGATCTCGCGGTGCCTGAAGATCAGCTTCTCCTCCGGCACATTGAGGAACTTGGAGGCCACTTCGGCCAGGGTCTTCCTTGCCATCCGGGCGGCCAGCATGGTGGCGGAGCCGGAGATAAAGGTCTGGCGGCTGGCGGAGGTGGCGCCGCCTTCAGGGGTGACCTCGGTGTTGGCGAAGGTGACGTGGATGTCCTCATACTCCAGGCCCAGCTCCTCGGCGGCAATCTGGGCCATGGCGGAGGTGGAGCCCTGGCCGATATCGGCGCAGCCCACCATCAGGTTGACGCTGGCGTCGGGCAGAACCTCGACAAAGGCGCCGGCGGGGTTGGGCAGGCCGGTGTTGCCGATGCCGTAGTACATGCAGCCATAGCCGCGGCCCCGGCGCTTGTTGGGGGCGGTGGGCACGCAGGGAGGCAGGACCTCCTTGGCCTTCTGCTGGACGGCCTCCAGACACTGGAGGAAGCCCACGTCCTCACCCAGGGTCTGGCCGGTGGGGGTGACGGTGCCGGGCCGGTGGGCGTTGATTTTGCGGATCTCAATGGGATCCATATTCAGAGCCTTGGCCAGGGCGTTCATCTGGCCCTCGTGGGCCACGGCCACCTGGGGCACGCCGAAGCCGCGGAAGGCGCCGGCCATGGGGTTGTTGGTGTAATAGAAGGTGGCGTCAATTCGGACGTTGGGTACCTCATAGGGGCCGGCAGCATGCACCACGGCGCGGGTAATAACGGCGGGGCCGTAGGAGGCGTAGGCGCCGCTGTCGCTGAGCAGGGTCGCCTGCACCGCAACCAGCTTGCCGTCCTTGGTGGCGCCGGTCTTGTAGTGCATCTTGAAGGGGTGGCGCTTGGAGGAGACCATGGTGGACTCCTGGCGGCTGCGGACCATCTTCACCGGGCGGCCGGTGTAGTAGGCCAGCAGGGCCAGGTGGCACTGGACGGAGATGTCCAGCTTGCCGCCGAAGCCGCCGCCGGTGGTGACCTGGACGGCTACCACCCGGTTCTGGGGGAAGCCCAGCATGGTGGCGATTTCGCCGCGGTCAAAATGGGGGTTCTGGGTGGAGCTGTATACAGTGACAATGCCGTTTTCATAGGTGGCGATACCGGCATCCGGCTCGATGAACATGTGGGAGAGCATGGGGGTCTCATAATCGTTCTCAATGATGATGTCGCACTTGTCCCAGGCCTCGTCCACGTTGCCGTGCTCCAGGTGCTTCTTCTGGTGGATGTTGTTGACCGTGCCGTGGACAATGGGGGCGTCCGGCGCGGCGGCGTCCTCAATGCTCAGCACAGGCTTATACTCCTCGTACTCCACCTTGATGGCGTCCAGGGCCTCCTGCACCAGCTCGGGGGTCTCGGCGGCCACCACGGCGATGGCATCGCCGTAGCGGCGGATCTTGTCGTCCACCAGCACGGGCTCGTCCTTCAGGATGATGCCGATGCGGTTCTTGCCGGGGATGTCCTTATAGGTGCGCACGGTCACCACGCCGGGGATGGCCAGCGCGGCGGACGCGTCAAAGCTCTTGACCACGCCATGGCAGATGGTGCTGCGGAACACGCCGCCATAGAGCATGTTGGGCAGTTCCATATCGGCGGCAAACTTGGCCTTGCCCGTAATCTTCTCCATGGTGTCCTTTTTGACCACGCTCTTGCCCAGAACAGAGTACTCGTGCTTGTTGGCGGCGGAGACGATCAGGTTGCTCTTCTCCTTTACAGCAGTCTCAGGTTTCATGCCTCGGTGCCTCCCTTCGCGTCGCGGGCCATCTCCACGGCCTTCACAATCTTGGTGTAGCCAGTGCAGCGGCAGAGGTTGCCGGACATGGCGCGCTGAATTTCAGCCTTGGTGGCGTGGGGGTTCTTGTCCAGCAGGGCCTTGGCGGAGAGGACCATGCCGGGGGTGCAGTAGCCGCACTGGACGGCGCCGGCGTCCACAAAGGCCTGCTGAATCACATCCAGGCTGCCGTCCTCCTTGGTCACGCCCTCCAGGGTGACGACGCTGCCGCCGTCCACCTGGCCGGCCAGCATCAGGCAGGAGGTGACGGCGTTGCCGTTGTAGATGACGGTGCAGGCGCCGCACTCGCCCTCGCCGCAGCCTTCCTTCACGCTGGTCAAGCCCATGTCCTCCCGCAGGAAGTCCACCAGGCGCTTATTGGGGTCGGCCATGACAGAGACGTCCTGGCCGTTCAGGTTAAAATGAATACAAATCTGTTCCATAGTTCGGATACCTCCTGCTCAGGCCAGGCCCAGCTGGCTGAGAATCTGGTCATAGCACCGGCGGGCCGCGCCCCGGACGCCCTCACGTTTATAGACCACCGAGGGACGGGTGGGAATGGCGGCCTGCACGGCCTCGGTAAAGGCGGGCAGGGTATCATACAGCACGCCGGTCTCCAGAGGCTTGCCCTTGAGGAGCTCCTCCAGCTCGGGCGCGCGCATGGGGTGCTTGCTCACGGCGCCCAGAACGACGCGGCAGTCCTCCACCTTGTTGTCCGCAGTGCGCTTGACGTAGATGCTGACAGCCAGCACCACAATGGCCAGGGACTTCCGCTTGCCGATCTTGAAGTAGCCCACCGCCTCGTCGGGGCCCAGCGCGGGGAACCGGGCCTCAATCATCAGCTCATCGGGCCGAATGGCGCAGTTGCCGGGCCCCTTGTTGAAGTCCTCGATTGTCATAATCCGGTCGCCCTTGGCGCTGCGCAGCACCACGGAGGCGCCCAGGGTCACCAGCGTCGTGGGGGAGTCGCCGGCCACAGAGGCGTTGACCACGTTGCCGCCGATGGTGCCCAGATTCCGGATCTGGGGAGAGCCCACGTGGATGGCGGTCTCATACAGGGCGGGCAGCTTCTCCTTCACATAGGGGTTGTTCTCCAGGTCGGTGAAGGTGGTGAGGGCGCCGATTTTCACCATGCCGTCCTCTTCCTTCACATAGCGCAGCTCGTCCAGCTTGCTGATGCTGATGACGTGCTCGGGGGTCTTGTGGCGCTCGTTGAGCTCAATGACAACGTCGGTGCCGCCGGCGACCACAGCGCAGCTGCTCTGATATTTGTCCAGCATCTCCACAGCTTCAGCCACTGTGGTGGGGGCGTGATAAGTAAAGGGCTTCATTGGCTTCAGGCTCCTTTCTGCGCTTCGGCCTCACCGTGAATTTTCGCGCCGGTCAGGTCCTCCCAGACCTTGACCACGGAGGACATATCCTCCCGGCCCTGGCCCTTGGCCCGGGCCATCTCGTACACCTGGACGGCGGCGGCGGTCATGGGCAGGGGCACCTTCTCGTCCCGGGAGGCCTCCAGGGCCAGGCCCAGATCCTTGTACTGCAGATCCACGGCAAAGCCGCCGTTGAACTGGCCGGCCATGATGAACTTCTCCAGCTTGGCGTCCAGGGCATAGCTGCGGCCGGAGGAGACGGAGATGACCTCCTTCATGGTCTCCACGGACAGGCCGCACTTCACGCCCAGGGTCAGGGCCTCGGCCAGGGCGGCCATGTTGCAGCCCAGCAGCAGGTTATTGACCATCTTGATGGCGTCGCCGCCGCCGGCCTCGCCCACGTGGTAGATGTTCTTGCCCAGCACGTCGAAGATGGGCTTGACCTTGTTGAAGGTCTCGTCATCGGCGCCCACCATGATGGTCAGAGTGCCGGCGGCAGCGCCGGACACGCCGCCGCTGACAGGCGCGTCAATGTAGTGGATGCCCTTGGCGCCGGCCTTTTTGGCCATGGCCTTGGTGCTGTTGGGGGCGACGGAGCTCATGTCGATGATGACGGTGCCCTCCTTGCAGTTTTCAAACACGCCGTTCTCGCCGCACATGGTGCCTTCCACGATCTTGGCGTTGGGCAGGGAGCAGATGATGACGTCCACATGACCGGCCATCTCTCCGGCGGAGGGGTGGCCGATGGCGCCCTTGCCCTCCATCTCCTTCACCGCGGCCTCAACCACGTCAAAGGCGTGGACCTCATAGCCGGCGCTCAGCAGATTGCTGGCCATGGGCCGGCCCATTGCGCCAAGACCGATGAAACCAATCTTCATTTTCATGCACTCCATTCTATTTCGATTTATTGATTCCCTCTGTTCCGATCAATCGTCCATTCACAGCTGTGCTCAGACCGTTGGGAACGATGGTTCTTCACTTTGAAACCGGATTCTGCCGGGGGAACCGGCATTCTCAACGGTCCGAGCAGACCTCTTTGACTGCGTTCAATCTAATCATACGTCTCGGAATCTCTTTTCGGAAAAGGCCCCCGACCAGCGCCATTGGGTCGGTCGGGGGCCTTTTTCAAGTCTCTTTCAGTTCACCTTGCAGCTTAGTGCATGCCGTCCTCGCACTTGGCCTCGGACTTCTGCAGGCCGCCGATACGGCCGACGCCGTTCACAGTGGCGTGGGGACGGCCGCCGTCGGCCAGAACAACGGCCATGACGATCTCGTCAGCCTTGGGGGCGTCGGGCACGCGGACCTCGAAGGAGCCGTAGTGGGTGCGCACGAAGGCGGCATCCTTATAGTGCAGGGAGATGTCCAGGGAAGCGCCGACACCGGCCACCTTCTCGTTGGAGGGGATGATGGACTTGCCGCCGCCGATGGCCGCGCGGATGGGCTTGCCGGCCTTGGGGTGCAGCATAGCGGAGGAATGCTCCAGCTCGCCGTCAGTGCCCACGATGCAGCCCTTGCCGTAGGTCTCGACGTTCTCAGCGCCCAGCAGCTCGGCGCCCTTGCGGGCCAGCAGATCGCCCAGATACTCGCCGTACTCGGTCAGCTCGCTCAGGTCCTCCTGCCACTTGCCGGCATAGGGGTTCTTGATGACGGCGGCCACGGAGACGGTCTTGATGGACTTCTTCTCGCCGTTCTCGACGGGCATATCAGCGCCGCCCTCATAGAAGACCTCTTCCAGGTTGGTTACGATCTTGCGGATTTTGGGCTCTTTCATGGCAAAACACTCCTTTAAATTTTTGAGGTATTTTAATTGGAAAGTTTTGACCGGTTGGGGGAGCTGTCCGGCTCCCTGCCGCTCCAACTTATCTGTCGCTGAGAATTTTTTCGGGGTCAAAGGTGGCCGTCATGCCCTGCACCGCCGCCACGCAGGCCCGCAGGCCGCCCCGGCGGTACTGGAGCTCGGCCTCGGCCAGCACCTGGTCCAGGGCCTTCCGCTTCTCCGCCTCGGTCAGGGGGTCCACCGCCGTGACAACCGTCAGGTCGGCGATGTCACTGTCCGGGTCCAGCTCTGCCGCAAGGCAGGTATGGACGGCGGGCGAGTCGATATAGGAGCGGTCGGCCAGGAGGGTGGCCAGGGCGTCGGCCCTGGCGCAGCGGGCGGAAAACGCCGTCACGCTGCTGGCGATACCGGTGGTCAGGCTCCGGCCGCCCAGCCCGCTGGTGGCTACCCCGCCGATCCCGTGCTCCGGAAGGAGGCGGACCACCCGGTCCACCCCGCTCCGGTTCAGGTCGTACAGGATGCCCATGTCCAGCTTCTGACCGGGGGCCAGGCGGAGGGCGATGTCGCCGCCGTTGTTGGCGGTGACTTTTTCCGCCCCCTGCTCCCAGAGGAAGTCGGCCACAGCGTCGGACATGGCTCCGGCCACCGCCGCCATGGGCGTCAGCCAGGGATCTCCGGTGGCAAGCACCGCGTCGGCCATCTGGCGGGCCGTACCCGTCAGGGCTTCCGGGTCCACGTGGGCGGGGTAGCGGCGGAGCATGTCCAGCGACTGGCCCAGGGTGCGCAGATTGCGTTCCACAACCTCCGCAGCCGACGCGCACAGGGCGCTGTCACCCGCTCCGTTCCGTACTGCGGTGACCACCATGGACACGGGGCCGTAATCGAAGTACACCTGTCCCGGCGCCAGCTCCCGGACCCAGTCTCGCTCTGCCGTCATTTACTCGCCAATCTCCTTGCGGAGCTCGTCGATGGGCTTGACGCAGTTCATATGGCCGCCGATGGCGTCGTAGTCGGCCTTGGTCATGGTGTACTCCACCGGGGCCACAGTGGCGGGGGTGGGCACCCAGGTCACGCCGTGGCGGACCATTTTGCCGGCGTCCACAATAAAGTCGATGCCGCCGCCGGGCAGGATGTAAGTAGGCGCGCCGCCGATGGTGAGGACAGCCTTGCCCTCGTGGACGGCCTTGGTGATGGCCAGAGGCTTGGAGCAGACGCCGCCGCGGGCGCTGCCGCCGGTGCCGCCGGTGTACATGACGCTGGTCAGGGACTGCTCGCAGTTGTTCATAATGTCATCCGCCAGGGCGGTGGCCTTGTCGGTCATGGGGATTTCCTTCACGTCGCCGTCGGCCTGGACCTCAAAGAGGGCGCGGATCTCGCCCGTGGTGTTGAGCACCAGGATCTGCATGCCGGCGTGGGCGCGGGTCATATCCACGCTCTTAATGGCGTCCCGGGGGGTCTCGATGGTGGTGCCGCCGATGCCGGTGCCGTGCTCGCCGAAGTAACGGCCGCGGGAGGACTTGCGGGCGTTGGGGATCACGCCGGACCACTCCATGCCCACATCGGCGCCGGCCAGGTGCTCGGTGAACAGGCCCACCACGTGGTGGTCGATGACGATGCACTCGTCAACGGCTTCCTTCATCTTCTTGGCAAACAGGCCCACGGTAGCGCTGCCGCAGCCGATGCGCATCTTGGACTCCTGCACGCCGTTGATGATGGGGGGCTTACCCTGCTGCACGACAACCTTGATCTTCTTGTTGACGGACAGCTCCACCTGCTCGCCGTTGGCCAGCTCGGTGATGGTGCGGGCCACGATGAAGCCGTCGGGGCCGGTCAGCTTGTTGGCGCCGCCCACAGCGATCATCTTGGAGCCGTACTCCTCGGTGTTGACCATGCCCACCAGCTTGCCGTCACGGTAGACGGGGTCGCCTTCCTCGCCGATGTAGGTGTTGGTGTCCAGCTTGACCACAACGGCGGAGTAGCTCAGGGGAGCCTCGGTCACCACGGTCACCACTTCCACGCCGTCCCGGACGTCGGAGACAATGTGGGGCGCGGGACGGATGCAGGGGTAGTTGGTGCCGGCGCCGACGGCGGTGATAATGGGGCCTTCCAGGCGCTTGTCAGGATAGACAACCTCGCTGCTGGGGGTCATCTCCAGCTTGCGGTTGCGCACCAGCTCGCCGCCTACATTGGTATAGCGCTTGCAGGCGCCGGTGTGGCCCAGAGGCACACGGCACTGCACGGAGCAGTGGGAGCAGATGGCGCAGTTCTCGCTCATCTCAGCGGGCTTGGAGATGGCGCCGAACTTACACACGCGGGTGCACACGCCGCACTCGCAGCACTTCTCGGCATCCACAACCGCCTTGCGCTCCACCACGTGGACCGCATCCAGGGGGCAGTTCTTCTCGCAGATCATGCAGCCCTTACAGGCTTCCAGGTTCACAATGACCATGAATTGTTGAGCCTCCTCTGTATCATAGGCCTGCCGCCCGTATACCCTCTGCCGGGCGGCAGGCTTGTGTCATTTCTGTTCCGCTTACAGGACCTTGGCGGGACGCTTGCAGGGAGGCGTGTTGCGGCTCTTGGCAGCCTTGACCACGCCGTCCACCATGATGATGCTCAGGCCGGGGATATCGCCGCACTCGAAGGCCTCGACGGCGGTGTTGGCCACAGAGCCCATGGGGGCGTCCAGGAAGATGAGGTCGGCCTCACGGCCCACTTCGATCATACCGGTGTTCAGCTTGTCATACACGCGGGCGGCGTTGCCGGTGGCCATGCAGACGGCGATCTCGCCGGGGATGCCGGAGATGGAAGCCACCTGGCAGATGTTGCGCAGGATGCCCAGGGGGATAATGCCGGTGCCGGAGGGAGCGTCGTTGCCGAAGATGATGCGGCCCAGCTGGCCCTTCTCCTGGGCGCGGCGGGCGACGTAGTCGGTGACCTTGGGGTTGCCGCACTGGACAATCTCCATGGCGAAGTCGGTCTCGTCCATCAGCTTATCCACCTCGTGCAGGGGGATGGCGGTGGGGCCGCCGTTGATGTGGGAGATGACGTCGGGCTTGGTGGCCATAACCTGGGCGGCGGTGACGGTGGAGGAGCCGGGGATGGAGGTGCCGCCGGTGTGCATCTGGACCTTCATGCCGTACTTGTGGGCCCACTCGACCATGGGAGCGGCGTCCTCGGGCTGCTTCACGCTGCCCAGGCCGATCTCGCCGACGGTCCAGACGCCTTCCTTGGCCATCTCGGCGAAGTCCGCCTCAGTGAGGCCCTTCTCCAGGATGACGCTGCCGCCGTGGACCTTCACGCCGCCGGGCTTCAGAGCGTCGAAGGACTTGTGGGCCAGAATGGCCAGAGCCTTGGTGCCGGCGGGATCCTTGGGACGGCCGGGGGTGTGGCACTCACCGGCGGAGATGATGGTGGTCACGCCGCCGTGGAGCTCGCCCTCAATGAAGTTGCTGGCGAACTGGCGGTGAGCATAATCGCCCAGGCTGGTGTGGACGTGCGTGTCGAACAGGCCGGGGGCGACAGTGGCGCCGGCGGCGTCGATGACAGTGCCCTGCTCCACCTCGGCAGCGATCTCAGCAGTGGAGATAGCAGCCAGGGCGTCGCCGCCGATAGCCTTGATCTTGCCGTCGGCAATCAGGATGGTATCACCCTCAAGGACAGGCTTGTTGATGTCACCGCTGAGGATGGTGCCGATGTTCTTAATGACTGTCATGCTCATTGTGAAAACTCCTTTCATCTTTTAGCCGGTGCTGAATCGGCGTTTTACCATTTTTCATGACGCGCTTGGGAAAATATTTGCTCTACCGGTCCTTCCGGTGAAATCCCGCCGGCAGGACTCAGATATCGCCTGAAGTGCAGGGAAAAACCCTGAATATATCAGCCGGGGCACCCGCCTGAATGGGCGCCCCGGCTGCGGTTAACAATATGTAGCCGTCCGGGACACGCCTGAATCAGACCAGCTTATAGTCGCCTTCCTTGATCCAGCCCTGCTTGCGCATAATCTCAGAGAAGAGCAGCGCCAGCGCGGCGGGAAGCACGAAGCAAATCAGAACCAGGCCAATCCAGTCCATCGCGCCAGGAGCAATGGCGGAAGCGCCGGCGTTCAGGGCCGCCTCAGAGGGAGTGAACCAACCGGTAACAACGCCGATGGGGCCCACCAGACCGCTGGTGCCCATGCCGGAGGAGATGGGAGATCCGTTCATCTGCAGATTGAAAATGCAGGTGGCGATGGGACCGGTCACAGCGGCGGCCAGCGTGGGCGGCAGCCACAGAATCGGCTTGCTCATCAGGTTGGGAACCAGCAGCATGGAGGTGCCCAGGCCGATGGAAACCAGACCGTTCATCTTGTTCTCACGATAAGTACACACGGCAAAGCCCACCATCTGGGCGCAGCAGCCAGCCACAGCGGCGCCGCCGGCCAGACCCGTCAGGCTCAGAGCCGCGCAGACGGCGGCGGAGCTGATGGGGAGGGTCAGGACGATACCCACGATCACGGACACCAGGATGCCCATGAAGAAGGGCTGCTGCTCGGTGGCCCACATGATGATGGTGCCCAGCCAGGAGGCGAACGCGCCGATGGGCGGGGCCAGGAACTGCGCCACCAGGACGCCGATAATGATGGTGACGGCCGGAGTGACGATCAGGTCGACAGGAGTGCGCTTGGAGACCAGTTTGCCGAAGAAGATGGCAATCAGGGTGACGAAGTACACGGCCAGAGGACCGCCAGCGCCGCCCAGAGCGTTGGTAGCGTAGCCAACTGTGGCCAGGGAATAGAGGACGTAGGGATCGCACTTGACGGCATAGCCGATGGCCAGAGCCATGGCCGCGCCCTGTACGGCGGAGGTCTGCCCGGAGATGCTCATCAGGAACTCGCCGACCACACCCGGGATAAAGGTACCAACGGTGTTGATGATAGTGCCAATGAGGAGCGAGGCAAACAGGCCGTGGGCCATGCCGCCCAGAGCCTGGATGCCGATGCGGTTCCAGGAGATTTCGATGTTCTGTTCTTTAAAGTACTTCTTGATGCCAGTCAGTTCTTGCGTATTTTTCTGCTCGGTCATACTTTTCCTCCCTCTCATATCATGTTCGGTAGATAGGGGTGCCTGAGGGTGGGGCGGCACGGTGCGCACCGTATCCGCCCCTGTCGCCGGCTGTTATTGAAAAACGTATTTGGGGAATACGTTTCGCAACCAGAAGGAGCTGCCGCAGCGAATGGGCTGCCGGTATCATTTTGGGGATTTTCCCTCTGTAATTCTTGATTTTTCTCTTTTATATATTTATAATATAGTTTGATATGGCAAAATTCTCTGTCATTTTCCTCTAATGTCCAACTTTCGCTTTCCTCAAATATTAGGGCAGCGAAATTTGCAGGGCATTTTTAACGAAAACTCTATCCGCTTTATTGCCTATATTATAACATTCTCCCTATGCCATGACAAATACTTTTATCCTTCTAAAAGCCTCGTCTTATATATTTTTTATATATGATTATTGTTTAATTAGACAGAACATCAAGGGGTAGATTTGTGCAATGACACTAAAACAGCTGGAATATTTCCTTGAAATCGCTAAGATGGGCAGCGTAACCCGGGCGGCTCAGAGCTTAAATGTATCACAGCCGCCCGTCAGCCTCCAGCTCAAGCTGCTGGAGGAGGAGCTGGGTTCTCCTCTTTTTATCCGTGACAAGCGCCATCTCGAGATTACGCCGGCGGGCACCCTTCTGCGGGAGCGCGCCCAGGCCATTCTGGCCCTGCTGGAAGAGACATCCAGAGATATTCAGCTTATTTCCCAGGAACGGCATATGATTATACGAATCGCCACCATCGGCTCCATCAACAGCCAGATGCTGCCCGAAAAAATCGCCCACTTCTGCAGCGCGTACCCCTATGTAAACTTTCAGGTGGTGGAGGGGCGCACCGAATCCGTCCTGGCCGCGCTGCGGGAGAACGAGGCGGATATCGGCTTTGTCCGCGAGCCGTTCAATGTGACGTCCTTCCACGTGGTGCCCATCCGCAACACGCTCCTCCCGCCCGGAGAAGCGGACCACTTTGTGGCGCTGGCCAAGCCCTATTTTTTTGAAGGCAGCGGAAAAGACGCGATTCCTCTGGAGGATCTCCAGGGGAAACCGCTGGTGACCCACCGCCGCTACCGCGAGATGCTGGTCACCGCCTGCCGGAAGCACGGCTTTACGCCCCATATCATATGCGAGAACGACGGCATTCAGTCCTCACTGAGCTGGGCCCAGGCCGGCATCGGCATCGCCATCGCGCCCTACACCTCCGCTGTCATCAATACGGATACATCGCTGGTTATCCGCCACCTGGAGGATCTGAACTTCAGCCCCCGGGTCTGCCTCATCTGGAATCAAAACAAAAAGCTCTTTTCCGAGATCAACGCATTCATCAATTTGTTTTGAGAAGTGCAGTCCAGAAGGACAAAACTTGCCTGTTTTCTCCCTCACAGACGGATTCCCACCGGCGGAATGGTCTTTTGCGCAAGTTTTTTAAAAAATCCTGCAAAAAACTATTGACAGATACCGGGGGTAAGACAGTATACTTGTACCAATGTAGTGCGCAGGGCAGCGCCGTCCTTTTCCCCGGCGGCGGAGGGCGCCCCGGGCAACCGCAGATATATCTCAGACGCGGCTCCATATATATTTTAAGGAAGCCGCTCTACAGATCAGGAGGTAAACATCATGGATTATGTGAGTCAGGTACTGGCCGACGTCAAGGCGAAGAACCCCCACGAGCCGGAGTTCCTGCAGACCGCCACTGAGGTGCTCAACTCCCTGCGCCCCATTGTGGAGCGCCGCCCCGAGTATCAGAAGGCCAAAATTCTGGAGCGGATGGTCGAGCCCGAGCGGATCATCACCTTCCGTGTGCCCTGGATTGACGACAAGGGCGAGTACCAGATCAACCGCGGCTTCCGCGTCCAGTTCAACAGCGCCATCGGCCCCTACAAGGGCGGCCTGCGCTTCCATCCCACGGTCAATCAGAGCGTCATGAAGTTCCTGGGCTTTGAGCAGATTTTTAAGAACTCCCTCACCGGCCTGCCCATCGGCGGCGGCAAGGGCGGCAGCGACTTCGACCCCAAGGGCAAGAGCGACGACGAGGTCATGCGCTTCTGCCAGAGCTTTATGACCGAGCTCTACCGCCACATCGGCCCCGACTGCGACGTGCCCGCCGGCGACATCGGCGTGGGCGGCCGCGAGATCGGCTACCTGTACGGCCAGTACAAGCGCATCACCGGCCAGTACTGCGGCGTGCTCACCGGCAAGGGCCTGAGCTACGGCGGCTCCCTGGCCCGCACCCAGGCCACCGGCTACGGCGTGGTGTACCTGGCCAACGAGGTCCTGTCCCACAAGGGCAAGAGCTTCGAGGGCAAGAAGGTCCTCGTGTCCGGCTCCGGCAACGTGGCCATCTACGCCGCCGAGAAGGCCACCGAGCTGGGCGCCGTGGTCATCGCCATGTGCGACTCCAACGGCTACATCGTGGACAACAACGGCGTGGACGTGGCCGCCATCAAGGAGATTAAGGAGGTCCGCCGCGGCCGCATCCGCGAGTACGTGGAGACCCATCCCCAGGCCGAGTACCACGAGGGCTGGCAGGGCATCTGGACCGTCCCCTGCGACATCGCCCTGCCCTGCGCCACCCAGAACGAGATCGACCTGGAGGCCGCCAAGACCCTGCTGAGCAACGGCTGCTGGATGGTCACCGAGGGCTCCAACATGCCCTCCACCCTGGAGGCCATGGACGCCTTCGCCGAGGCCGGCATCCTGTTCGTGCCCAGCAAGGCCGCCAACGCCGGCGGCGTGGCCGTCTCCGCCCTGGAGATGAGCCAGAACAGCCTGCGCCTGTCCTGGACCTTCGAGGAGGTTGATAACCGCCTGAAGGGCATCATGGCCGACATCTACAAGAACATGTCCGCCGCCGCCGAGGAGTACGGCAAGACCCCCGAGGACTATGTCCTGGGTGCCAACGTGGCCGCCTTCATCAAGGTGGCCGACGCCATGATGGCCCAGGGCTGGGTGTAATCCCCCCTTTCAAGCAAGCAGTATGAAGCGCCGCCCGTCCCCTGTGGGACGGGCGGCGCTTTTTGCATGCAGTATAGAAGAACTGTGCCCCCGCCGGCCGGCGGGGGCACACTGTTAGGCTGTTTACCACTCGTTGGTGGACTTGATGTGGGAGATAGAGACCATTACAGACACCTCTCCATAGGGAGAAGACGTCGTGCCGCACCGGACCTCCCAGTAGTCGTTGGTGCCATGGGTTCCCTTGCTGTAGAAGTACATACCGGCCACCTGGGACTCCGAGAAGCCGCATTCCTTCAGCGCCGCCCGGTACGAATCGAACTCCGCTGTGGTAGCAGAGGCGTACATATAGCCAGCCTTTTTGCCCTCGGTGTAGTCCATCTGTGTGCGGCTGCTGCTGGTGAACTCGTCGAAGGAGGGGATGCCCTCAAAGCCGTAATAGGTATCATAGGGATAATCATAGTCGGGGGTCTCGGTGGAGCCGCCCTCATTGCCGCCGCCGGTGTTGCCGCCCTGGTTGCCGCCGGAGCTGGAACCGCCGGAGTTGGCGGGATCGCCGTCGTGAGAGAAGAATTCCATGCTGACAGCGTTGTCCAGGATGTCCTTCTCCACATAGGTCTCCACCAGGATGTTGAAGTCCCGGTTGGCGCTCACGTCCTCAATGATTGTGGCCTCGCCCACCACGCGGCCGCTGCCGTCATAGAAGTAGATGTCAAACCAGCAGCTGTCGTAGGTGCTCCGGCCCTGGATGCTGATGGACAGCTCATAGTTATCGCTGCCCCGGTACGGGACCTCGATGCTCTGCACAACAAAGGAGGTAATGTTCCAGGTATCCTGCACTCTGCCGCTGCTGTAATAGGTGGTCAGGTTGAAGGGGCCGTACTCCCGGCCCACCACGGGCACCGCGGCGTTCACTTTTCCGGTCACATATACCATGCAGCTGTCAGATCTGCCGCTGGGGGCCGTGGCTGTGATGACCGCGCTGCCCTCGCCCACGGCGGTGACAGTGCCGTCGTCGGAGACGGTGGCCACATTGGGCGCGTCAGAGCTCCAGTCAAGGGAGAGGGGGCTGGCGTCGGAGGGGGTGAGGGAGACGTTCAGCTTCCTGCTCTCGCCCTCGGTCATGTCCACGCTGCTTTCGCTGAAGCGGACCCGGGTGATCTCCACCTCGGTGACCGTCACCGAGCACTGGGCCTTGACGCTGCCCGCCGTAGCGGTTACCAGGCAGGCGCCGCCCCGATTGGCCGTGATCTTACCGTCGTCCGTGACGGACACCACATTGTTGCTGACACTCCACTCCACCTTAGTGCTGGCGTTGACAGGCGTCAGGGCAGCGGTGAGCTGGTAGGTCTCGCCGGCCTTCAGGGTCAGAGTGTTGCGGTTCAGGGTAATGCCGGTGGCGGCCACATCCGACTTCTTCAGGGTGATGGACTGGCGCTGGCTGGGCATGGCCATGCGGGTGAGGATGGCGGAGACAGAGGCCCGGTCGATGGTGGTCTCGGGCAGGAAGGTGCCCGCCTTGTCGCTGCCGGTGAGGATGCCCGCCCGGTAGAGGGTGTAAATGTCGCTGTAGTTGGCGCTGCCGGAGGCCACGTCGGGGATGCCGCCGTCCTCAACCGTGTTGATGGACTTCAGGGCGCTTGCGGGCAGGGCCTTGGCCATGATGGCGGCGAACTGCCGACGGGTGGCGTTGGCGTTGTAGTCGGTGAACTGGCCGGAGGTGATGATGCCCTTTTCAATGGCGTAGTCCACATAGGGCTGGTACCAGGGGTTGCCGCCGGTGAAGTCGGTATTGTCGCCGTAGTAGGTGCTGTACAGGCGGCAGGCCAGGGTCAGGGTGGAGCTGATGGTGACAGGGTCGTTGGGAGAGAAGGTGGTCTTGCTGGTGCCCTCCACCAGGCCCAGCTCATAGGCGTTCTCCACGCTTCCGGCATACCAGCTGTTGGCCGCCACGTCGGTAAACTGGCCCGCCGGATACTCCCGCTCAGTCTTAAAGTTGTCCATGCTCTCAGCAGCGAAGGCCACCGTAGGCAGCAGGGAGAGGCAGAGCGCGCCGACCGCCAGCATGGAAATGAATCTTCTGTGCTTCATTCTTTGCTTCCTCCTATTATTTGCTTATTTTTTAAACAGCCGGAGCATACTCTCCCAAGCCGTTTAAAACAATACGTACACCCGCCGCTGTTAAAACAGAGTCTTTTCGTTTTCAACAAAGAGCTTGTCGTTGATCTCGCTCAGCTCCATCTGGTGGGTGATGCCGAAGCCGATGATGGCGTCTCGTTTGTTCTTGGGGTAGATCTCCGCCAGAGCGGCCTGCCGGAGCAGGCGCTGGGTCTCGTCCAGGGTGGCGCCCAGCCCCACGCACAGGCAGAGCAGCTTGTCGCGGGAGGGCTTCCGCCGGCCGGAAAAGACCTGGTGCAGGTACACCTCGCTCATCCCCGCCTTGCGGGCCAGGGCCGCCTTGGAGATGTCCTTTTTATCGTAGAGCGCATTGAGCAGCTCAGAAATGCTCCGATCCAAAAAATAGAAGCGATTCTCCTTGATGTAGGAGTCAATGTCGTCCTTGCTCATCAGTTCCTGATTGAGATCATCCGTGGTCTTTTCTTCCATACTTCTCACTCCCCTTTGACTTCCAAATGCAAATCCTATATACTTAAATTTACAACATTTAGTATGGGGATACAATATGCCCACTGCATAGTGTTTCAGATTTTGGGGGGATTTCCATTTATACTTGGCTGTCAGATATTCTGCGCGAAGAGTACCAGCTTATCCGGGTTCTGAAGGAGAGCCCCCGGGGAAGCGTGCGGCTCATCCGCCACAAGCGCACAGGGAAAAAATTTATCCTGCGGCATTTTACGGGCAATTCCGAGGTCTACCGTGCCCTGCTGGACTATGCCTGCCCCAACCTGCCCACCATCTACGAGGTGGCGGAGCGGGACGGGGAAAACCTGGTGCTGGAGGAATTCATCGAGGGGGATACGCTGGGCTTTCTCCTCAAGGACGCCCTTTTCTCGCCGGAGGAGACCAAGTCAATTGTGCGCCAGATCTGCCAGGCCCTGTGGGTCCTCCACTCCATCGGCGCCGTCCACCGGGATGTGAAGCCGGAGAACATTATGCTCCGGGGCGCGGAGGCGGTGCTCATCGACTTTGACGCCGCCCGGCTGCATAAGCCGGAGCACAGTAACGACACCCAGATTCTGGGCACCACCGGCTACGCCGCCCCGGAGCAGTACGGCCTGTCCCAATCGGACATCCGCACCGACATCTACTCCCTGGGCATTCTCATCAACGTGATGCTCACCGGCGAGCACCCCTCCAAGCATCTGGCCGGGGGTAAGATGGGCCGGATTGTGGACCGGTGCACCCACGTCAACCCTCAGCGGCGGTACAAGAATGTGCTGCGGCTGATGGAGGCCCTGTAACATGGCCGGCAGATTCAACCCCTGCCCCCGCTGCGGCGCGCCGCTGCCGGAGGAGTCCTCCTTCTGCCCCCACTGTGCCCAGAGCGTCCGTTCCCGGAGGGATGTGGTCATTCCGGTTCACATGTGGCGGAAAAAGGTCCGGCTGGCCCTCTGGCTGGCGGGACTGGCGCTGCTGGGGTTTGGCGGGCTTCTGCTGGGAACGGCGCTGTACCAGGCCGTCACCCCCGACATTTACGACGCCTACGGCCAGGTGGTCTACTCCACCGGCAGCAACTCCTACCGCCTCTGCCTCACCTTTCAGGACAACGCCTCCGGCCCCCAGCCGGAATATACGGTGCAGGCGGAAAAATATGTGTTCTACGAGCGGGCCTCCAGCCTGTTTATCACCCACGTGGAGAGCGGACTCAACGCCGGTCAGATGTTTCTTCAGCTGGTGGACACCTTCTATGCCCAGCTCATCCAGCCGGAGGACAGCCTCTCCCCCATGACCTGCTCCCAGCCCATGTACCAGTCCTACGACGACGACGCGGCGCTGGTGACCACCGTGAATTTCTCCGGCCAGAGCAGTCCGGCGGAGCTGGTGTGGACCTTCAACATGAAAAACGGGGACACCATCCGCCTGCGGCAGAAGCTCTATCTGGAGCAGGTGGAGACTCTGGACTACTACCCGGAGGACTACTCCATGGACACCATCGAGGACCTCCAGGCCCTGGTGGACCGGATTGCCGGGGAGGCCTCCCCCTCCGCCATGGTGTACGTCCACCTGCCCCCGGTCCACTACCAGGGCGGGCTCACCGTCCGCCGCCGGGGCGTCAGCCTGTACGGCAGCGCGGATGAGAAAAACATGCGCACCTCCTTTACCGGACCGGTGGTGATGGCGCCGGCGAAAAAGCCGCTGTCCTTTATTCGGAATATTGACTTCCGGGGAAGCGGCTCCGGGGTGGGGCTCACCGTCTCAGCCGAGAGCCGGGTGGAGAACTGCTTCTTCTCCGGCTGGGACACCGGGCTGCTGATCACCGGCGACGGCTGGTGCGACCCGACGGGCTGCCTGTTTGAGGACAACACCGTGGGCTTCTGCTTTGACAGCGCCGGGGATTATGCCAACTATACCCGTTTTGAGTACAACACCTTTCGCAGCAACGGCACCGCCGTGCTGCTCAAACAGGTCCCTACCGACAGGACCATTGATTTTGCCGGCTCCCGCTTCTCCGGCAACGGGACGGATATCGACAACCCCTGCGGGCAGCCGGTGGACATCGCCTACGCCACCTTTGAATAACCCGCGGAGATGCGGAACAGAGAGGAATTTGCCATGGAACACCCTTGCCCCCACTGCGGCGCCCCACTGCCGGAGGACGCCTCCTTCTGCCCCCACTGCACCCGGAGCATCCGGCCCCGGAAGCCGGTCCAGGTTCCCGTCCATCTGTGGCGGAAGAGGCTGAAAATCGCGGCTCTTGTCCTGATGCTTGCGGCTGCCGCCGGACTGCTGGCCCTTCTTCTCCGCAGCAGCGCCTCCGCCGGCATGCCCGAGGGAGAGGTCCATCCGGTGGTGCTCACCGAGGATGAAGACGGCATGGTCAAGGTTACCGCCGAGCTGATGCGGGCGCACTTCCCCCAGGTGACCTACATCAACTTCGGCACCACCTCCCTGACCAGCGAAAACATCGACGACTATCTGGTGGACAGTTTCCAAATGGCCGCGCTGGTTTCCTCCCAGGGCACCAGCGGCTCCGACGGGGAGTGGGGTATGTTCGACGCCCGCAATGCCGGGGGCAGCCGGCTCTGTCTGCTGCTCTTTGACCACAATACCCACCTGATGGGGTACTCCATCGGACCGGCCGCCAACCTGGGAGACGGCCAGTGGCAGCTGGACGTGACGCTGTGCGACTACGACTTTACCGGCCTCTACCTGGAGCAGAGCGCAGCCTTCGAGAACCAGTGGCAGGAGCTCTTCTCCACCTATATCCCTCCGGAGGAGCTGGATGCCTCAGGTGTGGTGTGGTTCCTGAAGGGCTACAACACAGGCCGTGGCCCTGTGCTGCGGAAGGACGACTCCCAGATTTACCGCCTGTGGCACCAGTTCCACGCCCCGGACATGGAGCGGCAGTGCCGCGAGATAGAGCGGCTGGAGGAATTTCTGCCCGATGAGGGCCGCTGGATGTGCTACCTGCTGCTGGACGCGGACTACAACCTGCTGGGCTACACCATGCTGGACTGCCAGGGAAACGGAGGATAAGCCATGGAACGCAAATGTCCCCACTGCGGCGCGGACCTGCCGGAGGAGGCCTCTTTCTGCCCCCACTGCGCCAGGACTGTACACCGCCGCAAGGCAGCCAAGGCGCCGGTGCCCATGCTGAAGCGGGCGCTGCTGGGCCTGCTGGCACTGGTCATCGTCTCCGCCGCGGCCGTGGGACTGTGGCTGAAATTAAAGCCCAGTACCTACGACGAGTACGGACAGGTGATCTACACCGCCGGGGACGGCGCCGTCTACCAGGTACTGCTGGCCTCCGGGAGCGACCGTTTCACCCCCCAGCCCGAACTGACCGTCTCCTGCGAGGCGGACGGCCAGTACCGGATGCCCTCCCGGCTGTATATCAACGACAGCGACTCCGGCGAGGACGCCAATCAGGCCTTTCTGGAGCTGGTGGAGTCGGTCTCCGCCGAGTTCATTCACCAGGAGGACAGCCCCTCCCCCATGCTGTGCTCCCAGCCCGCCTGCAACGAGGCCCTTCCCGACGCCGCCCTCATCTCCCTGCTGGACTTCACCGGAGAGAGCACCCCGGCGGAGCTGGTATGGACCCTTCACATGAAGAATGGAGACACCATCCGCCTGCGGCAGACCTATAAGCCGGAGCTCATCGAGACCAGGGACTACTACCCGGAGGACTACCCCATGGACACCATCGAGGACCTTCAGGCCCTGGTGGACCGGATTGGGGCGGAAGTCCCCCTGCCCACCGTGGTGAACCTCCACCTGCCCGCCGTGACCTACCAGGGCGGCCTCACCCTTCAGAACCGCCCCATGAACGTGTACGGCTCCACCGATGCCGACGGCAGCCGCACCACCTTCACCGGCACAGTCTTTATTATCTGTCCCAGCAGCGATATCTCCTTTTTCGAGAACCTGGACTTCGCGGGCGGCGGGACGGGCAGCGGCGTATCCACCTCCGCCTACTTCCGGGCCACCAACTGCTCCTTTACCAACTGGGAGACCGGCGTTCTGGCCTTCGGCGAATGCTGGGTCAACGTCATCGGCTGCCGCTTCGACGGCAATCAGGTGGGCTTTGACTTCAACAGCACCGGGGAGTACGTCAATCACTCCATGTTCAACGACAATATCTTTTCCAACAACGGCACCGCCGTGCTGCTGGAGGCCGTCCCCACCGACGTGACCATGAACTTCCAGGGCTCGGTATTCTGCAACAACCAGCGCAACATCGACAACCGCTGCAGCCAGCCCCTGGACCTGTCCCAGGTCGCTTTTGATACCAAGGAGTGAGCACCATGGAACGCAAATGCCCCCACTGCGGCGCGGGCCTGCCGGAAGGCTCCGCCTTCTGCCCCCACTGCGCCCGTGACGTCCATCCCCGGAGGAAGGCCGGAAAACCGGTGCCGCTGCGGAAATGGCTGATTCTGGGCCTGGCAGTTCTGATTGTCATTGCCGCCGCTGCTGCTGCGCTGTGGAGCCGCTGCGGCGCCTATGTCCCACAGGAGTACGACGGCATGGGCGAGGTGCACTACACCAGCGGAGACAGGACCTATCAGCTCTTGGTGGCCTGGCCCAACGACCGCTGCCAGAGCGCCCCCGACATCTATCAGCAGGGCGGGCCGGACGATGACTACCGCTGGCCCTCCCGGTGGTATGTCAACGACGCCGCCACCGGCACGGACGCCTGGACGGAGTTTGAGCCCCTGGTGGAGCAGGTCACCGTGGAGGTAATCCAGGACGAGAACGCCGCATCCCCCCTGACGGCCACGGTCCCCAGCCACGATGACTACTCCCCCGACGCCGCCATGGTGTCCTACCTGGACTTTACCGGCAGCTCCGGCAAGCCCCAGGTTGTGTGGACGGCCCGGATGAAGAACGGCGACGTAATCCGGGTGCGGCAGAACATCCACATCACCCCCATCATCACCCATGTGTACAACTGGCACGACTACCCCATGGGCACCATCGAGGAGCTCCAGACCCTGCTGGACCAGATCGCCGGCGAGACCGCCGCCAGCGACCAGGTGGAGGTCTACCTGCCCGCCGTGACCTACGAGGGCGATCTGGAACTGCCCGGCCGCTCCATCGACTTTTACGGCTCCACCGACAGCACGGCCCGCACCATCCTCCACGGCAGCATCACCCTCAGGAGCGGGAGTTATTATTGGATCAACTACTTCTATGACATGGACTTTGTGGGAAACGGCACAGATATCGGCATCGCCGTTCCTGCCAAGTGCTGGGCTGTGGACTGCTCCTTCACCGGCTATAAGACCGCCGTGCTGGCCTACGGCGAGGCCTGGGTCAATGTGACCGGCTGCACCTTCACTGACAACCAGGTGGGCTTCCACTTCAACTCCACCGGACAGTCCGCCTCCCATGACCTGTACGAGGACAACAAGTTTCTGAACAACGGCACCGCCGTGCTGCTGGAGAACGTGCCCACCGAGATGACCATCTACTTTGACGGCTCGGTGTTCTCCGGCAACGGCACCGACATCGACAACCGCTGCGGCCACAGCGTGGATACCTCCGGCGCGGTTTTTGAATAGCCCCTGTAAAAAACGCGCCCTGCGGGAAGGTTCCCGTGAAGTGGTAAAACCATGGCAGGCACTTTCATGCCTGCCATCTCAGGCTGTCGAAAAAGTCCCTGGACTTTTTCGACAGCCTTTAAAAATGCCGTTACTTTCGCGCCGCACAGCGGCGCAAAAGTCCCCGCTCCGCTGGGAAGCCTTGCCGCGCAAGGCTTCCGGGGCACTTGATCCCACGCGAGGCGGGCGGCTGTCCCTCGCGCTCCCCGCCCCGACACAGCCCGATTCTGTTCAACCAATGAAAAAGCTCGTCGCAAGCGATATGACGCTTGCGACGAGCTGGAGCTGGTAATGTGACTCGAACACACGACCTGCTGATTACGAATCACCGTTATCTGATATGACGAACGGACTACCACGCAAACCATTTAGCCCCAACGGTTTCAGAGTTCCAACACTCTGATTT
>CAJFTA010000025.1 GCA_904419835.1 uncultured Pseudoflavonifractor sp. | reverse complement strand
GGGGAGCGGAGCGAGGACTTTTGCGCCGCTGTGCGGCGCGAAAGTAACGGCATTTTTGAAGGCTGTCGAAAAAGTCCAGGGACTTTTTCGACAGCCTGAAATTGCGACAGTTTTCCCGCTCGTCTTTAAAAGTCCGTTTTATGTCTCTATCATTATGCTATTCTAAATATAAAAGGGTAAGAAGGCACCGAAAAATCTGATCGCTCATCTCATCACCAGCCCGGACGGCAGCCGGCCGCCCCGTGTCCAGACCCTGGCGGAGCACAGCCGGAACGCCGCCCGGCTCTGCGCCGCCCTCTGCCGCCCGCTGGGCCTGGAAAAGCTGGGTGAGCTGACCGGCTGGCTCCACGACATGGGCAAGAGTTGCCAGCCAGTCCAGGATCACATCCGACAGCAGACCAGGGAAAAGCTCAACCACTCCGCCGCCGGCATGCGGTGGCTCTGGGAACAGACCGCCGGGCAGAGCGACTCCGTCCGCCTGGCCGGACAGATGGCCGCCCTCGCCATCGGCTGCCACCACAACGGCCGCTGCGACTATCTGTCCCCCGACGGCGGCCAGCCCTGGCTGGAGCGGATGTGCAGCCAACAGGCGCAGGGCCTCTATGAGGAGAGCGTGGACGCCTTCTTTTTCGACTGCTGCACCTGGCAGGAGATGGAGTCGCTCATCCAAGCGGCCGCCCTGGAGGTGGCCGCGCTCTACAAAAGGGCCAAACCCATTCTGCCAAAGGGGGAGGACAGGCAGCAGCGGCAGGACGCCCTCCAGTTCGGCCTCGGACTGGCCCAGCGGCTTTTGTTCAGCGCCCTGGTGGACGCCGACTGGACTGATACGGCCAGCTTCATGGGCCAGACGCCCCTTCCGTCCTTCCCCTCCGACCGCCAGCGCCAGGAGGTCTGGGACCTGCTCTCCGACCGGATGGAGGGCTTTATCCGCGCCATGAAGGCGGAGCGGCCCATTGACCTGCTGCGGCAGGAGATCTCTGCCCAATGCCTGAGCGCCGCACAGCGCCTTCCCGCCGGTATCTACCGGCTGTATGTCCCCACCGGCGGCGGCAAGACCTACTCCGCCCTGCGGTTCTGCGTGGAGACGGCCCGGCGGCAGAATGCCCAGCGGCTGTTCTACTTTGCCCCCTATAAGTCCATCACCCGGCAGAACACCGACAACATCCGCAGAGCCCTGGGGGCGGAGTACGTTCTGGAGCACCACTCCGACGTTCTGTTTGAGCCGGATCAGCAGGACCAGCGGGAGCAGTGGCTCGCCCTCAGCCAGCGCTGGCAGGGTTCGCCCGTGATCTGCACCACCATGGTCCAGCTGTTGAACACCCTGTTTGCCGCGCCCCGCCAGAACGTGCGGCGGCTCGCCGCCCTGGCCGGTTCCGTGCTCCTGCTGGATGAGGTTCAGGCCCTGCCCCTGCGGGACACCTGTCTGCTCACTCTGGCTCTGAATACCCTGGTCCACCTGTTTGGCTGTACCGTTATCCTGTGCACTGCCACCCAGCCCGACCTGACCCAGATCCCTTACCCCCTTCAGTTCTCCCGCGACAAAGACCTGGTGCCTGACTATCAGGCCCGGTTCCAGCAGTTCAGGCGCACCAGGATCGTCCCCCCGGCAGTCCCGGGGGCGCAGAGCCTCCCCGCCATTGCGGACTTTGTGGCCGGTCTGTTGGAGAAAAACCGCAGTATCCTGGTGATTCTCAACACCAAGGGCACGGTAAACCGGCTCTTTGACGCCCTGGCGCCCCTGATGCCGCCGGGCTGTCCCCTGTTCTGCCTCACCACCTATCTCTGCCAGCAGCACCGGGACGACGTTCTGGCCCAGATCACCCGGCGGCTCCGCGACGGCCAGCCCCTTGTGTGCATCAGCACCCAGCTCATCGAAGCGGGCGTGGATCTGAGCTTTGACTGCGTGGTCCGGGACCTGGCCGGCCTGCCCAGCATCGCCCAGGCCGCAGGCCGCTGCAACCGCCACGGCGACGCCGGCTGCCGTCCGGTCTATCTCATCGAGTGTGCGGGTGAGCATCTGGACACCCTGCCGGAGATCTACGACGGCCGTGAGATCACCCGCGCCCTGCTGGCGCAGCTGCCGCCCGGAACGGACCTGCTCTCTCCCCAGGTCATTCAGATGTACTACCAGCGCTATTACAGCGGTCCCAGGCACCGGCTGGACATGCAGTATCCCGTCTCCCCCGGCGGCTGCGCCGCCACCACCATGGTGGACCTGCTCAGCTCCAATCCCCGGGGCGTCCAGGCCTTCCTGGAACAGGGCCGCCGGCCGGAGCGCCTCAAGGACCTCTGCCAGGCCTTCGGTACGGCGGAGGCCGCCTTTGAGGCCATCCCCGGCGAGACCCTCCCGGTGCTTGTGCCCTATGGCGCGGGGAGAGACAAGCTGCTCCGGCTGCAGTCCGCCGGCGGGACCCCGGCTCTGCTGCGGGAGCTGCAGCCCTACACCGTCTCCCTCAGCCGGAGCCAGTGCCAGCGCCTCGGGAGGGCGCTGTATCCGCTCCTGGACGGCGCGGCCCTCGTCCTCCGGGAGCCCTATTACGACAGCGGACATAAGGGGCTCACGTTCACACCCAGCGGCATGACTACCCTCATCATATGACCTGGAAGGAATTTTCAGAAAGGAGGAATTACTCTTGCAGTACAGCAACACCATCACGCTGCACGTCTGGGGCCGCTACGCTCTGTTCAGCGACCCCATCACCCGGGTGGGCGGTGAAAAATTCAGCTATCCCGTCCCCACCTACCAGGCGGTCAAGGGGATTCTGGAAAGCGTATATTGGAAGCCGTCCTTTCTCTGGGTGCCGGACGCCATCCGCGTCATGAACCCCATCGAGACCGAGTCCAAGGGTATCCGGCCCATCCGGTACAACAACGGCACCAACGACCTGTCCATCTACACCTATCTGGTCAACGTATCCTATCAGATCCAGGCCCACTTCGAGTGGAACCTCCACCGGCCCGACCTGGCCGGCGACCGCAACGAGAACAAGCACTATTTCATCGCCAAGCGAATGCTGGAGCGGGGCGGCCGGCGGGACATTTTCCTGGGTACCCGGGAGTGCCAGGGCTACGTGGAGCCCTGCAAATTTCACGAGGGCCCCGGCGCTTACGACGGCACTCCGCCCATGCCCTTCGGGCTCATGGTCCACGGCATCACCTACGCCGACGAGGACGGCAGCGGCCAGATGAGCCAGCGCCTGTGGCGGCCCGTTATGGAGGACGGGGTAATCCGGTTCATCCGGCCGGATGAGTGCCCTGTCATCCGCCCCATCCGCAGGCAGCGGGCCAAGTCCTTCGCGCTGGACCGGAACATGCAGGACTGCGACGCGCTGTATCAGGAGGTGACCCGGGATGGGCTGGCTTGACCGGTGCTATCAGACCTACGAAAAGAATCTGTCCCAGGTGGGCAAGCCCTCCGCCTCCCTCCGCTTTGGCTGGGACGCCCCCATGCTGCTGCCGGTGGCCCACACCACCCAGAAGGTCAACGTGGAGGTCAGCCTCTCCCCCAGCGGGACATTTCTCTCCGCCCGGGTGCTCCGTTCCGACGAGATGACCACCGTCATCCCCTGTACCGAGGAGTCCTCCGCCCGCACATCCGGCCCTGTCCCCCACCCGCTGACGGACAAGCTGCAGTACGTCGCGGGAGACTACGCCGCCTACGGCGGCGCCAAGAAGCCCATGTGGACGGAGTACCTCACCCAGCTGCAGGCCTGGTGCGGCTCCCCCTTTGGGATGGATGCGATCAGGGCGGTCCTGGCCTACCTGAAGCATGGCTGTCTCATCCGGGACCTTGTGTCCTGCAACATTCTGTTTGCCGACGGGGCGGGCCGTCTTCTGAAAAAGTGGACCGGCGCCAAGGAGGACATGCCTCCCATCTTCCAGTCCGTCACAGGCGGCGATCAGTCCGAGGCCTTTGTCCGCTTTCAGGTGGGCGGAGATGACCTGTCCGCCGACCCGGCGGTCTGGGACTGCTACACCCGGTACTATCTGTCCACGCTGAAGGACACAGGCGTCTGCTATGTGCAGGGCAGAGAGATGCCCGTGTCCCTGCTGAGCCCCTACAAAATCCGCAACGCCGGCGATCGGGCCAAGCTAATCTCCAGCAACGACAGCACAAACTTCACCTTCCGCGGCCGGTTTGAAACCGCCGGAGAGGCCCTCTCCATCGGGTACGAGACCACCCAGAAGGCCCACAGCGCCCTGCGGTGGCTGGTGGGACGGCAGGGGGTCCAGAACGGCGATCAGGCCATTCTGGTCTGGGGCACTGAGAACGAGCCCATCCCCCCTGTCACTGGCGACGCCTGCGACATTGTCCTGGCCAGCCGCAGCGACCTGGATGACGATGACGACGACCTGGGCAGCTCCTTTGACGCCGCCGCGGACCTGCCCCGTACCCGGGAGGGGTTTGCCGCCGCGTTCAACAAGGCCATTCAGGGATACCGCCACGCGCTGCCGGAGCACAGCCAGGTCAGCGTGATGGTGCTGGATTCCGCCACACCGGGACGGCTGTCCATCCGGTACTACCGGGAGCTCCAGGGCTCCCGCCTGATGGACCATATCACGGACTGGCATACATTCTTTGGCTGGGAGCTGCGCTACCGCAAGCTGCAGACCCGGGAAAACGGGAAAAAGCTCCTGATTCCCCTTGTCTTTGTGGGTGCGCCCGCGCCGGCCGACATCGCGGCGGCGGCCTACGGCGCCAAAGCGGATGAAAAGCTCAGGCAGCAGACCGTGGAGCGTCTGCTGCCCTGCATCACGGAGAGGAAAGCCTTTCCCAGAGATATCATGCTGGCGGCAGCCCGCCGGGCCTCCAACGGCATCGCCCTGGAGCCCTGGGAGGCCAGCAAGACCCGCAGCATTGCCTGCGCACTGGTGCGCGGCTATCACCACCGGAACCTGAAGGAGGAATACACCATGGCCCTTGATGAAACCTGCAGCGACCGCAGCTATCTGTTCGGCCGCATCCTGGCCTGCGCGGAGCAGCTGGAGCAGTACGCAGCCTACAACACATCCGGCGACAGGGCCTCCCGCCCCACCAACGCCCTGCGGTATGAGGTGGCGTTCACCCAGCACCCGGTCAAGACTCTCGCGCTGCTGCGCAAGCAGCTGGAACCCTATCTTGAGCGTCTGATCAAGGCGCGGAAGTCCACTTATGCCAGCGACCTGATGCTCCAGATCATCGCCCGCATTCCGGCGGACCAGTTCAACGACCAGCCCCTGACCGAGCTGTACCTGCTGGGCTATGCCTGCCAGCGGGCGGAATTCTTCAAAAAAGCCGGCGCTGTCCCTGACACAGACGAATAAAGGAGGAGATATCCATGGAATTGCTGCAGAATAAGATCGACTTTGCCCTTGTGATCGCGGTCCACCACGCCAACCCCAACGGCGACCCCCTCAACGGCAACCGCCCCCGTGAGACATACGAAGGCTACGGCGAGATCTCCGACGTCTGCCTCAAGCGGAAGCTCCGCAACCGGCTGATGGATCTGGGCGCCAGCGTGTTCGTCCAGTCGGACGACCGGCGCAATGACGAATTCCGCAGTCTGAAGGACCGGGCCGACGCCTGCTCCGCCCTGGCCGGCGCCCTGAAGGCCAAGGACCGCGAGGCATACACCAGAGCCGCCTGCGAGACCTGGATGGATGTGCGCAGCTTTGGACAGGTGTTCGCCTTCAAAGGCAAGGACGAGGGCGTGTCCGTGGGCATCCGCGGGCCTGTATCCATCCACCCGGCGTTCAGCGTGGACCCCATCAGCATTGACAGCCTGCAGATCACCAAGAGCGTCAACAGCGTCACCGGCGACAAAAAATCCAGCGATACCATGGGCGCCAAGCACCGGGTGGGCTTTGCCGTCTACACCACCTTCGGCAGCATCAACTGCCAGCTGGCCGAAAAGACCGGCTTCACCGGCGCTGACGCCGAGCTTCTCAAGGAGGCCCTGCGCACTCTGTTTGAAAACGACGCCTCCTCGGCCCGTCCCGACGGCAGCATGGAGGTTCTGCGGCTCTACTGGTGGAAACACAACTGCAAGAGCGGCCAGTATCCCTCCGCCAAGGTGCACCGTCTGCTCCACGTGGAGAAAAAGACCGATCTCCCCCGGGATATCCAGGACTACGCCATCACCTGCGGTGAACTGCCCGACCTGGCGGCGGAAGTCTATGACGAATCCTGACGACTACCTGCGGCCTCCTCTGGACCCGGTCAACGCCCTGCTCTCCATGGAATATTGCTGGTGTAGGTATGCTATTGAGGGTGTACTCCCCTGCATCCCCTCTGGTGCGGGCCAGCAGCGGACATAAAACCGCTGGCTTCCTCGCACCAGAAAATCTCAGGAATTCGTGTGTTCAAGTCATGGTTTTGGTTGTATACTGCACAAAATACACCTTATCTTTTTGTACGCTATAATTTATTTGTCAAATGGCGATGAAAATAATATAATTTTATCATCACATTTGCTGTCGTCCTCACGGAGGACGTGGATAGAAATGTGCCGTTCACAACGCAGGAGCTGTTTCAAGTCGGCCGTCCTCCTCGCGGAGGGCGTGGATAGAAATCCGATCTGGAAAGCCGCCTTGAAGCGATGGACATGTCGCCCTCTCGCAGATGGCGTGGGTAGAAGTGCCATTCCGACGCACCATTTCATTTTTAACCGCAGCACGGTCCCTTTCCCGGAGAACCACCGGCAAAAGCAGACGCCCTGATTCATGGCCCTGCCGAAGTGTTGAATCCGATCTCCGAATCCCTTGGGGCCCAAGGACTCTACCGCTGGTCGATTGACAATGGACGGCTTTTTTCGCTAGGATAGGTCCAAAGGAGGGACCCACATGAACGACATTGACAAGGAACGCTTTGGCGGCTTCCTGGCCCAGCTGCGCCGGGAGCAGGGACTGACCCAGAAGGAGTTGGCCGAGCGGCTCTTCGTATCGGACAAGGCGGTGAGCAAGTGGGAGCGTGGCCTGAGCCTGCCCGACGTGGGGCTGCTGCTGCCCCTGGCGGACTGCCTGGGCGTGACGGTCACCGAACTGCTCAGGGGAGAGCGCACCGCGGCTGGCCAACTGCCGGTGGAAGAGGTAGAGGCTCTGGTGAAGTCCACTCTCTACTTGACGGAGGAGGAGCGCCAGGCCCAGAAGGCACAGCGCAGGAAGTGGCGGCTGGCCTATCTTCTGTGCGCCCTGATTGGCGCGGCGGAGTGCGCCGTGCTGCTGGCCACGGGCTTTACGGTGGAGGAGATGGAGGCCACCGCCCTGCTGGTGGAGGGGTTGTGCCTCCTCTTTGGGGCCTGGCTGTGCTTCCGGGTGAAGGAGCGTCTGCCCGCCTACTACGACCAGAACAACATCAGCTTTTACGGCGACGGCGTGTTCCGCATCAACCTGGCCGGGGTGCGCTTTCACAACAGCAACTGGCCCTATATCCTCCGGGCCATGCGGGTCTGGCTGCTGGGGCTCATGGTCCTCTTTCCCGTTCTCTGGGGCGTAATCCACTCCCTGTGGCCCGGTCATGCCCTCACCCTGGAGATGCCTCTGACAATGATTTGCCTGTTCGGCATGCTGATTGCCGCCATCGTGGCAGGCAAGCGTCACGAATAAAATATCGATAACCTGTCTCCTTTTATGTAGGAAACGCCTTACAATACAATTTCGTATTTATAATCTTTCATGATGATATCTGTTCCCTTTTTCTTAGATGTGGTCTCGCTGACAATTTTTCCGCCACATTTCTGGGCAACACGATTGGAAGCGGCATTTTCCTGATTCACATAAATCGTCACTTTCTCAGCGCCTTGACTGCGGGCATAGTCTACCATTCCCTGGACAATTTCAGTTGCATAGCCCTGACGCCAAAAATTCTTATGTACGCAATAACCAATATCGTATACTTTCTTGTCGTCACTTACCATGAAGCTGCATGTTCCTACCCGTTCTAAGGAATCCTTAAAAACAGGAATCAAATAGCAGCATTCCTCATCCTCGCCCAAGCCTTCTAACATGTTCAAATATTCATCATCTATTTCTTCTTTTGCTTCATCCGTCAAATATTGTCCCATCTCTGGATTGTTCCAGATACTATATGCCCACAAAGCATCTTCTTTCGTGAATCCTCTTAATAAAAGTCTTGGCGTTTCAATATCATTTATCTTCATAAAATCCTCCGTCAAAGTTTTTTCGCCGCTGCTTCTTTCAGCACGGCATCCTGTTCCATTTCTTTGGTATTCCTTTTGGCATAATAAAGCACCCCATTTGTTACTCAGTATACCATACTGAATGGCAAATGGGGTGCAATTTATTCTGCGGCTCCTTTCCCCACAAAACCCGCTTCGCTGGGCTTTTGCGGGGACCCCGGAGTCCTGTTTAGTTGGAAGCGGTGTCCAGGTCCTTATCGCCGCCCCAGATCATGTTCTTGCGGAGCTCCTCGCCCACGATCTCCATCTGGTGCTTCTTGAGCTGCTGACGCTTGGAGTTGAAGAAGCAGCGGCCGTTCTTGTTCTCGGCGATCCACTTGCCGGCGAAGGTGCCGTCCTGGATGTCGGAGAGGACAGCGCGCATCCGTGCCTTGGTCTCCTCGTGGGGGATGACGCGGGGACCGGAGACGTACTCGCCGAACTCGGCGGTGTCGGAGATGGAGTAGTTCATGGCAGCCACGCCGCCCTTGTTGATGAGGTCGATGATGAGCTTCATCTCGTGGATGCACTCGAAGTAGGCGTTCTCAGGCTCGTAGCCGGCCTCAACCAGCACCTCGAAGCCGCAGCGCATCAGGTCCACAACGCCGCCGCACAGGACGGTCTGCTCGCCGAACAGGTCGGTCTCGGTCTCGTCGTGGAAGGTGGTCTCCATCACACCGGCGCGGGCGCCGCCGATACCGGCGATGTAGGCCAGGGCGATCTTGTAGGCGTTGCCGGTGGCGTTCTGCTCCACGGCCACCAGGCAGGGCACGCCCTTGCCGTTGACGTAGGTGGAACGGACGGTGTGGCCGGGGCCCTTGGGGGCAGCCATGAACACGTCCACGCCGGCGGGCGGGACGATCTGCTGATAGCGGATGTTGAAGCCGTGGGCAAAAGCCAGAGCCTTGCCGTCGGTCAGGTAGGGGGCGATATCCTTCTTATAGACGTCGGCCTGGACCTCGTCGTTGATGAGCATCATGATGATGTCGCCCCACTTGGCGGCGTCAGCCACGGTCATCACCTTCAGGCCGGCCTTCTCGGCGTTGGCCCAGTTCTTGGAGCCCTGACGCAGGCCCACGCACACGTCGCAGCCGGAGTCCTTCAGGTTGAGGGCATGGGCATGCCCCTGGGAGCCGTAGCCGATGATGGCGATCTTCTTGCCGTCCAGATAGCTGAGCTCGCAGTCCTTTTCATAGTACATCTTTGCCATTGTAATACACTCCTTTTTCATGGAAGTTGATTTTGTTATCTCAGATCATAGCACAGGCAATGGGAAAAGAATGATAACTGTGATACAATCGGGAGAATTTTCGTCCGCGCCGTCAGAGCACGTTCTTGTTACAGTACGTTTTTGCCCAAAATGAATTCTGTCTTCTCCTTGTTCTCGTCGCTGATGGTGTAGGCGCCCCGCTCCAGGGCCACCATGCCGGTACGCACCAGCTCCAGGATGCCGAAGGCCTCCAGCAGCTTCTGCATGGCGTCTGCCTTGGACTCGTCGCCGATGAGGGCCAGGGTCAGGGACTTGAGGGACACGTCGATGATGGAGGCCCGGAAGATGTTGGCGATCTGGATGACCTCGTTGCGGATGTCGTGGGTCTCCGCCTTCACCTTGAACATGACCAGCTCCCGGCGGATGGACCGCTCGGGCAGCAGCTCCTGCACCGAGTAGACCGGGAAGAGCTTGCGCAGCTGGTTCATGATCTGCTCGGCCATCTGGTCGTCGCACATGACCTCAATGGTGATACGGGAGACCTCCGGGTCGTCGGTGGTGCCCACGGCCAGGGACTCTATGTTGTATCCCTTCCGGGAGAAGAGGCGGGAGACCTGGCTCAGGACGCCGGGGGCGTTTTCCACCAGGACGGAAAGGGTGCGGCGGGTTATCATACTGTTTTTCATCCTTGTCGCCCTCCTTAATCCAGCAGGAAATTGGTCACAGGCGCGCCTCCGGACACCATGGGGTGGACCATGGCGTCCTTGTCAATGGCGCAGTCCACAACCCATGCCGTTCCGGAGGCCACCGCCTCCTTCAGCACGGCCTCCAGCTCCTGCTGGGTGCCGCACCGGGCGCCCCGCAGGCCGTAGGCCTCGGCCAGCTTGACGAAGTCGGGGCCCCGGTCCAGGTCGGTCTGGGAATACCGCTCGCCGTAGATCAGGTGCTGCCACTGGCGGACCATGCCCAGGGTGTGGTTGTTGAAAATCAGGATAATCACCGGGATGTGGTAGTGCTCCACGGTGCACAGCTCGTGGCAGTTCATGCGGAAGCAGCCGTCGCCGGTGCAGAGGAACACGGGGGTGTCCGGGTTGCCCACCTTGGCGCCCATGGCGGCCCCCAGGCCGAAGCCCATGGTGCCGAAGCCGCCGGAGGTGATGAGCTGGCCGGGCCGGTCGAAATGGTAGTACTGGGCGGCCCACATCTGGTGCTGGCCCACATCGGTGGCCACAATGGCCCCGGGGGCCACCGCCTGAATGGTCTCCAGCACCTCGTGGGCGTGGAGGATGCCGTCCTTTTTCAGGGGCAGCTCCTTGTGGGAGAACACCCACTCCTTCCACTCAGGGTAGTCGTGGGCGGGCAGCTTCTCGTTGAGCAGCTCCAGCACCCGCCGGGCGTCGCCGATGATGTGGTGGTCGGTCTGGACGTTCTTGTCCACCTCCGCCCGGTCGATGTCAATCTGGACAATTTTGGCCTGCCTGGCAAAGGTCTTGGGGTCGGTGGCCACCCGGTCGGAGAACCGGCAGCCAATGGCGATGAGCAGGTCGCACTCGTTGGCGGCGTGGTTGGAGGCGTGGGAGCCGTGCATGCCGATCATGCCGGTAAAGAGGGGGTGGTTGCCAGGGCAGGCGCCGCCGCCCATGATGGTGGAGGCCACAGGGGCGTTCAGCCGCTCAAAGAACTTGCGGAACTCAGGCACCGCGCCCCGGGAGCGGATCACGCCGCCGCCCACCAGGACCAGGGGCTTTCTGGCCTCCTCAATCATGTCCAGCAGCTTGTCGATGTCGCCGTGGTCGGGCTCGGGGGTGCGCAGGTCGTGGGAGGCCCGGCGGAGCATGGCGGCCAGGCGGCCGTGCTTGCCGTGCTCGCTGGGGGGCAGGTACTCGTACTCCGCCTCCTCGTATGTAACATTTTTGAGAATATCAATCAGCACCGGGCCGGGGCGGCCGGAGCGGGCGATGGCAAAGGCCTCCCGGATCACGTCGGCCAGGTCCTCCGCCCGGCGGACCAGGTAGTTGCACTTGGTGATGGGCATGGTGATGCCGGTGATATCCACCTCCTGGAAGGAGTCCTTGCCAATGAGGTTCTCCGCCACGTTGACCGTGATGAACACCACGGGGGAGGAGTCGTAGTAGGCAGTGGCGATGCCGGTGGTCAGGTTGGTGGCGCCGGGGCCGCTGGTGGCAAAGCACACGCCCACCTTTCCGGTGGCGCGGGCGTATCCGTCGGCGGCGTGGGAGGCCCCCTGCTCATGGGCGGTCAGAATATGGTGAATCTTCTCCTTGTATCCGTGAAGCTCCAGCTCATCGTAGATGTTCAGAATGGTGCCGCCGGGATAGCCGAATACGGTGTCCACCCCCTGCTCCAGCAGGCATTCCATCAGAATCTGCGGGGTTTTCATCTTCATATTTGTGAGACCTCCTTTGGTTTCATTTCCACCGGAAAAAAGAAAAAAGCACGACATTTCGTCCCATAGGACGAAGTCATGCTCCGTGGTACCACCTAAATTCGCAGGGCGGCGCCCTGCGCGCTCTCACCCCGATAACGGAGGGGAACCGTCCGCACTTACCAGGGGCGTGTGCACCCCCTTCAGCCCGGCTGCTCCTTGGGCGACCCTCCGGTCCATGCTCACGGGAACTTACACCAGCCGCTCCCTCTCTGCGCTTGCGCCATGGCCGTACCTACCCAGTCATTGCCTTTCTGTCCGGCACATTTGTCTGTGCACGGTGTGTAATTAACTGGTATCATACCTCCGAAAGGGACATTTGTCAATCATGATTTTGTAATTTCTGAAAAAATCTTTTTCTCTTTAAAGCGATGCGATCCCCGCTTTTTTCCCTCTTTGCGGCAGATTCCGGTAAATTTCCCCTCCTCTCTGGACATTTCGTGTATGAATACGGTATAATATATAAATTGTCCTGGCAGATTTCTCTCCAGCGGCAGAACTGTTGTATTTTTATGCAAGAGGTGGGGACATGTTTTCCATTTTTTCCGGCGGGATCCGTCCCGTCCAAAGGAAGAGTGCCACCGCACAGCTCCCCTTCCGGCCCATGGAGCATCCGCCGGCTCAGGTGGTGCTGCCTCTGGCCGGCCCGGGAACGGCTGATGCCGTGCCGCTGGTGGCGCCGGGGGACCGGGTGCGGGTGGGTCAGATACTGGCCGACGCCGCTCCCGGCCTGGCGGCAGTCCACGCCAGCGTGTCCGGCACGGTGGCGGCGGTGGAGCCCCGGCCTCAGCTCCGGGGCGGCGCCGCCCTCTCGGTGGTCATCGACAGCGACGGGAAAGACACCCCGGTGGCCTCCCCCGCCTGGCGGCGGGTGGACAGGGACGCCGCTCCCGCCAGCCTCCGGCCCGGCGAGCTGGCCGACATCGCCGCCCAGGCCGGTCTGACCGCCATGGACGGCACCGGCCGCCCCCTGTCCCAGCTGCTCCGCGCCGCCATGGGCAGGGCGGAGGCCCTGCTCATTGACGGCACCGAGCCGGAGTCCTATGTCACCTCCCGCCGCCGCCTGATGGCCGACCGGCCCGAGGCGGTGCTGGGCGGCGTGCGGCTGCTGATGCAGGCCCTGAGCCTGCCCCGGGCCGTGCTGGCCCTGGAGGGCAGTCAGTACGACGCCGTGGCCGCCCTCCGGGGCCGCCTGCCCCTGCGGGGCGGCGACATTGAGCTGCGGCTCCTCCGCAGCCGTTACCCCCAGAGGCTGCCCGGTCAGGGACAGGGCCGCGCCCTGTTCACCGCCTGCGCCGCCGCCGCCCTGTGGGACGCGGTATACCAGGGAGAGGCCCTGACCCACCGGCTGGTCACCGTGACCGGCTCCGCCGTGGCCCGGCCCGCCAACCTGCTGGTGCCCATCGGCACCCCCATCTCCGACCTCATCCGGGAGGCCGGGGGCTGGAAGGGGGAGCCGGTGCGGCTGGTGGCCGGCGGCCCCATGACGGGCAGGGCACAGTTTGATCTGTCCGCCCCGGTAACCGGGGACACCCGCGCCCTGCTGGCCCTGTCGGCGGCGGATCTCTACCCCGCCGCCCGGCCTGAGAGCCCCTGCCTCCGGTGCGGCCGGTGCGTGGAGGCCTGCCCCGCCGGTCTGGCCCCCCTCTTTCTGCATCTGCATGTAAAGAGCGGACAATGGGAGGCCCTGGAGCGGGAACATATCTCCGCCTGCACCGAGTGCGGCGCCTGCGCCTATGTGTGCCCCGCCCACCTGCGGCTGGTCCACAGCATTCGGGTGGGCAAGCGCCATCTGTCCGGGGCGGCGGAGGGAAGGGAGGCTGACCATGAAGAAGAAGCGTAAAAACCGCGCCGGCGGACAGCAGCGCCCCCGGCAGACCCCCCAGGCCAGTCCGGACGCGGCGCTCCAGGCCCAGGCGCCGGAGACAGCCGCCCCTGACGCCGCTTCCGCCAGCCAGCCTGAGCCCGCTCCGGCGCGTCGGGCAGAGGTCCCCGAGGTCAAGGCGGAGCCCGCCCGGCCTCAGGCCGCGCCTCAGCCCCCAAAAACGGAGCAGCGGACGGGACAATCTTCCGCCGGCGGGCTGCGCGGCCTTCCCCTCACCCTGGCCTCCGCCCCCCATCTCATCACCCGTGACACCACCCGCACCCTGATGCTGGACGTGCTCATCGCCCTGATGCCCGCCCTGCTCTTCTCCGGGTGCTATTTCTTCGGCCCCCGTGCCTTCCTCGTGACGCTGGTGTCGGCGGCGGGCTGCGCGGCCTTCGAGGCCCTGTTCTGCCTTATCACCCGCCGGCGGCAGACTGTGGGCGATCTGTCCGCCGTGGTCACCGGCGTGCTGCTGGCCTTCACTCTGCCCGCCGACGTGCCCTACTGGGCCGTCCTGCTGGGGGACTTTTTCGCCATTGTGGTGGTCAAGCAGCTCTTCGGCGGCCTGGGGAAGAACTTTCTCAACCCGGCGCTGGCGGGCCGGGCCTTTCTCTTCTCCTTCCCCGCCGTGATGAGCGCATTCCCCGCTGTCCGCAGCTGGGATGGATTTGCCATCGACGCCCAGAGCGCCGCCACCCCCATGGCCAGCCTCCACGCCGGCAGCCTGCCCTCCGTCTCCCTGCTGGAGATGTTCACCGGCGTCCGGTCCGGAGCGCTGGGGGAGGTGTCCGCCGCCCTGCTGCTGCTGGGCGGGCTGTACCTGCTCGCCCGGCGGGTCATCAGGCTGCGGATCCCCCTGTCCTTCCTGGGCACGGTGGCGGCGCTGTCCTGGTGCTTCCCCCAGGGCGGAAATTCCGCTCTGGACTGGACCCTCTACTCTCTCATGGGCGGCGGACTGCTGCTGGCCGCCTTCTTTATGGCTACCGATTTCACCACCTCCCCGGTTACCTTCTGGGGACAGGTGGTCTACGGCGTGGGCTGCGGCGCCCTCACCGTGTTTCTGCGCACCTTCGGCTCCTACCCCGAAGGGGTGGGCTTTGCCGTTCTGGTGATGAATCTGCTCTCCTGGCCCATTGACCGGGCCGCCCTGGCCCTTCGGAGCGCCTGGCGGCAGAGGAAGGAGGCCCGGGCATGAGGGAATCCAAATTCCGCAGCCCAGCCTGGCGCCGCTCGGCGCTGGTGCTGGCAGGTACCATACTGTTCGCCCTGCTGCTGGTGCTTGTGGTGCGGCTTGTGACCGCCGGAGCGATTCTCCGCAGAACGGCGGAGGCCAGACAGGCGGTGATGGAGTCGGTATCGCCGCCGGACGCCGTGGTTTTCTCCCAGCTGCCCTATGACCCGGCCATGGCGGATGACATGTACGCCGCCTGGCAGGGCGAGGTTCTGGCGGGCTATTGCGTGGAGGTGACCGCCGACGGGTTCGGCGGCCCCATGAAGCTGATGGTTGGCGTGAGCGCTCAGGGCGCTGTCACCGGCGTGGCCATTCTCTCCCACCGGGAGACCCCCGGCCTGGGGGACGGCGTGGAGGACGCGTCCTTCCTGGACGCCTTCCTGGGCCTGTCCGGCACCGTGCGGATCGGATCCGGCGCCAACGCTGTGGAGGCGGTCTCCGGCGCCACCGAGAGCAGCCGGGCGGTGGCCCAGGGAGTCAGCCAGGCCCTGGCGGCGGTGGCCGCATACGGCGCGGAAGGAGGTGCGGTCAGTGAAGAAGGAGAAAACTGAGGGCTGGACTGTGTTCCGGCAGCAGGCCCGGGAGCGGATCCGGGCCTTTGGCCCCGCCGCTCTCCGGTGGCTGCGGGACAGCTTCTCCATGGAGCCCGGCCGGGTGGCCGGGCTGTTCCGCCGGGGGCTTGCCCTGCGCAATCCGGCGGTGGTGCTGCTTCTGCTGACGGCGGCGGTTCTGCCCTGCTCCTCCACCCTGCCCGGCGGGCTGGGCATGGGGCTGGCCATGACGGCGGTGCTGGTGTGCACCAATCTGGCCGCCGCCATTCTCCGGCCCCTCACCTCCCCCGCCCTGCGCATCCCCTGCTATCTGATTGCGGCGGCCGCCATTCTCACCGCCGCCGGTCTGGTGCTTCAGGCCTGCTTCCCCAGCCTGACCGGGGGAGCGCCGCTGTTCCTCCTGCCCGCCGCCGTCAATGCCGCCATGCTGGCCCGGCGGGGGGCCTTCTCCCGCCGGTTTACTCCGGGCTACGCCGCTGTGGACGGCCTGGCGGCGGGCATCGGCTTTACCATCGCCCTGGCCGCCCTCAGCGCCCTGCGGGAGCTGCTGGGCAGGGGCACCCTGTGGGGCGCCGCTCTTCCGGGTGATCTGCCCCCCGTCCTGCTGGCAGCCGCCCCCTGCGGCGGCCTCCTGCTGCTGGCCTGTCTGTCCGCCCTGATCCGCTGGGTCTCCGCCCGGCTTGAGAGGAGGGAGAAGCCGTGAGCGTCATCGCGCTGTTCGCCCTGTCCCTGGCCTCCCTTGTGGCGGAGCAGTTCGGCGTGGCCCGGCGGCTGGGCCTGCCCGGTCCCCTGGACGGCGGGTACCGCTCCGCCCTGGCCATGGGCCTGGCCGTCACGGCCGGTCTGACGGTCTCCATGGTTCTCTGCTGGGTTATGTACGCCTTCCTGCTCGCCCCCTTCGGGGCGGATTACCTGGAAGAGTCTCTCTTCCTGCTGCTGGCCGCCGGTCTGGCCTGGCTTGCCAACTATCTTATGACCCGGCTCCTGCCGGGAAAGGCGGAACGCCTGCGGCAGAGCCTGCCCCTGGCGGCAGTTAACTGTGCCGTGCTGGGCGGGGCCCTGCTGGTCTCCCGCTCGGAGACCGGGCTGATGCCGGCCCTCCGCAGCGGGCTTCTGGCCGGCATCGGGTTTACTGCGGCCGGGCTGTTGTTTGTATCCGTGTGGGAGCGCATCTCCTACGCCAGGGTGCCCAGGTCCTTCTCCGGCCTCCCCATCGCCATGGCGGCGGCGGGGCTGGTAGCCCTGGCCCTGCTGGGCTTTACCGGCTTCCAGCTGTGGTAGCCGGCTCCTTACAAGGGAAAATCCCCGACGGCCATCAGGCCGCCGGGGATTTTTGTCTCACTGGCTCAGCGCTTGCAGCAGGTGCCGTGATTGCCCAACTTGAAGGAAGCGCACTCAGTGGAGGAGCAGTCGGCCACGTCGGTGCCGGTGCAGCCCACCTTAATCTCGTTCAGGGTACAGGCGCTCTGCTGGCCGTTGTGATAGGCGCAGCTGGACACGGAGCATTTGATGCTGGGATTGGAATTCATAGCGTAATCCTCCTTGAGAGAGAGAATGAACGGCCGGAACCCCGGCCATCTCTAGTATCCGCTCTCCCGGGGAAAATATGCGCGTTATCCCTGGGTCTTTTTCTCCCCGCTCTCCTTCACCAGGCGGGGGATGAACCGCCGGGCAAACCGGCCCTTGCCACGGTTTTTCACATAGAAAAAGCCGATGATGGAGAACACCAGGGCGCCGATGAAGTTGACGAACAGGTCCTTCATGGTGTCGTTGATGCCGATGTCCAGATAGCCGCCCAGGCCCAGCGCCCGCTGGGTGCCGTCCGCCGTGACCACAATCACGTCGGTGATGTCCTTAATCTGCTGGGGATGGTTGCCGCCGGTGGGGTCCAGCATAACGGTGCTGATGGTATTGACCACCGCGTCCTTCTGCATGTCCAGCAGGAAAAAGCTGTCCATGGCCCACTCGAAGAACTCCCACAGCACGCCCACCGTCATGGAGAAGCAGAAGGCCACCACGGCCAGATAGACCGGGGAGAGGGAGAAGGTGAAGCGGTCGCTGCGGTTGAGGATGTCCACCAGAGAGAAGCCAATGGCCGCGCAGAGGAAGCCGTTGAGGGTGTGGAGCATGGTGTCCCAGTAGGGGTATTGGGTGTAGTAGGACCCGATCTCGCCCAGCATCTCCGCGGCAAAAATGAACAGGAGAATGATGACCTCCAGCGTATCGGGCACGTCGATTTTTATGGTGCGCTCAATAAAGCTGGGAATGGTAAAGAGCACTAGGGTAAGCAGGCACAGGAACACGTTTTCAAAGTTCCCGTTGAAGAACTGGGCCACCATGATCAGGACCACCAGGACCCGCAGCACAATGTATACCGCCGCCAGCGCCTTGTTCTCCCGAATCTGCTCCCGCAGGGTCTTGTGGTACTTTCCGGCCTCTTCGGTCCGCTTTTTTCTTCTCATACTTCGCTCCTTTTCTCCACCCGGGGCAGCTGCCCGGAAAGGCGGAGGTACTCCGCCGCGTTCTCTCTCTGTCTGCGCCGCTCCTCCGGCGTCAGGGCCCGCTTCACCCGTCCGGGGACGCCCGCCACCAGGCTGCCCGGCGGAATGACGGCCCCGCCGGCCACCACAGCGCCCGCCGCCACCATGGACTCCGCCCCGATGACGCAGTCCCGGAGCACCACAGCCCCCATGCCGATGACGCAGCCGTCCTCCACCCGGCAGCTGTGGAGCACGGCGCTGTGGCCCACCGACACCTGTTCTCCCAGCTCTGTGGGCACGCCTGGGTCCCCGTGGATGACCGCGTTGTCCTGGATATTGGTGTCCCGGCCGATGCGGATGGGGCTCACGTCCCCCCGCACCACTGCGCCGTACCACAGACTGACCCCTGCCTCAGCGGTTACGTCGCCCACCGCGGCGGCGCTCTCCGCCATGCGCACCGACGGGTCCAGCCGGGGCTCTTTGTCTTCCCACCGGACAATCATGTTATCATCTCCTGGCGCTTTTATAATACGCATAATTCGTACTACATTCAGCAGACATAATAATAAACAGAACTATTATATGTGACAATGGCCCGGCGCGCAAGGGGAGATTCTCTTTCTGTGCTTCTCTGCCCGCCGCCCTGCATACAATGTGGGTGGAGGTGAACCGGTTTGGACTTAAAGCACAATAAAATCACGGTGGGCGAGCTGCTGGACAATCCCAAGTCCCGGGCGGTGTTCCAGCGCCGCTTTCCCATGGTGATGAAGCATCCCCTGCTGGGGGCCTCCAGGACTGTCACCCTGGAGCAGCTCGTCTCGTTTGCGGGGGCGTACATCCCCAAGCAGGTAATTCGCGACACCCTTCAGGAGCTCCAGCAGCTCTGAGCGCTGCGGCGGCGCAAAGACGGGAAACGCCCCTCTTTCCAGAAGGGCGTTTCCCGTCTCATTTGAAAGCGGAATCAGAAGCTGACGTTCTCCACAAAGCGGGCCAGAATGGCGGCCACCTCCGCCCGGGTGGCGGTGCCCTGGGGATTGAGCGCCCCGGCTCCGGTGCCGGTAATCAGCCCGGCCTCCACCGCCCAGGCCATGGCCTGAGCGGCCCAGCCGCTGACGGCGGCGCTGTCGGGATAGACGTCCAGGCTGCCCTGAGCCGCAGGGCTGCCGGCGTAGCGCCAGAGCATGGTGACCAGCTGCTCGCGGGAGACGGCGCTGTCCAGGCTGGCGCCGTCGGACACGCCGCTGTCCACCGCCCACTGGACGCCCTGCTCGTACCAGGTGCTGCCGCCGGCGGTGTCCTGGCCGTCGTAGCGGGCCAGGACGGTGAGCACCATGGCCCGGGTCATCTCCCCGGCCGGGTCAAAGGTGGTCCCGCCGGTGCCGTTGAACAGCTCCCGGCTGGTGACAAAGGCGATGGCGTCCGTGCCCCAGTAGCCATTGGGCACGTCGGCAAAGGCCCTGGTGTTGTCCACAATCTTCACGGTGTCTCCGTCAGACAGCTTGACGGCCACGCCGCGCTCGGTGGTAATGCTGTCCTTGATGACGGTCTCGGTGCCGTCCGCCCCCACCAGCACGGCCACGGTGCCGGCGGTCACGTTCTCCACGGGGATTTCCACCTTGACGGCAGTCCCCTCGGGCAGATCCACGGTGACGGTGGGTGCGCTCTCCCAGTCGGCGGAGGCGGTCAGGCCGGGCATGGGCAGGGCCGCGGTCCCGTCCTGCTCCGCGGCGGCGCTCACCACGCCGGCGGGCAGCTCCACCCGGGCCTCCACCCGGCCGTTCTGGTCGGTGTTCACCACGGAGGAGGCGCCGTTGGGGGCCTTGGTGGTCTCGGTCTTGGAGCCGTCCGGCCTGGTGACCGTTGTGGTGACGGAGCCGTCGGGGTTGGTGGTGGTCTCGGTCCTGTTCCCGGAGGAGCCGCCGCCGGAGGGCACCTGAGCCTCTTCCGGCTCCAGCTCATAGACCGCCACGGTGCCGGACACCTCGCAGGCGGTCAGCAGCAGGGCCTCCCCGGTGGGGCTGACGGCGGCGGGGACAAAGGCAAAGCCCTCGGGGGCCACATCGCCGCCGGTGACCCACTTGTCCAGCTCGCCCTCGTCGTACTCCTCGGAGCCGGGGACGGTGGAGGCAAAGTCACGGGAGTTGATGTAGTTGACATAGGAGGCGCTGGCCGGGTCGGTCACATCGTAGACCATCACGCCGCCGGTGCGCTCCAGGGCGATGAAGGCGTAAATTCTGCCGTCCACGGCGCCCACGGCGACGCTCTCGGCCTCGGGGCCCTTCTTGCCGGAGCGGTCGTCCTTGACGGCGTTGTCATTGGAGGCGTTGAAGTAGTCGGGGAAGTATCTGGCGGTGAGGGCCTCAAAGTCGTCGCCGCTGGTAAAGACCTCCTCAATGCCGGTGTCGGTGACCTCGTAGAGAGTGAAGGAGCGGCCGCCGAAGAGGTAGTCCTTTTCGGCGTTCAGGCCGTCGTAGTCTCCGGTCAGGAAGAACACCACCTTGCCGGTAAGGCCGGAGTTCTCCGCGGTGATGGCCCCGGTGGGGGAGGTATTCCCCTCCTTGCCGAAGTTTACCTCGTCCTCGTTGAGGTAGTCGCCCCACTCCCGGCTGTCGCCCTCGTTGGCGGTGAGCAGGTAGGTCCTGCCGCCCTGCTCAAAGGCGGCGATGCCGTCGGGCATGCGGATGCCCAGCAGGCTCTCGTAGGTCTTGGGGCTGTAGGCCTCGTCCTTCTTGTCGATGTCCACGGGGGTGGCGCTGTAATCCTCAAACCCGGCGGAGTAGATGCCGGTGAAGGTCCTGGACGCGATGTCCAGTACAGCGATGGCGTTGGCCTCCTGGAGTGTCACATAGGCCTTGCCGCCGGACACGGCGATGTACTCAGGCTCCAGGTCCACCGAGGGGGCGGTGTCCTTCTTCAGGACAATGCCGGCGGAGACCAGGTCCTCCCGCTGGGCGTCAAAGGCGGTGAAGTCCGCCACAGCGGCGGTGCCTGCGGTCACGTCCACCACGCTGACAGAGCCCTTGGGGTCTGTGGTCCCCTCGCCGTAGCCCTCCCGGGGCTCGCCCTCGTCGGCAGTGAGGACGGTGTTGTTGTCCGCGAAGGTGACCATGTCGGGCTGCACGCCCACAGCGACCACCTTCTGAAGGGTCAGAGAGCCGTCGGCGCTGCAGGTGAACAGGGCCACCCGGCCGGCGTCGGCATAGCCCTCTGCCTGGAGGGCGGCGGCCAGGGTGGAGCCGTCGGGGGAGACGGCCACGGAGGTCATGTCTCCGTAGGAGAAGGCGTCGTCGGCTGCCTCCACGGCGGCCTTCACGTCAAAACTGGTCCCCGTAAGGTCGGCCACCACGCCGGTGTCCTTCAGCTCATCCATGGGGATGACGGCCAGCAGGCCGCTCTTGCCGTTGACGGCATAGGCATAGCCGTTGACGCTGTTATAGGCCACGATCTCCATGACGCCGCCGTCCACGTCGAACTGGCCGGCGCTGTAACCGGCGATCTTGGTCAGATCCAGGTCGGCGGAACCGTTCTCCACGCCCTCGGTCTGGGCCTCCTCCACGTTCACCCAGACGGGGTTGGCGTAGAAGCAGAGGCTGGCGTAGTTGGAGTCGTTGACGGTGTCAAAGCGGGTATGGTTGTCGCTGATGCCGGAGTTGTCCGCGTCGGAGAGGGGGTCGCCGTTCTCATCCACCTGGGACACGGTGGTGCCCCGCAGGCGGAAGTACAGGTCGCTGTCCGCCTCCATGGGGAAGGTGAGGGTGTAGTACCCGTCCTCGCCCAGAGCCCGGGCCAGCTCTTCCTTGCTGAAGGTCTTGACGATCCTGGCGTCGGTGTTGTCGGTGCTGCCGTACCGGGACTCATCCACCTTGCCGGTGACATGGCCCATGATCAGGTCCACGTGGTCCAGCTCGGGGGTGTTGTCCACGTCGATGCCGGTATCGGTGCCAAAGAGGGTCTCATAGTTGTTGGTGTTGCCCGCCTTGAAGCGGACGGTGACCGTCAGCTGGTCGCCCTCCATGACGTCCAGCTCGCCGCCCATGGTGGCGGAGCTGCCGTCAGCGGCGGAGACGGTGAAGCTCAGGTCGGAGATCAGGTTGCCGTACACGGAATAGGCGTTGCCGGAGCGCATCCCCTCCACCACGTCGGAGAAGGTGAACTGCCCGTCGTCGCCGGGTTCCACCCACACCTGGTTGGCGGAGTACTCGCTGGCCCAGTAGCCGCTGGAGTACTGCTCGTCGGCGCTGACCTTGAAGTGGAAGTCGGAGTTGGCGAAGTTGTAGAACCTGCGGCCCTCGGAGAGCAGGGCGTCCCACACGCCGCCGGTAATGGAGATCATCTCGTCGGCGCCGTTGCGGATGGCATCGGCGGGCAGCTCACAGCGGCCGCTGCCCGACATCTGGTTGCCCGGCATGCCCTCAAAGCCGAAGACCACGCTGGGGGCGGCGTCGTTGAGGCGGCGCAGGTTCTCAATGGTCACCTCGCCGCTGCCGCCGTTGTGGCGGGAGGGGTGGTTGGGCAGGGCGTAGCTGCCGGGGTAGTTCTCCTCCAGCCAGGCCACCGCGTCATAGGCGGTCTCCGCCTGTCCGTCGTGCTGGCGGTCGCCGTAGACCGCCTGCTCGTCCATGTCGTCGGACTTTTCATCCAGGGTAAAGAGGCTGGTGGGGTCGTCGCCGGAGCCCTGGCTGGCGTACAGCCACTCAAAGGCGTGGATGCCGGAGACGGAGGCCTCCCCGTTCTCATCCAGCACGCCCACGCTGGCGTGGTCCAGGCCGGGCATATCCCATTCAAAGCCGGTATTGAGCAGCTTGTCGGTGTATTCGCCCTTGACCTGCAGCTTTTCCAGCTCCCGGATCTGGGTCTGCACCGCCACATAGAAGGCGGTGTTGTACTGGCCGTTGCCCTGGCCGTCCACGCCGTTGTAGGACTGGCGCAGGTGGTCGGCCAGGCCCAGGAAGTCAAAGGCGTCGCCGTACCGGATGTTGTCAAAGCGGGCGGCGCTGTTGGCCTCGTCCTGGAGCACCTCGTCGTTGCGGAAGGCGGCGGCCAGCACATTGGTCAGGGACATAAAGGCGGAGGTGGCGTCCTTGGACTGGCCGGTGTGGGTGTGGTACTCGCCGGTCATCCACTTGCCCTCGGTCTGGGTCTCCTGTTCCTCCCGGGCCATGCCGGCAAAGCGCTGGTCGAAGTCAATGCTGATCTCGCCCTGGTTGCCCGGGCCGGTGAGGAAGTTCACATCAAAGAAGCTCTTCTCGCTCTCGTCCAGAGAGGCGGCGTAGGGGGAGTAGAGGGAGTAGTAGATCTTGTCCGCGCTCTCGTCAAACTCCAGGTAGCGGAACCAGCCGTTGCCGCCGTTGTAGGAGAACTGCAGGTCGGTGAGGATGGAGATGACCTGCTTGCCGCTGGTATTGGTCAGCTCCTCCACGCCGGAGCCGTGGCTGTGACCGCCCACCAGCATAAAGACCTGGTCATAGTCCTTGACGATATTCCACAGCTGGGTGCCCCGGCTACTGAGCTTGATGGCGCTGGGCTGGGTGTCGGAGCAGTTCTGCAGGTCGTGGGTGGTGACGATGGTGGGGCAGTTGGGGTACTCCTCCAGCACCGAGCGGAGCCAGGCCTCGTCGGCGCTGTCCCAGCCGGTGTTGTTGTTGGCGCCTGAGCCGCTGCCCGTGCAGGACAGGGAGATAACCAGGTAGTTGTAGCTGCCCGCCCGCAGGAACATATAGGAGCTGTTGCCGTCGCCGTTGGGAGACTGGGTCAGGTACCAGCCGGTGCGGCGGGTCCAGGCGGTGCTCTTGCCGGAGAAGCTGTTGTAATAGTTGTGGATGCCGCTGCTCCAGCCGTCGTGGTTGCCCATCTGAATCAGGAACTTGATGCCCGCGTCGGGCAGGCGGTAGAAGGCATCCCGGGCGCCGACATACTGGGCGTCGTCGTTGTTGTCGTCCACCACGTCGCCCAGGTGGATGACGCCGGCCACGTTCAGCTCGTCGGCGCTGTCGATGAGGCCGTCAATGGCGGCGTTCATCACGTCGGGGCGGAATTCCACCGTGTTCTGGGTGTCGGGGATCAGGACGATATTGTAGTTGTCCTCATTGCGCAGGGTATAGGTCTCGTTGCTGCCGAAGTTTTCCACATAATCCTCGGGATTGGGGACAAGCCACTGCTCCCTTTCCAGCGGCGCGCCGGAGATGCGGATCTCCTGAATGCTGCCCTGGAGGAACTTGTCCAGGCCGTCCCACCAGGAGGAGCCCACCCGGAACCGGCCGTCCGCCGGGTCGGCGTACATGCCCACCATCTCGTCGGACACATAGTCCCGGAAGGCCTCGCAGCCGTTGACATAGGTGGCGATCTCGTGGCCGTCGGAGACGATGGCGATGTGGTACCACACGCCGCCTTCGTCCATGGACACAGACCAGGCCGCGGAGGACATGGTGTGGCTGCCCTCGGCGTTGCCGGTGATGAACTGGATCTCCTTGCAGTTGGAGATGGAGGCGTACATGGTGCCCTGCTCCCCCTCCGGGTTGCCGCCGCCCGCGCCCTGACGGCCGATCAGGCTCATCCACTGGTCAGCCGCGGTCCAGTCCTCGGGGAAGTAGTAGAGGAACTCCATGGTGTATCCGTCGGTGAACTCCTCGCTGTTGATGGCCGCGCCGTCCACGGTGATGAAGTCGGCGCCGGTCTTGGAGCTGGTGTCGCCGTCAAAGACCATGCTGCCGCCCTGGCCGGTCATGCTGTCGTCAGAGAAGGAGAGGTAGTCCTCCCAGTTTCCCTGGCCGTAGGTCTGCATTTTCAGGTCGTTCTCGTTGCCGCTCTGATCCTCGATGATTAGACTGCCGTCGGCAATGCTGCCGGTGGTATAGTCCCGGCCAAACTTCCAGTCGGCCACTACCCGGGGCTGTTCCCCGGCCTCTTCCGCCGCATCCACAGCAGATGCCGGCGCTGTTCCCAACGTCTGGGCCGCCAGCAGCAGCGCCAGAGCAAGAGAACCAATCCGCTTCACACACAAGTTCATCTGGATTCTCCTTCTGTTGAGATTGAACTTTACAGCCCCGGTATCCGGCGCTCTTCTCTGTAACGGCAGGCGCCCGGCGCGGGCTGTAAGCCCAGGCGGTTTCCGAAGAAGCCGCCCCTCTGTGCAGAAACAAAGTTTAGCACCGCCGTCCTCATTGATCCACGCAGTTTCCGTGAAGCTTGTGTAAAGCTTGTGTAATGGAGATGCGGCAAAAAGAGTCCCCTGTGCGGGCGGGGCGCCTGCACAGGGGACTTTCCATTGTCTGTTTTTAGATTTTGTGTATCCAGGCGCGTGCCTTACCGCCGTCCGCCGAAGGAACCGCCGCCCCGGCCGCCGCCGAAGGAGCCTCCCCCGCGGGAACCACCGCCGAAGCCGCCCCGGCTTCCGCCAAAGCTGCCTCCGCCGCGGGAACCGCCGAAACCGCCGCCCCGGAAGGAGCCGCCGCCTCTGCTGGCCCCGCCGCCGAAGCCGCCGGGTCTGCCGCCGGAGGGACGGCCGCCAAAGGTGCCGCCCCCTCTGGGGCCTCGGTTGCCCACGCCGCCGAAGCCGCCCGGGCTGCCGCCGCCGGGACGGCCGGGGCCGCCAAAGCCTCCGCCCGGGCCTCTGGGCCCTCTGGGCGGCGGAGGGGGCGGCGGGCGGTGCCAGTGCCGCCGGTACCAGTAGGAGCCGGGCCGGTGCCAGAAGAGGATGGGCCGGAACACATAGGGCGGCGCGGCCACGCCGTAATACCGGCTGCGGTAGGCGTTGTACCGGGAGCGGTCCACCGCACTGAGGATCGCCACCAGCACCACCAGCCCGACTACCGCCCAGAAGACCCAATTGTAGCTGTAATAGTATCCGGTATAGGACGGGGCGTCGGGCAGCGCGTCGTTGCCCACGCCGAAATTGGCGTAATAGAGGTCGTTGAGGGCGCTGTACAGGCTGAGCACACCGGCCTCATACCTGCCGGCATAAAAGTCCCCGGCAAAGTACTCCTCCAGGAAGGAATCCACCCGGCTGTCGGAGAGCATGGTGGCAAAGTCGTTGCCGGTAGCCAGGTAGTAGCCGTCGTCCGCCACTGAGATCACCAGCACCGCGTCGCCCTCGCCCACACCCAGGTCGGCGCCCAGCTGATAGGCGTAGTCGGCAAAGTCGTCCAAGGTCTGCACGTCGGAGGGCACGGACTCCATGGTCACCACGCCCACCACGCTGTTGTACCGGTTGTCCCAGTTGGCATTGTAGAGGGCGATGGTCTCCTCCGCGCTGCCCGACAGCAAATCCGCGCCATCATCTGTGAATCTGGCGTAATAGGCGGTGTCCAGCCCGGTGTCCAGGGCCCCGGTCTGGCCGCCCACCGTCTCCACAGGCTGGCGCCACAAGCCAATGCCCACCGCCGCGGCAATGGCGATGCACATGACCAGCACCGCCACGCCGGTTTTCTGAAAAATCTTCATTGCACTCCTCCGCTCCGGTGGCCGCTTCCGCGCCCGCCGTGAGCACTGTCGCTCTGCGGAACGGGGCCCGTCCCGCGTTCTGCTCTGCTCTGTTTCAGCCCCGCAGCTCCAGCAGCTTCTGCTTCAATTCGCCTTCGATGCGGCCCAGCTCCACCTCGGCCTCCCGGCGCTTCTGGGCGCCCTCCTGCTGGATCTTCATGACCTCGTCCAGGGTGGAGATAAGCTGCTGGTTGGTGTGCTGGAGGGTCTGGATATCCACCACGCTGCGCTCGGCCTCCTTGGCCGTCTCGATGGTGCCCATCTTCAGCATATCCGCGTTCTTCTGGAGCAGCTCATTGGTCATATTGGTCACCGCGCTCTGGGCGGCGGTGGCCTGGCGTGAGTGCTCCAGGCCCAGGGCCAGCACCATCTGGCTCTTCCACAGCGGGATGGTATTCACCAGAGAGGACTGGATCTTCTCCAGCATCAGGGTGTCGTTGTTCTGGATGAGCCGGGTCTGGGGCCCCATCTGGATGGAGATCATGCGGGTGAGCTCCAGGTCGTGGATCTTCTTCTCAAAGCGGTTGCACATGTTGGCCAGGTCGTTGTATGCCTGGGCGTCCTCCTGGGCGCCGGTGGCGGCCGCCTTCTTGCGCAGCTCCTCCAGCTCGCCGGTGCGGACCGCCTGCAGCTTCTTTTTACCGGCGATGATGTACATCGTCAGCTCCTTGTAGTACTTGGTGTTCAAATCGTACATCTGGTCCAGCATGGCGATGTCCTTCATCAGAGTGACCTGGTGTCCCTCCAGAATCTGGACAATTTTGTCCACGTTGGTCTCAGCCTTGGAGTAGGCAACCTTCATCTCCTCCAGCTCGTTGCGCTTGCGCTGGAAGAAGCCCATGATGCCCTTCTTCTCCTCCACGTTGAAGCCCTTGAGCTGGACCACCAGGGAGCTGAGAGCCTCGCCCACCTCGCCCAGGTCCTTGGTGCGCACCGAGTTGAGCGTGTTCTCCGAGAAGGAGGCCACGTTCTTCTGGGCGGCGGCGCCGTACTGGAGGACCACATTAGAGTCGGTGATGTCGATCTTCTGGGAGAAGTCGTCCACCATCTTCCGCTCCGCCTCGGTGAGCATGCTCTCGTCAATCTTCACCGCATTGGCGTCCCGCTGGGCCTGGGCGGCGGCGGTCTCCTCGGCGCCCAGGGTGGGCTCCAGTGTCAGGGTGGGGGCCTCTGGTGTGCGGAGCGCGGTCTCCGCCTGGGCGGCCTGGGCCGCGCCGGTGGGATCCAGGGTCAGCTCGGGGGTCATATCAATCTTGTCGCTCATGGGAATTTCATCCTTTCCTCGTTTATGACTGGGCCGTCATCTGGTCCCCGCTCAGCCCCTCCTGGGCCAGCAGATTTTCCAGCACGGTAATATCAGTGGAGATGTCCAGCGCCTCGTCCCCGAAGAGGGCGTCCAGCTGGCGGTCAAAGGCGGACACCACCGTGTCCATCATCTGTTCAATTTTGCCCATCGTTCCGTCGATATTGGTGCCCGACACCCCGGCGGCGTCCATCCGGTCGTAGGCGTTGAGCAGCTTCAGGGTGGTGGGCAGGTAGTAGTTCATGAAGCGGCTGATCTGGCTCTTCTTGGCCGGCTTCTCCGCCACCAGGTCAAAAATCTTTCTGGTGGTGGCCTCCAGATGGTCAATCTGGGCGGAGAGCTTCTCGTCCTCGATGGAGTCGTTGAGGCGGCGCATCTCGGAAAGGGCCATGTCCCGCTGCTTGAGCAGATTGTCCAGCTCCGGGTCACCGGTGGACTTCTTCTCCTCTTTTTGGGGCTGGGGATCGGGCTGGGCCTTCTCCGCCTTGGGTTGCTCCTTCTTCTCCGGCTTTTTCTCCGGTTCCTTCTCCCTCTCCGGGTCGGCAATCTGATATGCCTTGTCGGGCCAGATGGCCTTGCCCACAATAAAGACGATGACCGATACCACTGCGGCCAGGATGTAATCCAGAGGACGGTAGAGCGGCAGGAGCAGTGCCCACGCCAGCCACAGGGCGGCCACCAGATAAAAGGGTACCACGGAACGCTTTACTTTTTTTGTCATAGCTTCCTCCATGCCCTGAACGCAGGGCGCTGCCCGGCCTGGGGCCGGTGGGTATTCCAGTACCAGTTTATTGTACCCCCCTATTGGGGGGGTGTCAAGAACACGTTGACTTTAGCACTTAAATTCATTAAAATAATAACCAACTATATTCAGCAGGGATGACCGGACCGGCCGATCCCCAGTAAAGGGGTTTTCACCATGATGACATTGGAAGATTTCAAGGCCGCCCGCAGCGTGCTCTCGGGCGTCATCACCAACACGGGGCTTGTCCCCAGCACGGCCCTCTCCAAGTCCTCGGGCAACAATGTGTACCTGAAGCCGGAGAATATGCAGGTCACCGGCGCATACAAGATCCGCGGCGCCTACTTCAAGCTGTCCACCCTGTCCGAGGAGGAGAAGGCCAGAGGTCTGGTCACCGCCTCGGCGGGCAACCACGCTCAGGGCGTGGCCTATGCGGCCCAGGCCGCGGGCGTCAGGGCCACCATCGTCATGCCCACCACCACGCCCCTGGTAAAGGTAAACAACACCAAGGACTACGGCGCTGAGGTGGTGCTCCACGGCGAGACCTTTGACGACGCCGCCGCTCTGGCCCAGAAGCTGGTGGAGGAGCGGGGCCTGACCTACGTGCCGCCCTTCAACGACCTGGCGGTTGCCACCGGCCAGGGCACCATTGCCTATGAGATTTTCCAGAGCCTGCCCGACGTGGACGTGATTCTGGTGCCCATCGGCGGCGGCGGCCTGGCGGCGGGCGTGTCCACCCTGGCCAAGCTGCTCAACCCCAATGTGAAGGTCATCGGCGTGGAGCCCACCGGCGCCGCGTCCATGAAGGCCAGCGTGGAGGCGGGCCATATCGTCACGCTGGACCGCGTGGAGACCATCGCCGACGGCGTGGCCGTGAAAACCCCCGGCGATCTCATTTTCCCCTATATCCAGCAGAATATTGACGACATCATCACCATTGACGACGCCGAGCTGGTGGACGCCTTCCTGGACATGATCGAAAAGCACAAGATGATCGTGGAGAACGCGGGTCTGCTGCCCATCGCCGCCCTCAGCCACCTGGACTGCAAGGGCAAGAACGTGGTGAGCGTGCTCTCCGGCGGCAACATGGACGTGATCACCGTGGCCAGCCTGGTGCAGCACGGCCTTATCAACCGGGGCCGGGTGTTCACCTTCTCCGTCCAGCTGCCCGACCGGCCCGGCGAGCTGCTCCGGGTGGCCGAGATCATCTCCCGGGAGAACGGCAACATCATCAAGCTGGAGCACAACCAGTTCGTCAACATCAACCGCCAGAGCGGCGTGGAGCTGCGGGTGACCCTGGAGGCCTTCGGCCACACCCACAAGCGGACCATCCTCACCGCCATGCGCGCCGCCGGATACGACGCCCGGGAGGTCAGCACCGGCGACTTCTACGACTAACCCCCAATTCTGCTGCCGTCCGGCGGGCAGAGCCCGCCGGACGGCTATCTGAAAGCGGTTGTTCCCCCGGCCGGACCGCCGGGCCGTGGGAGCAGAGCGGGGGAGCGCCGCCGCCGGCCGGGAGCGATTCCGCTGTGCCATCCTATGTGCCGGACCGGCCCCCGGTGCGGCGCAGGGCTCTGCCGCGCTGAATGTATCATACAGGAAATTTTTCAATTTCTGTTAAAGCGGAGGTTTAAGTATGATTAAAATTGCGCCCTCGCTGCTCTCAGCGGATTTTGCCAATCTTCAGCGGGACATTGAGCGGGTCCCCAACGCCGACTGGCTCCATGTGGACGTGATGGACGGCATGTTTGTCCCCAACATTACCATCGGCGTGCCGGTGGTCAAGTCCCTGCGCGCCTGCACCGACAAGTTTCTGGACGTACACCTGATGATTGAAAAGCCGGAGCGGTATATTGGCGCCTTTGCCAAGGCGGGGGCAGACCTGCTCTCCGTCCATCTGGAGGCCGACCTGCCCCCTGCTATCCACCGGGCGCTGGACAAGATGGAGGAAAACGGTGTGAAGAAGGGCATCGTCCTGCGCCCCATCACCGGCGCTGAGGCGGTGATCCCCTATCTGAAGCGGGGCCTGGACCTGATTCTGGTGATGACGGTGGAGCCCGGCTTCGGCGGCCAGGCCTTCATGTCCGATATGCTGCCCAAGATCGAGGCCATCCGGGGCTACATCAACCAGTACTGCCCCGACTGCGACCTGGAGGTGGACGGCGGCATTGACCCCGCCACCGCCCCGCTGGTGATGAAGGCGGGCGCCAACGTGCTGGTGGCCGGTTCCGCCGTATTCGGCAAGCCCGACCCCGCCGCCGCCGTGGAGGCCCTGCGCGCCGCCGGCGTCTGATTTCAAACATTCTGGAGGATTTTCCATGCAGTACTTTCCCCCCGCCCTGGAGAAGCTGGTGGAGCAGTTCCACAAGCTGCCCGGCATCGGCCACAAGAGCGCCCAGCGGCTGGCCTTTTATGTGCTCTCCCTGCCCGACGAGGACGCCGCCGCCTTCGCCCAGGCCATTACCGACGCCAAGCGGGCCATCTCCTTCTGCCCCGTGTGCCAGAACCTGACCGAGGGAGAGGGGCCCTGCCCCATCTGCCAGAGCCCCAAGCGGGACCGGTCCACGGTGTGCGTGGTGGCCGACCCCAAGGACGTCATCGCCATGGAGCGCAGCCGGGAGTACAACGGCCTCTACCACGTGCTCCACGGGGTCATCTCCCCCATGAACCACGTGGGGCCCGACGACCTGCACATCAAATCTCTGGTGGAGCGGGTGGGGAGCGGCGAGGTAAAGGAGGTCATCATGGCCACCAACCCGGACACCGAGGGCGAGGCCACCGCCATGTACCTCTCCCGGCTCCTCAAGCCCTTCCAGGTGAAGGTCACCCGCCTTGCCTACGGCATCCCGGTGGGCAGCCATCTGGAGTTCGCCGACGACGCCACCCTCATGCGGGCTCTGGAGGGCCGGCGGGAGATGTGATTCCCGATGCAAATTGCAAAACAGACGGCC
>CAJFTA010000024.1 GCA_904419835.1 uncultured Pseudoflavonifractor sp. | reverse complement strand
GGGGCATTCGATTCCACGCGAGGCGGGCGGCTGCCCCCTCGCGCTCCCCCGCCCCAGTTCAGGCAGGTCCTTTTAAACCGAGGTTTTTCGACACGCTGAGCGCCGTCCCGGCTTATGCCGGGGCGGCGCTGTTGTCTTATGCAGGGGAGAACCTGCTCAGGTGCCCTTCGGAGGCTTGTCCACCGTGTAGCCGTTGACGGTGAGGTGGGCCACCTGGGCCCCCAGGTCGTCGGTGACGTCCACAGCGTAGAGGCAGGTGGTGCGGCCTGCCTTCAGGCATCTGGCCTCCGCCACCAGAGTATTCCCCCGGGAGGGGGAGAGAAAGGTGATGGACACCTGCTGGGTGACGGTGATGCGCTCGCTGTGGCCGTTGGCGGCCACGGCAAAGGTAAAGTCGGCCAGGGTAAAGATGGCGCCCCCCATGGGCACGGAGTTGGCGTTGAGGTGGATGGGGCGGATGGGCATGGAGCAGACGGCACGTCCGGGCTCGGCGGCGTCAATGATCACACCGGCTGTCTCAGTGGCGAAGCGGTCGCCGGCAAAGCAGGCGCGGATCTGGTCGAGGGTGGGCATGGAGAGCACCCCTTTCTGAAGAATTTTGCACAGATTTGGACTGTGCGGTGGATAAATTATAGCAAGTACAGCGGAGAAGTACAACTGTTTTTGCTCTTCCGGGCCGTCTGCACCCATGCCAATTTTCCTGTTGGGAAATATTTTTCCATCGCAACAAGAAAAATACCGCCTTCAATCCGGAGAAAAAGGGCGGTATACTGAGGGCACAAACAAGAAAGGAGTGAGCACATGAAAGTGTGTCTGGCGGAGAACATCCGCATGATGAGAAAAGAGCGGGGACTGACCCAGGAGCAGCTGGCCGAGGCCATGGGGATTACGGTGGGGACGGTGTCCAAATGGGAGACGGGCAGCTGTGTTCCGGACGTGTCCCTGATGATGGAGCTGGCGGAGTTTTTTGAGACCAGCGTGGATGTGCTTCTGGGGTATGAGCGGCAGAGCACGGCCCTGGAGGACAGGCTGGAGCGGCTCAAGACCCTGCGCAGGAGTAAGCACTACGACGAGGCATTTCGGGAGGGAGAGCGTGCTCTGCAGAAGTACCCCAACAGCTTCCGGGTGGTGTACGAGTGTGCCCAGCTCTATCAGGTGGCAGGGATAGAGCTGGGGGACGGCCAGATGCTCCGGCGCTGCCGTGAACTCTTCCGGCGGAGCCTGGGCCTGCTGGCCCAGAACCGGGACCCGGAAATCGGGGAAATCTCCATCCGCAACGACATTGCGGCAGCCTACCTGAGCCAGGGGGAGCGGGAGAAGGGGATTGCCCTGCTGAAGGAGAACAACACGGCGGGCATCAACAACGCGGTGATCGGGAACGAGCTGGCCATGGACGAGGCCACCAGCGAGGAGGCCCTGACCTACCTGTCCAGGGCGCTGCTGGATGCTGACAGCCAGCTGGTCCGGTTCGCCATCGGTTACAGCAACGCCTGTCTCCGCCTGGGCAGAGCGGGGGATGCCCTGGCCTTCACCCAGCTGCTGCTCCAGTTCCAGGAGGGGCTGAAGAAGCCGGGCAAGACCTCCTATCTGGACAAGGTCAGCGTCATGCTCCTGGCGCTGTGCGCCTTCTCCAGCATGGATATGGGGGATGCGGCACAGGCCGAGGAATATCTCAGACAGGCCAGGGACCAGGCCGCCCGCTTCGACGCCGCGCCCGACTGCACGATGGAGTATCTGCGCTTCATCGTCTCCAGCCAGAGCGCCGCCTATGACGACTTCGGAAGTACAGCGGCGGACGGCATCCGGCGGCTGCTGGAGGAGAACCGGGAGGAGTACCCGGGCCTGCTGGAGCAGTGGGAGAAGCTGTGCCGGGAAGGAAAATGACGCAGAAAGGCCGGGTCCCTGTCCGGGACCCGGCCTTTTGAATCAGAGGAATCGGAAGAAAAACAGGTATAAGACCAGAAGAAGGGCGGCGATTACAAGGATGAGCACCGGGATGAACACAATCAGGGCCGCCAGGATCATGGCAAGACGGTCCTTTTTCTCCAGGGGCAGCTCCTCCCGCTCCTTCTCAAACCGCTCCTCCGCCTCCTTGACGTTCAGGACGCGGTTAATCTTTTTACCGAAGAGCATGGAAACTCAGCCTTCCTTCTTGCCCAGAGGGAAGTGGCAGGCCACATAGTGGTCGTTGCCCACGTTGGTCCACTGGGGGACCTCCTCCTTACACTTCTGCTGGCAGTAGCGGCAGCGGGTGTGGAACTTACAGCCGGAGGGGGGATTGACAGGGCTGGGGATGTCGCCCTCCAGCAGGATGCGTTCCCGCTTATCGTCCTCATCCACCACGGGAATGGCGGAGAGCAGGGCCTCGGTGTAGGGGTGCAGGGTGTTGGCGAAGAGCTCCTCCGTGGGGGCCAGCTCCACCATGTTGCCCAGGTACATGACGCCGATGCGGTCGCTGATATACTTCACCACGCTCAGGTCGTGGGTGATGAAGAGGTAGGTCAGGTTCTGCTTCTCCTTCAGATCGGACAGCAGGTTGAGGATCTGGGACTGGATGGACACGTCCAGGGCGGAGACGGCCTCGTCACACACCACAAAGGCGGGGTTGAGGGCCAGGCTGCGGGCGATGCCGATGCGCTGCCGCTGGCCGCCGGAGAACTGGTGGGGGTAGCGGCCGAACATATAGGTGGCCAGGCCGCAGTTCTCCATGACCTTAAAGATATAGTCCCGCATGGCCGGGTCGCCCCGCTTGAACACGCCGTGGGATACCAGGCCCTCGCCGATGATCTGGCCCACCGTCATGCGGGGGTTCAGGGAGGAATAGGGATCCTGGAAGATGAGCTGCAGGTCCTTGCGCAGCACCCGCATCTCCTCCTTGGGCAGCTTCTTCAGGTCGATCTCCTTGCCGTCCTTGTGGTAGATGACATCGCCGTGGGTCTGGGGATAGAGCTGCAGCAGGGTGCGGCCCAGGGTGGACTTGCCGCAGCCCGACTCGCCCACCAGGCCCAGGGTCTCGCCGGCGTAGATGTCCAGGGAGATGCCGTCGTTGGCGCGGACATAGCGCTGCTTCTCCCGCAGCTTGGTCTTTTTCACCGGGAAATACTGCTTCACGTCCCGGACGGTCAACAGCACTTTTTTCTCATTCTCCATGTTCTGTCCTCACCGCCTTCTCCGGGTAGAAACACCGGACTAAATGATTGGGCGCGACCTCCGCCAGCTCGGGCTCGGCCTGCTTGCACTTCTCGGTGCAGTACTTGCAACGGGGGGCGAACTTGCAGCCCTGGGGCAGGTACAGCGGGTTGGGCACCGCGCCGGGGATGGCCTCCAGCCGCTTGCCCTTGGGGGTGTTGAGCCGGGGGATGGAGGTCATCAGGCCCTCGGTGTAGGGGTGGGAGTGGACCCCCTTGTGGAAAATGGTATACGCGTCGGCCTTCTCCACAATCTGGCCGCAGTACATGACGGCCACCTCGTCGGCCATCTCGTGAATGACGCCCAGGTCGTGGGTGATGAACAGGATGGAGGAGCCGGTCTGCTGCTTGAGCTCGTTCATCAGCTTGAGGATCTGGGCCTGAATGGTCACGTCCAGGGCGGTGGTGGGCTCGTCGGCGATGAGCAGCTTGGGCCGGCAGGCCAGGGCCATGGCGATCATGACGCGCTGGCGCATGCCGCCGGAGAGCTGGAAGGGGTACTGCTTGGCCACCCGCTCCGGGTTGGGGATCTTGACGTCGGCGAGCAGGGAGGCGGCTTTGGCGTGGGCTTCCTTCTTGCTCATGTGCTGGTGGAGCATCAGGACCTCGCCGATCTGGCGCTCAACGGTGAACACCGGGTTGAGGGAGGTCATGGGCTCCTGGAAGATGACGGAGATCTCGTTGCCCCGGATGTGGTGCAGGTCCTTGTCCGAGGCGGACAGGATGTCCTTTCCGTCAAAGGTGATGCTGCCGCTCTCAATATAGCCGTTTCCGTCCAGCAGGCGGATGATGCTCATGGCGGAAACGCTCTTGCCCGAACCGGACTCGCCCACAATGCCCAGGGTCTTTCCGGCCTCCAGGCTGTAGGTCACGTCGTTGACCGCCTTCACGATGCCCTTCTTGGTGGTGAAGTAGGTGTGCAGATTTTTTACTTCAAGCAGACTCATATCCGGTTCACCTCTCTTTCGACTTGGGATCAATGGCGTCCCGCAGGCCGTCGCCGATGCAGTTGATGCTGATGGTGCAGATGCCCAGCATCAGGGCCGGGAACACCCAGCGCCACCAGTAGTTCTCGATGACCTGTCCGTTCTGCGCGCCGGTGAGCATGTTGCCCCAGGTGGCGTTGGGCTCGTTGACGCCGAAGCCGATGAAGGACAGGGAGGACTCGGTCAGCATGCAGGTGGCGAAGTTCAGCGTGGCGTTGACGATGATGACGGTGACAATGTTGGGCAGGATGTGCCGGAAGATAATGCCGGACTCCTTGACGCCCAGGGATTTGGCGGCAGTGACGAACTCCTGCTCGCGCTCGGCCAGCACGCTGCCGCGGACCAGGCGGGCGATGCCGGGCCAGGACAGCAGGCCCAAAATGCACATAATCAGGATGATGCGCTGGGTTTCGCTGATGCTGTTGCCCAGGATGGACGACAGGATAATACAGAAGGGGAGGAAGGGGATGGAGGAGACAATCTCGGTCAGACGCATGAGCAGGTTGTCCACCTTGCCGCCCTTGTAGCCGGACACGCCGCCCACAATGATGCCGATGATGGTGGAGATGATGACGGAGATGGCGCCCACGGTCATGGTCATGCGGCCGCCCACCAGGATGCGGCGGAACAGATCGCGTCCAAAGGCGTCGGTGCCCATCAGGTAGCCCTTCAGGCCCCAGGAGACCACGTTGCCGTCCTCCTGGATAGCGTAATTGGCGTAGTAGCCGGCGTCCACAGAGGCCACGGAGGTGGCGCTGCCGGGCGCAGAGGCCTGGCCGTGGGTGTTGTCGCCCCAGCTGACCACGGTGCCGTCCTTGAGGATGGCGGTGTAGTGATAGCGGCCGGCGGAGATGGAGGCCACCTGGCCCTGAATCTCCTCGGGCACGTTGAGGGACTTCTTGACGTTGTTGCCCCAGGCGTACACCCGGCCGTCGGAGGTGACGGCGGCGGCGCTCTCGTCGGTGATGGCCAGGTCAATGACATTGCCCTGGATCTCCTCGGGGATGTTGGTGTAGGCGGAGGTCTTGGTGGTCAGGGGGACCACCTCGCCGTCCTTGGTCAGGACCATGACGATGTTGGTGCTGGCGGCGAACTTGTCGATGTTGCCCTGGACCCCCTCGGGGTAGGTGATGCGCAGCAGGTATTCGCTGCCCCAGTTGTACATCTCGCCCTCTTCGGTCAGGGCCAGGGAGATCTGGTAGCCGGCCAGAATCTGCTTGATGTTGTTGCCGCCGGTGCGCAGCTCCATGGGGATGTTGCTCAGACCCATTCGGTCGTTGCCCCAGGTGAAGACCTGGCCCTCCTCATTGACGGCCACCACGTGGTCCAGACCGGCGGAGATCTGAACCAGCTTGCCGGTCTCGCTGGCGCTGGGGATGTTTTTCAGCTTCTCATTGGGGAAGGTGCCCCACTCGTAGACGTTGCCGTCCTTGTCCAGGCCCACGGAGAAGGAGCTGCCCACGGACATGTCCTGGGCGTTGCCCTGGAGGCCGCTGGGTACCTTCAGCATGCCGAAGCCGGGGGCCACGTTGGCCTGGGTCACGTCCTGATAGTACAGGTCAATGGGGAAAAAGTAGGGCAGGATGACGCAGCAAAGGAAGATAAAGGTGAACAGGATGACGCCGGCCATGGCGATCTTATCCCGGACAAAGGAGTGGAGCGCCATCTGCATGGGGCTCTGAAGGACCTCGTCCTCCTCCTGAGGGAGACTGCCCACCATCATGCGCTGGGCCGCCATGGAGGCGGTGGAGCGGCGGGTGGATTTTTTCTTTTGATTTCGCATTGTCTTCCCTCCTTTAGTTCTCGAGTCGGACACGGGGATCCACGATGGTGTAGGCAATGTCCATCAGCACGTTGCCGGCCAGGGACAGCACCACGTAGAACATCTGCATGGTGAGCACCACGGAGAAGTCCCGCTGGAGCAGGCCGTCGATGAGCATCTTGCCCAGGCCGGGCCACAGGAATACGCTCTCGATGACGATGGAGCCGCCGAACAGGCTGATAATCCACGAGGTGGTGATGGTCACGATGGGAATCAGGGCGTTGCGGAAGGCGTGGACATACACGACCACCTTTTCCCGCAGGCCCTTGGCCCGGGCGGTCTTGATATAGTCCATGCGCAGCACGTCAATCATGGCGGCGCGGACGTAGCGGGTGATGCCGCCGATGCCGGACACGGCCATAACCAGCACGGGCAGAACCATGTGCCACGCCATATCCAGGAACGCGCTCAGGCCTGTGGCGTCAAGACCGGCGGTTTTCACGCCGCTGATGGGGAATATGGGGAACTTGACGGCCAGCAGGAAGATGGCCAGCAGGGCCACGATGAATTGGGGCAGGCTGTAGCCCACGATGGTGAGCACCTGGACCGTCTTGTCAAAGACGCCGTTTTTTCGTACCGCGGTCACAATGCCCAGCGGGACGGCGATGAGGAACACCACGATCATGGTCAGCACGTTAAGCAGAACAGTGTTCGCCATGGGGGCGCCGATGATGTTGATGACTTCCTGCTTGTACTGGGTGGAGTAGCCGAAGTTGCCGGTGAGCATGTTGCCCATCCAGGCCACGTACTGGACCGGCAGGGGCTTGTCCAGGCCCAGGCTGGCCACCGTCTTGTCGTACAGGGCCTGGTAGGCGTCCGGCTTCATGGTGGTCTTGCTGTCGCCCAGCATAATGTCCACCGGGTCGCCGGGCATGGACTTATAGATCGCAAACATCAGGATGGAGATGATAAAAAATACAAAAACGATATATACAAATCGTTTTAGTAAATATCTTCCTTTTCCCATTCACCTTTCCTCCGTTTCAAATTTATGGGATCGGGGTTCCCGTCTGCCGTGGGAGATGGCTTGTCCGTATTGTGTCCATTCCCAGGGAAACGCGGCATATAAAACTTCATGCGTTTGGGGGGCGCACCACAAATACAGGAAAAAGCTGGAGCGCATGAAGCTTTTGCGCCTGTGGGCCGTCCCGGCCCACGCGCTTTTGATTGCATGGCTGTGCCGCTTTCAGCGGCACATGGCCGATTTTGCTATGCTTTTGCATAGCAAAAGGGGGTATGCGGCATTTCCCCGGGAATGCCCAAATACCGGAAAACCGGCGGAACCCGCGCGAAATGCGGGGTTCCGCCGGATATTCGGCTTAGGCCTCTACCCAGGCATCCAGGACGGCGCGGGACCACTCCCAAACGGAGGTGGAGTACCAGTCGTGGAGCCTATTGGAGTAGAAATCGTAATACTCGTCGGAATACAGGGGAATATCAGGCAGTTTTTCGTTCCAGATGGCAATGAAGTTCTGCCAGGCGGTCAGCCAGGAGTCATGGTCATCATAGGGGATGGCCTTCATGGCCTCGGCGGCGGCGGCCAGCTCCTCGTCGGCAATCCAGTTGCTGTTGTAGCCGCCCTGCATCCACACGGGGTCGGTGGAGTAGTAGTACCAGGGGGAGCTGGCCAGGGCGAAGCCGGTGGCCAGGTTGTACATGTTGTAGATCTTGTCGCCGGTGTGGGTGATGGCGGCCTGCATGGTGGGGAAGTCGGTGGTGGTGGCCCGCAGCTCCATGCCGGCCTCGGTCATGGTCTCGGGCAGCATGGTGGCCAGCAGCTCGGACACGGGGTTGTTGCTGGTGTTGCACCACTCGATGACCAGGGGCTTCAGCTCGCCGTCAACCTCCTTGTAGCGGGTGCCGGTGCCGGAGTAGGGGGTGCCGTCGGCGTTCAGGGTCCAGCCGTCCTCCTCCAGCAGGCGCTTGGCCTCGTCCACGTTGCGCTCATAGGTGTTCAGGTTGGCGTCGATCCAGTCCTGGGACTCCTGGTACTCCCACTGGGCCAGGCCGTAGTAGGCGTGCACCACGGAGGCGTAGCCGCCGCTGTACTGACGGGCGAACTCGTTGCGGTCCAGGCAGTAGGCAATGGCCTTGCGGACGTTCGCAGAGTCGGTGGGGAACTGGCTGCAGTCGAACTGCACCTTGCCGTAGCCGTTGCGGTAGAAGGTGTTGTACTGCGCGTTGCCGGCCTCCACCAGATCCAGGCCGGCCTCGATGGTGTCGGCGCCGGAGGTCTGGAACAGCAGGTCCACGGAGCCGGAAGCCAGCTCGTTGATCATGGTGTCGCTCTTGACGGTCTTGACGATGACCTTCTCGATCAGGGGCTTCACGCCGCGGTAGTCGCCGGCGTAGCTGGGGTTGACCACCAGGACGCCCTGACGGCTGGCGATGTCGTAGGACTCAAACAGGTAGGGGCCGCAGGTGACGGTGGGGTTGTACCGGTAGCCGGTGGTGGAGTTGTTGATGGTCTCCAGCAGCAGATCGGAGGTGAAGTCGCCGGTGATCATGGCGCCCTCGGGGGCGTCCACCACGTCGCAGTCGGGGGCGATGACGTGCATGGGCCGGGGAGCGGCGGAAGCGTAGGTAATATCGTAGTGGTAGGGCAGTTCGGCGGCCTGGACGGTGACGGAGTAGGTCATGTCGTCCACCAGGTGGACGCCGGCGAAGTTGTCGGTCTCACCGTTGAAGTACTCCTGATAGCCCACCAGGGAGTAGCCGGCCTGGCTGGGATAGCCGTCCACGGCGTTCATCTCGGGGCTGCTCTCCAGCAGGAGCTGGAAGACGTAGTCCTTGGCGGTGATGGGGGTGCCGTCGCTCCACACCAGACCGTCGTTGATGGTGACGGTGTAGGTCTTGGTGCCGTCCTCGTTCTCCACTTCCTCGTGGCTGGCCACCACGGTGGGGTCGTAGATCCACTCGCCGTCGATGTCGGAGGTAACGGTGCCGTAGCCGTGGAGCAGGTCGTACAGCTTGTAGTTGGTGGCGTTGTTGTTGAAGCTGGCGTCGTAGAAGTCGTTATCCAGGTCGGTGGTGGTGCCGATGACCAGCTGGCCGGTGGGCTCGGTGGGCTTGGTGGCCGTCTCATCGGCAGTCTGGCTCTGGGAGGGCGAAGCGGGGGGATTGCTGTTGGAGGGGTTCGTGGTCACGGTCTGCTGGCCGCAGGCAGCGAGCGAGAGAACCGTAGCGCCTGCCAGCAGAAGGGACAGCAGCTTTTTCTTTTGCATCTTTTTCCGTCTTCCTTTCCTATCTGATTTAGGAACTGATGTTCACAGCCAGCGCAGCGGCCCGGTGGAATCACCCGCCGGGCCGCTGCGCCAGACCAATGAAAGCTTGTATATTTTATCAAAAAAGCACCGGAAAATCAAGAGGAACCGCAATATTTGCAAAAAAAACAGCAACCGCGCGGAAAAAACAGGGGATCTGCGCCATATTGAATGAAAACAGAATATCCCTGTATGGCGGAAGAATGTCCGCATTACGGCTTCATAAGCTCCTCTATTTCCCCAATTAGCGTGTCAAAAAGTTTCAAAGCGTCTACGATGGGGGCGGGGGTGGAGATGTCCACTCCGGCGCCCCTGAGCAGGGACACAGGGTCGGCGGAACAGCCGCCGCTGAGGAAGCGGAGGTAGTCCTCCACCGCCGGGCGGCCCTCCTTCAGGATGCGCTGGGACAGGGCGATGGCGGAGGCGAAGCCGGTGGCGTACTGGTAGACATAGAAGTTATAGTAGAAGTGGGGGATGCGGGCCCACTCCAGGGCGATCTCGGGATCGGGCTCAATGTCCTCGCCGTAGTAGAGGGCGTTGAGCTGGGCGTACTTCTCGTTCAGGGCCTCGGCGGTGAGGGGCCGGCCCTTCCGGGTCTGCTCGCTGCACCACAGCTCAAACTCGGCGAACATGGTCTGGCGGTAGAGGGTGCCCCGGAACTGCTCCAGGAAGTGGTTGATGAGGTAGGCCCGGCGCTTGGGCTCGGTGGTCCTGCTCAGCAGGTGCTGCATCAGCAGGGCCTCGTTGCAGGTGGAGGCCACCTCGGCCACAAAGATCTTGTACCCGGCGTAGGTGACGCTCTGGGTGCGGTTGGACAGGTAGGAGTGGAGGGCGTGGCCCATCTCGTGGACCAGGGTGAACACGTCGTCCAGGGTGTCGGTGTAGTTGAGCAGCACGTAGGGGTGGACGCCGTACACGCCGGCGGAGTAGGCGCCGGAGCGCTTGCCCTGGTTCTCATAGACGTCGATCCAGCGGTTGTCAAAGCCCTCGTTGAGGATCTTCAGGTAGTCCTCCCCCAGAGGAACCAGCGCCTCCCGGGCCATGTCCTTGGCCTGCTCAAAGGGGATGCCGGCGTCCTCGTCGGCCACAATGGGGGTGTAGAGGTCGTAGTAGTGGAGCTTGTCCACCCCCAGCAGCTTCTTGCGCAGGCGCACATAGCGGTGCATGGCCCCCAGATTGTCGTGGACGGTCTGGATCAGATTGTGGTAGATCTGGGGGTCCACCTCGGTCTCGGCCAGGGCGGCGTGGAGGGCGGAGGGGTAGCGCCGGGCGTCGGCAAAGAACTGCAGCTGCTTCATCTGGGCGCCCAGAATGGCGGCGCAGGTGTTGCGGAACTGGCCGTACACCCCGTAGAGGGACCGGAAGGCGGACTCGCGCAGGGTCCGGTCGGCGGACTGGAGCAGGGCGACATAGTTGCCGTGGGTGACGGGGTGGGCCTCCCCCTTGCCGTCCACCGCGTCGGGGTAGGTCATGTCGGCGTCGTTGAGGAGGGAAAAGATATCGTCGGGGGCCTGGCCCATCCGCTCGGCGGAGGCCAGCAGGGCCTCGCCGTCCGGGGAGAGGGTGTGGTCCTTCCTGCTGCGGATCCGGCTGAGCATGAGCCGGTAGTGGGCCAGGGCGGGCTCCTGGGCGAAGAAGGACTCCAGCGCGGCGTCCTCAATGGCCAGCAGCTCGGGGGTCTGGAAGGAGAGGGCCTGGCTCAGCTCCACCAGGAGGTTCTGGGACTGGGCGCTCATCTCCTGGTACACGGCGTTGCGGGTGTCCTCGTCGCTCTTGCGGAAGGCGTAGGAGATGACCCGGTCGCCCTGGAGCTCAATCTCGTCCTGAAGCCGGAGGAAGGCCAGCAGGGTGGCGGCGCTCTCGGCCAGACGGCCCCGGTACTCCGCCAGGCTGCTCACCAGGCCCCGGACGCTGTTATAGGCCTCCCGCCAGGCCTGGTCGCTGGGGTACAGGTCGGTGATGGCCCAGGTATTCGCAGGGTCCACCTGACTGCGGGTGGGAAGGGTATGTGCCATAGTTATGACTCCTTTGCTATTAAAATAATTTACTACGATCCCTGCCGCGCCAAAAGGGCAGGCAGGGATAGTATACCACATAATGCCCCATTCTGCCATGCCATCCGCCTATTCGAAGGGGAGAACGTGGGGCCGCCTGGGAAAGGGCTGATATGAAAAGGAGGAGAAAATCATATAAGAGGAGGGTTTTGCCCAGAATTTCCCGGCCCCTGCTGCTGGCCGGCGCCGGGGAAATAAAACGACACGCCCGCCGTATCCCCGGCAGGCGTGTCGCGTCAGGCGGTCAGGCATCCTGCTGCTGTTCCGCCCGGCAGTCGGGCGGGGGCAGCAGGCCGGGGAGCTGGTCCCGCATGCGGAGCAGGTCCCCGGCGTCCTGCTTGATCCAGCAGGAGATCAGCGCGCCGTGGACCAGGGTGAAGAGCACCAGACTGCACCGCTCGGCCAGGGCGGGGGAGTATCCGCAGGCCGTCAGCTTGTCCCGGTACAGCTGCTGCCACTCCTCGTACACCTGCCGGGCCTGCCGGGCCACCTCCTCGCTGATATAGACCGACTCAAGCCCCATAAAGGTGATGACCAGGGACTCAAAGTGGTGCTCCCGGCTGAACAGGGACGCCAGCCGCTCCAGCATGGCGCGAAAGACCGTCAGCGCGTCGTCGGAGACCGAGAAAATATGGGCCCGGATGCCCTCGGCCATCTGGTCGTAGGCAAAGCGGATAACCTGGGCGGCCAGCTGCTCCTTGCCGCCGGGGAAGTAGTAGTAGAAAGAGCCCTTCGGGATGCTGCAGGCTGCGACGATTTCGGCGATGCCGGTGCCCGAGTAGCCGTTGTGGGAAAAGAGCTCGGCGGCGGCCCGGAGAATGCGGGTTTTCTTTTCCGTGCTGCGGTCCAAGGGGCAGACCTCCTCATGTCTGTTGTCTGATTATTCACATTAGGTTAACACGGCTTCGGCCGGGTGTCAATGGCGGAGAAAAAGAGTCCCTTTTCAAGATAAGTAGTGATGGATTAAACTCCGTCGGTTTCACTAAATAGTAGGCTTTAGCTTGCAAAAGGGCGGATTGTTGCATTCATTATGCCTTGCAGAAAACATTTTTATATGTTATTATAATGATGAAATGGAAACGGATTTTTAAAAACTGGTTTTAATTTTAATGCCTATTTCTGAAATAAGAAAAGAGTTGGAGGTGATAATCCGTGGAGATGATGTGGAAAATGTTGAGGGATACATGGAGGCTCAGTGCTCCTGGAGAGAATTTAGTTGCGTGTTTATTTGTGATTGTTCCATTAGTAGCGATATTATATTGTTTAATTACAAAGAAAAGTAATGCACATAAGCAGGTCGCTCTTATTTGTGGAATCGGAATAATTTTGATGATGCCGGTGTTGATTTTTGACATTCAATTACCATATCACAGGAATCACAGCACTGGTTACTTTGAAATTGTGACGCCATCACAAGGGAGCGCATTGATTCTTATTATCAGTTTTGCAGTGTCAATTTTACTATCTTTCCTTGTTTCGAAAATCACAGAGACTCTAAAAAAACGTAAACTAAGAAAGAGAAAACATGGATAAGAAAGAGGGCTTCTTCGACCAGTGGTTGAGGAAGCCCTCTTTTTGTATCTATTCACCAATGGTTTTCAATTTCCCTTGAAATCACTACCTTCCTTGAAAAGGGAGGAAAAAGAGAAAGAGCGCCCCGGAGCAGGCTGCTCCGGGGCGCTTCAGAAAGGGGGCTCAGCCCTCGAACACGGTGCTGCCGGTGACGGCCAGGCCGGCGTTGTGGCCGCTGGTCATGGCCCAGCCGAAGAGGGAGCCGGGGGCGTAGATGTCGCCCACCACGCCGCCGACCACCTCGCCGGCGGCGTACAGGCCCTGGATGGGCTGTCCGTCGGTGTTCATCACCTGCATGTTGTTGTTGATGCGCAGGCCGCCCAGGGTGGCGTAGTAGCGCAGGTTCATCTCCACGGCGTAGTAGGGGCCCTCGCCCATGGGGGCGGTGACGTTCCGGCCGAAGTCGGCGTCCTCACCGGCGGCCACAAAGCCGTTGTACCGCTCCACCGTCTCGGTCAGGGCGCCGGAGGGGATGCCCACAATGGCGGAGAGGTCCTCCAGGGTGTCGGCGTGGGCAAAGACAGGGTTGCCGCCGGTGCCGTTGGCCTCCAGCCACTGGTCCAGCTGCTCCTGGGTGAAGTTGTGGGAGTTGATGCAGATCTGGGCGTAGGTCTCAAAGGAGGCCGCGTCCATGATCAGATAGGAGTGCTGATTCTGCTCCATGCCGGCCTTGATGTCGTTGGCGCTGCCCTGTTCGTTGACAAAGCGGACGCCCTGGTCGGACACCAGGATGGAGCCGGTGCCGTTGTACATGGCCAGGCAGCCCTGGAAGGTGTGCTGGCCGCGGCCGTCGGGGAGGATGATGCTGTGGGGCTGGATGTTCACCTTGTCCAGGTTGAAGGCGTCGGCGCCGATGGCGGTGGCCATGTTCAGGCCGTCGCCGGTGGCGGACACGGCGCCGGCATAGGGCAGGCTGGTGACCGACTCGGGCAGCATGTCGGTGTTGGCGCCGAAGCCGCCGGTGGCCAGGATGACGCTGCCGGCGGTGATCTTATAGGGAGTGCCGTCGGCGGCGAGGGCCTTCACGCCGGTGACCGCGCCGTCGGTGACCATCAGCTCCTGGGCGGGGGTCTCCAGCATGATGTCCACGTTCAGCTCGGTCACCTTCTCCTGAAGGGCGCTCACCACACCGGCGCCGCCGCCCTCGGGGGAGAAGGTACGGCCGTAGGAGTGCTCAGCGGAGGGGGAGGGCTGGCTGTTCACATAGGGCAGAGCCGCGCCGTCCTCGGCCACCAGCCAGTCAAAGGCCGCGCCCTGGGTGTTGGCGTACAGCCAGAGGGTGCGGGCGTCGCTGAAGAAGTGGCCGTTCTCCATGATGTCCATAAAATAGGCCTCGGGGCTGTCCTCAATGCCGTAGGACTGCTGCCACTGGCTGCCGGTGGCGTTGGTGCCGCCGCCCGCCATGGAGGACGCGCCGCCCACCATGGCCATCTTCTCCAGCACCACCACGTCAGCGCCGTTCTGAGCGGCGGTCAGAGCGGCGGCCAGGCCGGCGCCGCCGGCGCCCACCACCACCACGTCGGTGCTCATGGTCACGGTCTCCTTGGCCTCATCGCCGCCGGTCTGGCCCTGGCCCAGGGCGTCCGGGTCAGCGCCGGAGGCGGTGATGGCCTCCCGCACGGCGGTCAGGAAGCCGTCGCTGGTGTAGGTGGCGCCGCTGACCACGTCGATGTTGGCGCTCTGGGCGCTGAGCACCCTGTCCACCAGGGTGGGCAGGGCCGCGCCGCCCACGCTCTCGGTCTCGGTCTGCTCCACAACCTCGATGCCGGTGATGGAGGTCTCGTCCACGGTGACGGAAACCTTGATCTCGCCGCCGTAGCCCGTGCCGGTGCCCTCGTAGGTGCCGGGAGTAAAGACGGCGGAGCCGGCGACGGTCTCGCTGGGTTCGGGGGTGGTGCTGCCGCTGGGCTGAGCGGAGGTCTCCGGCTGGGCGGTACAGCCGCTCAGCAGCAGGGCGGCGGTCAGCGCGCCCGCCAGCAAAGTGCGAATGTGCTTCATTTTATGTATTCCTCCTTATCGTGTCCTGGTCCATGGTTTTATATAGACGAACGGTCGACTAGTAATGTAGCAGATTGTTATGGATTTGTCAATATCAATTTTGACGATGGGAGGGCGCATGGGGAAGAGGGGGCAGTACAAGGCACATAATTGTGTTATGCGACGGAAAAGCAGGATTTTCAGACCTTTTTGCCCTTTACTTTGACAGAAGGGATGTGATACAATGGCGAAGGATTTACATGACGTTGGTTTTAATATGCTGTCATGTCATTTTTGAAACGACCAGCAAGCAGGGGAGGACCGCACATGGAAGAGATAGAAGAACTGAAGCGGCGTCTGGCAGAGGAGCGGCCCCAGGCGTGGGACGCGTTCCCCGACATCGGGCTGTACATGGACCAGATCATCTCCTATATGCCCCGGCAGCTCATCCACTTCAGCGATGAGGACAGCCTGACCTCCGCCATGGTGAACAACTATATCAAGGACGGCATGCTCCCCCGGGCGGAGGGCAAGCGGTACAACCGGACCCACCTGGCCTATCTGACCGCCATCTGCGCCCTGAAGCAGGTGCTCTCGGTGCGGGATGCCAGCCGCCTCATCGGCGCCGGGGTGGACTTTCCCGAGAAGGACACCAGGGGCCTGTACGAGTACTTCCGCCGGGAGCTGGACCGGGCCCTCACCGAGACGGCGGAGAGCCTGGACGAGAACCTGACCGAGGACCGGCTACCCGCCCTGGCCCTGGGCCTGGCCCTGCGGAGCTATGCCGACAAGCTGGCCTGCCAGCGGGTGCTGGACATCATCCAGATGAAGCACCCCCAGCCCGAGCGGGAGGCCAGGAGCAAGGAAAAGAGCAAAAAGTAAATACAGGGCGAAATCTGAGCCCTGTATCATTACAGGAGGTATACAGCCAATGAGCGAATATGTGATTGTCACCGACTCTTCCGCCGACCTGACCGCCGGCATGGCGGAGGAGCTGGGGGTGGAGGTGCTGCCCCTGTCCTTTATGGTGAAGGGACAGACCTACCGCAACTATCCCGACAACCGGGAGATGGACCCCGGGGCGTTTTACGCCATGCTGCGGGCGGGGGAGATGGCCACCACCGCGGCGGTGAACGTGGCCGACTATACCTCCGTTCTGGAGCCCCTGCTGGAGCAGGGGAAGGATGTGCTGGTGCTGGCCTTCTCCTCCGGCCTGTCCGCCACCTATCAGTCCTCCGTCATCGCAGTGGAGGAGCTGCGGGCCAGGTTCCCGGAGCGGAAGATCTTCACCGTGGATACCCTCTGCGCCTCCCTGGGCCAGGGCCTGCTGGTGTACCTGGCAGCCAAAAAGCAGCAGGCCGGCGCCTCCATTGAGGAGGTGCGGGACTGGGCCGAGGAGAACAAGCTGCACCTGTGCCACTGGTTCACCGTGGATGACCTCCACTTCCTCAAGCGGGGCGGCCGCATCTCCGCCGCCACCGCCGTGCTGGGCTCCATGCTCCACATCAAGCCCGTGCTCCATGTGGACGACGAGGGCCACCTCATCAACATGGGCAAGGCCAGAGGCAGAGGAGCCTCCCTCACCGCCCTGGTGGATCACATGGAGGAGACCGCCATCGATCCGGCCAGCCAGGTGGTGTTCATCAGCCACGGCGACTGCCTGGCCGACGCGGAGAAGGTGGCCGGCGACGTGAAGAAGCGCTTGGGCGTGAAAGAGGTCGTCATCAACCACGTGGGCCCGGTCATCGGCGCCCACTCCGGCCCCGGCACCCTGGCCCTCTTCTTCCTGGGCTCCAGGCGGTAAAGGGCACAACCGAATATTCTCCCGCCGGACAGGCCCGGTTTCTCTTGCAATCCCAGGGGATTTCTGAGAAAATGGGCTTGTCCGGCGATGATTTATGCCCGGCGGAGGCCGGGAGAAAAGGAGCGAATACAGATGGATGACAGATGGCTGGAGGTGTCCGTCGACACCACCGACGCGGGCATGGACGACCTGGCCGCCTACCTGACCGCCTTTGACCTGGGCGGCCTGGTGCTGGAGGACGAGGCCGAGTTCCAGACCTTCCTGGAGCAGAATAAGCAGTACTGGGACTATGTGGACGAGGACCTGATGGAGCGGATGAAGGGCGTGGCCCGGGTGAAGTTCTATGTCACCGACGACGCCCACGGCCGGGAGAAGCTCTCCCGCATCACCGGCGGCCTGCCCGCTCTGCGGGAGCGCTGCGGCGGGGAGCTGGGCACTCTGGCCGTGCGCACCGCCGGACTGCGGGAGGAGGACTGGGCCAACAACTGGAAGCAGTACTACAAGCCCCTCACCGTGGGGGAGCGGCTGTACATTGTCCCCGAGTGGGAGAAGGGGGAGGCGGCCATCCCTGAGGGGCGCACCGCCCTGTACCTGAACCCGGGCCTCATTTTCGGCACCGGCACCCACGCCTCCACCCAGCTGTGCCTGGGGGGCGTGGAGGAGTTCGTGAAGGACGGGGATAGGGTGCTGGACCTGGGCTGCGGCAGCGGCATATTGTCCATCGCCGCCCTGTGCCTGGGGGCGGAGCGGGCCTTCGGCGTGGACATCGACCCCAAGGCGGTGGGCGTGGCCTATGAGAACGCCGAGATGAACGGCATCGGCCGGGACATCTACACCGTCCGGGCGGGCAACGTGCTCTCCGACAAGGCCCTGTGCGCCCAGCTGGCGGAGCAGAAGTGGAACCTGGTGCTGGCCAACATCGTGGCCGACGTGATCATTCCCCTGTCCGCCCAGGTGCCCGGCCTGCTGGCCGAGGGGGGCGTGTTCCTCTGCTCGGGCATCATCGACACCCGTTCCGCTGAGGTCCAGGCCGCCATTGAGAGCCGGGGCATGAAGATCATCCGCAGATGGGAGAAGAACGGCTGGGTGGCCCTGGCCGCGTCCCTGTAAGACCAGCCGCCCAAAGGCCCGCGGCGGAACATCTCCGCCATGCAGCCGTTTTCGGAAAAGATGTCTCGCGCCCTTTCCGACCTGTCCGCCGGAGGATTTTCCCTCCGGCGGTGGTTTTTTGCCGGGAGCTGTGATAAAATAATGGATACTTTTGAACATCAGGGGTGAGACAGCGGTGATCAAAGCGACGGTTGTGGATATGGCTCTGCCGGAGACGGGGCGGATGTTTGCCGTCAGCGACATTCACGGCGCGGGGGATCTGCTGAAGCGGGCGCTGGAGCAGGTGGGCTTTGGGCCGGAGGACACCCTCTTTGTGCTGGGGGACATTGTGGAGAAGCGGGCGGGGAGCCTGGAGACGCTGCAGTATGTCATGGAGCTGAAGCGTCGGTACCGGGTGCACGTGCTGTGCGGCAACTGCGACGACCTGGTGCCCGGGTTCCTGGACGGCCGGGATGAGCTGGACCGGGAATTTTACGACCACTATTTCCGCTTCTTCAAGGAGCGCAGCGTGCTGGTGGAGATGGGGCTGACCCTGGGGCTGACCCTGGAGGACTGCCTGGACCAGCCCAGGCTCCGGGCCGCCATCGCTCAGCCCTTCCGGGCGGAGCTGGACTTTCTCCGCGGCCTGCCCACGGCGATCCGCACGCCGGAGATCCTCTTTGTCCACGGGGGCGTGCCCTCCGCCCAGGGCATTGAGGACATGGAGGCCTGGCGGTGCATGAAAAACGACAATTTCCTGGGCCAGGACAACCAGCTGGACCGCTGGTGCGTGGTGGGACACTGGCCCACCACCCTGTACCGGCCGGACATCCCCTGCTTCAACCCCATTGTGGACAAGGAGAAGCGGGTTATCAGCATTGACGGCGGCACCTCCATCAAGGAGGACGGCCAGCTGAACCTGGTGGAGCTGGACCGGACCGGCATGGTCTCCTGGGTGGGGCTGGACCGGCTGCCCACCGCCCAGGCCCTGGACAGCCAGGAGGCCAGCATCGGCTCGGTGAACATCCGCTGGGGCCGGGACAACCTGATCGCCGTGCTGGAGCGGGGGGAGGAGTTCTGCCGCTGCCGCCATATGACCACCGGCCGGGAGATTGACATTCTCACCGACTACATCTGGGAGAAGGAGGGCCTCACCTATTGCGAGGACTCCACCGACTACCGCCTGCCCGTGACGGCGGGGGAGCGGGTGTCCGTGGTGCGGCGCACCTCCCGGGGGGCTCTGGTAAAGAAAAACGGCGTCACCGGCTGGTACTCCGGCCGCCTGACCGAACCTACTCCCGGCCTTTCCACCTGATTTGTACAAAAAATCAGGAAAACGGGGAGAAAATCCCTTGACTTTAAGCCCTTGGGCTGATATACTATCATAGCCGCTTTGAACAGGTCTCAAGTGAGCCTTCGCTCCGCCTGCAACAGCGAGCCCGTAATGAAGGAGTGAAACAGAATGCACGCAATTATCGAGACCGGCGGCAAGCAGTTCAAGGTGACCGAGGGCGACACCCTCTTCATCGAGAAGCTGCCCGTGGAGTCCGGCGAGACCGTCACCTTTGACAAGGTCCTGGCCGTTATCGACGGCGACAAGATCACCGTGGGCACCCCCGTGGTGGCCGGCGCCAAGGTGGACGCCAGCGTCGTGAAGAACGGCAAGGGCAAGAAGGTCATCGTCTTCAAGTACAACCCCAAGAAGGGCTACAGCCGCAAGCAGGGTCACCGTCAGCCCTACACCAAGGTGACCATCGGCAAGATCTCCGTGTAATGATTACCGCATCATTCCGGATGAACGGCGACCGCATCGAGGGCTTTACCGTAAAGGGCCACAGCGGCTACGCCGACGAGGGACATGACATTGTCTGCGCCGCCGTCACCAGCGCCGTCCGCCTCACCGAGTGCGCCGTCAACGATGTGCTCGGGCTGGAGGCCAGCGTGAAGGTGAGAGAGCGGGACGCGGCCGTCACCCTCCGCCTCCCCGGCGGGCTGGGCGAGGAGAATGAGAGCACCTGTCAGACCCTTCTGACCGCCCTCATGGTCTACCTCACCGAGCTCCACGGCGAGTACCCCGAAAATATTATTGTGATGGAGGAGGAGTAAGTCCTCTCCGTCCCAACCATTTATCTGCACACTGTCTGGAGGTGTACGACACATGCTGAAGATTGGCATTCAGTTCTTCGCCCACAAGAAGGGCGTCGGCTCCACCCGCAACGGCCGTGACTCCGAGTCCAAGCGCCTGGGCGTGAAGCGGGCCGACGGTCAGTTTGTTCTGGCCGGCAACATCCTGGTCCGTCAGCGCGGCACCCACATCCATCCCGGCGTCAACGTGGGCAAGGGCAGCGACGACACCCTGTTTGCCCTCAAGAGCGGCACCGTGAAGTTTGAGCGGCTGGGCAAGGACCGCAAGCAGGTCTCCATTGTGGAGATCGCCCAGTAACCGTTCTATATGGGTATACAGAGAGCCTCGGACGGGACCCCGTTCGGGGCTCTTTCTTTCTGAAAGGAGGCGGCATATGCCGAATTTTATTGATACCGCCCGCATCACCGTCCGCTCCGGCAACGGCGGCAACGGCGCGGTGGCCTTCCACCGGGAAAAGTATGTGGCCGCAGGCGGCCCCTCCGGCGGCGACGGCGGCCGGGGCGGCGACGTCATTCTCAAAACCGACCGCCACCTGTCCACCCTGATGGACTTCCGCTACAAGCGCAAATACGTGGCCGAAAACGGCCAGGACGGCCAGAGCCGCCGCTGCACCGGCAAGGATGGCGCGGACCTGGTCATCAAGGTGCCGGTGGGCACCGTGGTGAAGGACGGGGAGACCGGGGAGATCATCTGCGACATGTCCGGGGACGAGCCCTTTGTGCTGGCCCGGGGCGGCAAGGGCGGCTGGGGCAACCAGCACTTCGCCACCCCCACCCGGCAGGTGCCCCGGTTCGCCAAGGCCGGCCTGCCCGGCGTCACCCGGGACGTGGTGCTGGAGCTGAAGCTGCTGGCCGACGTGGGCCTGGTGGGCTTCCCCAACGTGGGCAAATCCACCCTGCTCAGCGTGGTGAGCAAGGCCAATCCCAAGATCGCCAACTACCACTTCACCACCCTCTATCCCAACCTGGGCGTGGTGTACGTGGAGGAGGGCACCTCCTTCGTCATGGCCGACATCCCGGGCATCATCGAGGGGGCCAGCGAGGGCGCCGGTCTGGGCCACGACTTCCTCCGCCATATCGACCGCTGCCGCCTGCTCATCCACGTGGTGGATGTGTCCGGCTGCGAGGGCCGGGACCCGGTGGAGGACTTTGAGACCATCAACAGGGAACTGGCCGAGTACAGCCCCCAGCTGGCGGGCCGGCCCATGATTGTGGCCGCCAACAAGATCGATATCGCCCCCGACCGCACCCTGGTGGACAAGCTGAAGGCCCATGTGGAGGCCAAGGGCATGGACTTCTATGAGATTTCCGCCGCCGCCCAGAAGGGCGTCCGGGAGCTGGTGTACGCCGCCGCCCGGGCCCTGCGGGACCTGCCCCCCATCACGGTGTACGAGCCCACCTATGTGGAGCGGCCGCCCCAGGTGGACATGTCCCAGCCCCTCAGCATCACCCGCGAGGACGATGTGTGGCTTGTGGAGGGCCCCTGGCTGGAGCGGCTTATGTCCAACGTCAACTTCGGGGACTACGAGTCCCGCAACTGGTTTGACAGGATGCTCCGGGAGTCCGGCCTGTTTGAGCGGCTGGAGGAGATGGGCATCCAGGACGGGGACACCGTGTCCATGTACAACCTGGAATTTGAATATCAGCGCTGAAAAAAGGTGAGGCACGCAGTGTGCCTCACCTTTTTTGCGTCTATGGGAACCGTTACGCCTGGGGGACGGGAATTTCAAACTCCTGCTGGCCCATATAGCCGGGGGCGATCTCGTACTTCTCAAAGATCACCACCGGGTTGCCGTTCCCGTTGATATAGAACCGCTGGTCGGCGGTGATGGACTGGAAGCCCTCAATGCCGTCGGTGCCGTCAAAGTACACATTGTCCGGGTCCTGGCTCCGGCGGGCGATCTCCTCCCGGATCACCTGGTTGGCGATCTCCTTGTAGTCCGGGCCCAGCATGTCCTGGAGTGTCAGCTCCCTGCCGGTCTCCAGGTCGATGTTGTAGCAGAAGAGCTCGGTGTAGGCGCTGGCCTTGGTCTCGGTCTTGAGGACAACAAAGGACAGATACTGGCTGCTCTGGCACTTGACCTCGTAGTCCACGCTGATGGTCACCGGTATAAATTCGTCCGGGTTGCCGCCGGTGGCCACAAAGGCCGCCCTGGTCTCCTCCGCCCGGGCCTGGGCCTCTGCCAGAATGGCGTCGATGCGGGTCTGAATCTCGGTATTGATCCGCTGCTCCAGGTCGGTGTTGCCGGTGTCCTCCACGGCGGGCATGCGCACGTCGATGAGCCGCTCTTCGTCGGCGATAGAGTACTCGGTGACGGTCACCACACGGGCCAGGTCCCCCAGCACGGGCACCTGGTACACCGCGCTGGCAAAGGCCGGGCTGGCGTTGACCAGCAGCACAAAGCTGGCGCAGCAGGCGGCCAGGGAGGCCAGGGTCCCGCCCCGCCGGCGCAGCCTGCGGCGGCGCCGCTCCCCCTCACGCAGGGCGGCGGCCACCGCGAAGTCCAGCTCCGGGGGAATTTCCACCGACTGATAGCGGGCCTTTGCCGCCTGGAATGTTTCATTCATCGCGCAAATCCTCCCCTGTCATGTCCCGCAGCTTCTTCAGCGCCTTATACAGCCGGGATTTCACCGTGTTCAGGTTGACGCCGGTGGTCCGGGCGATCTCCTCCAGCTTCATGTCCTCAAAAAAACGCAGCCGGATGACCGCCTGCTCCCTGGGGTCCAGCCGGTCGATGGCGTCGTACAGGTCCAGCCGCTCCCCCGGGTCCCGATCGGAAGGAGCGCTCTGCCGCTCCAGCTCCTCCAGCGGAAGAATACGGCGTGTCCGGCGGAAGTGGTTCATGCTCTCATTGAGGAGAATCCGGTAGAACCAGGTCCTGAGATAGGCCGGTTCCCGGAGCGTGTCCGCCTTGGAGAGGGCCTTGACGATGCTCTCCTGGACCACATCCAGCGCCGCGTCCCGGTTTTTGACATAGCTGAAGGCCAGGCGGTAAAAATCCTCCTGGTGCGAGACGATATAGTCGGCCAGCAGCCGGCGGATGTCGGGAGGCTGTGACTTCAAGGCGGAAAAATCGCTCCTTTGCGCACAGCCCCCGCATCCCGTCATTCAATGATTAGACGGGATGCGGGGGTAAAAAGTTTTTGGGAGATATGGATTTTGCGGGTAAAAACTTACTTCAGGCCGTCCACGGCGGTTTTGGCCGCGCCGGCATCGTTGGCCACGGCCAGCAGCACGCTGCTCCCGCGCAGCTCCAGCACCGCGTTCTCCAGCTTGGGCACCTCGGCAGGGGCGTAGTCCTTGTAGGTGGCGGCCATGTCCTCCAGATAGGTCTTGAACATGTCCACGGCGGCCTGGGCGGCGGCCTCGTCCTTCCACACCGTCACCGACACCTGCTCGGCAAAGCCGGAGGCGGAGTAGGCCTTGGAGGCGGTGAGGGTGGAGCTGTCCAGCCCGTAGCCGGAGAAGTCGTAGAGCAGGGCCGCGTCCAGCTCGGTCAGCTCCACGGAGAAGGCGCCGGAGTCCAGCACCGCCTGGGTGGCGGCCTCCGGGTCAAAGGCGGCGCTCCCGCTGTCCGCGGGAGCGGAACAGGCGCCCAGCAGCAGGCACAGCGCCGCCGCCAGGCACAGCAGCTTGGTGAGAGAATGTTTCATCATAATCAGGCTCCTTCCTCGCCGGCTTCCGTCTGACCCGCCCAGTAGAGCTCAGGGTCCACGGTGTGGATCTTCAGGTAGTCGTACCACTTGATGTAGTAATCCTTGGTGAAGTGGACGCCGTCGGTGCTGCCCTCTGCGGGCAGGACGCCGGTCTCGTCCACCAGGGCGGCGTTGACATCCACCAGCACGGCGTGCTTTTCCGCGGCCACGTCCGCGATAATGTCATTATACACCGCGATCTTCTCGTTTGTCACGTAGTAGGGCTGATTATTGGCCGCGCATTCGTCCGGGTTGACTGACACCAGGTTCTGCAGGTAGACGACCGCGTCGGGCTGAATGGCCCGGATCTCGTCCACCATATCGGCGTAGGCGGTGGCAAAGGCGTTGTCGTTGAAGTAGCCCAGCTCGTTGATGCCCAGCATGACGTATACCTTGCCGTACTGCTTCAGGCCAAGGGCCTCCATCATGGTGTAGGTCTGGCCGTCGATGCGGATGCGGTCCTTGGTGTCCACGTCAAAGACGGTGATGCCGGTGTGCTGGATAAAGTCGGCGCCGGGGACGCCGCCGTAGAGCCGCAGGCCGTCGGTGCGGGAGTCCCCCAGGAATACCGCGTCGTCAAACCAGCTGTCGTCCACCGCGTCCGTCTCGGGGGCGGGCTGGGTGAAGTCGTAGGAGCCGGACGGGGCGGCGCTGTCAGAGGGCGCGGCAGATTCGGTGGGGGGCGCAACCGAGGCGCCGCCGTCCTCCTGGCCGGCAGAGCCGGGGGCCGTCTCCGACGGGGAGGGGGTGGGCTGAAGGGTCTCGCTGGGGCTGGGGATGACCGTCTCGGAGGGCGCGGGGGTGTCCGAAGGCTGGGTCACGCCCCCCTGGGCCTCGGGCTTCTGGCCGAGGAACATCACAAGAAGGACGATAACCACAATGACCGCGGCCGCGACCAGCAGAATTACAGGGCCGGAGGGGCCCCGCCGGCGGCGGTAGCGGCGGCGGGAAGAACGGGGGCGGGAATGGGCGGAGGTACGGTACTCGGAAGACATGGTAAAGAGCTCCTCTGTTTCTTTCTCTTTTTTGGCGGGGAAATGGGTGGAAAGCGGTCAGGCGCCGCCCAGAATCAGGTGGGAAATCTGGTCAAAGGAGCGGGCCTCAAAGGTGGGGACAATGTCCGGCCTGCCCGGCAGGCCGTTGGGGTTGTACCAAATGGAGTCCAGGCCGGCGTTGACGGCGCCCAGAATGTCGGCGGTCAGGCTGTCCCCCACCACCACAATCCGGGCAGAGGGAGGCAGGGACATGGCGGACAGCACAGCGCCGAAGAATTGGCGCTGGGGCTTCTGATACCCCACCTCCTCCGAGATGAAGAGCCAGGGGATCAGCGCCTTCAGGGGGGAGCGGGCGAACCGGCCCCGCTGGGCGGAGGCCACGCCGTTGGTGACGATGGCCAGGGTGCAGCTGGGGACCAGAGCGCGGCACAGCTCCTCCGCGCCGGGGAGCAGGCAGCCCGCCTCGGCCAGCCGGGAGAGGTAAAAGGCGTTCATCTCCGCCGGGTCATGATGCCCGCCCAGGGAGCGCTGGAGGGCGGCGAACCGCTCCACCACCAGCCACTCCCGCTTCACCTCGCCCCGGTCGAACCGCTCCCACAGGTCCCGGTTCACCGCCAGGTAGCAGTCCCTGGACCTGCCGTCCACCGGATAGCCGTACGCCTCCAGGGTCAGGTCCAGGGCCTGGGCCTCGGCGGCGTCAAAGTCAAAGAGGGTGTTGTCCGCGTCAAAGAGCACGGTGTCGTATCGCTGAGACATGCCGTCACGCTCCTTTCCTCTTTTGGTGCCGCCGGTAGAGATAGCTGTTGATGAGCCGCACCAGGGAGGATACCAGCAGCACCCCCACCGCCAGGGACCCGGCCAGCCCCAGGGTGTGGAACAGCACATTCAGGAAGAGATCGGTCTCGCCGTTGATGGCGTGCTCCATGGCGTAGTAGATGCCGCCGCCGGGGACCAGAGGGAAGAAGGCCACCAGCAGATAGGCCGTCACCGGGCACTTGCGGATCCGGGCCATGATCTCCGAATAGGCGGAGATAAACACCGCCGCCGCGAAGGACTGGAGCAGGTCGCTGTGGAACACGGGGGCGGCGGCCAGATAGACCAGCCAGCCCAGCCCGCCTCCCACGGCGCAGATGAGGATGCCCAGGCCGTGGATATTGAACAGGACGGAGAAGCCGATACAGGCCACAAAGGCGTACAGGCAGGGCAGCAGGTAGGTCTGAACGAGCTCCATCACACCGCACCTCCCCACAGCAGCCGGGCCAGCCACAGGGACACGCCGGTGCCCAGGGCGATGGCCATGCCGATGAGCAGGGCCTCGGCGGCCTTGGAGATGCCCGCCATCATGTCCCCGGCCATAATATCCCGCATGGCGTTGGTGAACAGCACGCCGGGCACCAGAATCATCAGCGCGCCGATGGTGATGAAGTCCACGTTCTGGCCCAGCCCCACCACCCGCAGCCCCAGAGCCAGCAGGCCGGAGACGGTGCCGCCGGCCACGGTCTTGAAGAACAGGTTGGTGCCCAGCCGGGAGAGGAAGGTGAGGCACAGCCCGATGGCCACGCCGCACAGTCCGCCGCACAGGGCGTCCCGCCAGGTGCCGCCGAAGAAGGGCACAAAGGCCGCCGCGCCCACAAAGTAGGCCAGCAGCTGGGCGGGGAAGGAGTAGTACCGCCGGGAGGAGAGCAGGTCGTCCATCCGGCGCTCCGCCTCGTCCAGCGGGGGCGTCTCCACGCACAGGCGGCGGCACAGGTCGTTGCACCGCTCCAGCTGGTAGATGTCGGTGCCGTGGCTGGGCATCCGCCGCACCCGGGTGAGCACCTGGCCCTCCGGGGTCACCAGGCTGGCGATGATGCAGTTGGGAATGGCGAACACCTCGCCGGTGGTAAGGCCGTAGGCCTGGAGCAGGCGGCGGATGGACTCCTCCACCCGGTAGATCTCCGCGCCGCTTTCCAGCAGGCGGTAGCCCATTTCCATGGACAGATTCAAAAGGCGATCATAATCCAAAGAGAGTCCCTCATTCATGTTCAAATGGGTGCGGACGCTCCGGAAACGGGTACAGATATTGGACGGGGAACAGGGGGAAAAAGTTGTCCGGAGCGCAAAAAAATTTTTACTGCCCGCTGTGGGCCGCGCCGCCGCCGGTGACGGCCTGGTGCTCCCGGGAGAGCTCCTCGCACAGCTGGGCGAAGGTCCAGCTGACGTTGGTGGGGGTGAGCATGGCCTTGTGGGCGATGAAGGGCACGCCGGAGCGCTTCAGGGCGGCGAGCAGGGCGTCCAGCCGCTGGCGGGAGAAGCCGGAGAGCACCAGGGCGGGCTCCGCCGGGGCGGCGGGGACGGCCGCGCCGTCCTCACGGGCGGCAAAGCCCTTCAGGCCGAAGAGATGCCCCACCGTCTCCCCCATCTGCTCGGGGGACACCGGGCGCACCCGCACGCCCTGGATGGCAAAGGCCTTCCGGGCGGCGGAGAAGAGGACGGGATCGGGGCAGTACCAGAGAACAGATTCCTGATTGGGCATGAGAAAACCTCCTGAAGCCCCGCCGTCTGGGGCGGGGATGAAATAGACATCAAAATGTTGGGCGGAAGAGACCTCAGGCCGCTCCCCGGATCAGCTCATAGGCCCGGTTCAGGGCGTCCTCTGAGGGACAGAGCACATCGGGCGTGATGGGCTCACCGGCCTTCTCCCGGTCGATGCGGCACCACTTTTTGTAGGAGACATTGAAGCGCAGCCTGGAGTTGGGCAGCAGGAACCGGAGAAGGTCACCGTAGCTGTCGGGCAGATTGCCGCAGGGCTCCCCCACCAGGGTGCCCAGGTCATTGTCCGCCACCAGCATGGCAAAGTCCATGCCGGAGCTGAACGTATTCAGGTCGGTCAGCACATAGAGAGACCCGTCAAAGGTGGGCTCCGCCCGGTCGTTGACATATACCTGGTCCCTGTACCACTTCAGATACCAGCCGTACCGCACCGCGCAGTCCCAGGCGCGGTACTGGTCCACGTCCAGATAGCGGAGAAATTCGTTGGCCACCAGAGAGTTGCCGCCGGTGTTGCCCCGCAGGTCCACAATCACGTTCTCAATGCCCAAGAAGTCCACCCGCTGGAAGAAGGCGGCCACCGTGGAGCAGTACTCCTCATCGTAGACGCAGGAGGTCAGGGTGAAGACGGCCAGATTGTTCCGGGCATCCATGATGTAGTCGGGCTTTGGGTAGCCGCCCGAGCTCTCCAGCGGGGCAAAGTCGAAATGGATGGTCTGCACCCCGGTTTCGGTCTGGAAGGTCATGTCCACCCCGTCCGAGGTGTCCACGCCGCAGGTGCGCAGCACAGGCTCATAGTTGATGCCGTAGGTCCAGAAATTGTGCTCAACGTATTCGTCCAGCTCAAAGGAGGAGATGGCCTTGTAGGCCGCCAGGACCTCCTCGCTGGGCACGCCGTTGATGGTCAGAGGGAGGCCTAACTGGGCGATGGTGACGCCGGTGTCAATGTAGTAATAGGGCGCATCAGGGTCGGGCCGCCAGGACACGGTGGTGTGCGCGTCCCGCAGGGAGGCGGCCACCCCGGCCGCCAGACGGTAAAACTCCAGTACGGAGATCTCATCCCCAATGGAGGAACGGGCCTGCTGATAGGCCTCCTCTGCCGCTGCATCCCTACCCGAGCCGTCCAGCCAGGCCGGATGGCGCTCCCGCAGGCAGGTCATCAGGTAGTCCAGGTCCTCCCGGGCCTGCTCTCCGGTCAGCACGTCCTCCAGGGCCAGGGAGGGTTCGTCGGACTGCACCGTCCCCCGGTAGGGGTCGATATACAGCGGGGAACAGACCCACAGCAGGGCCGCTGCCGCCAGAACAAGGACCAGCACAGCAAGAACGGCGATGACAACGCGCCGTTTTCCCTTTCTTTGTCCGGGTTCACGTGCCTCCATCAGACGAAATCTCCCCTCTGTGTGCTGTACGTCATTTAAATATTCCTGTATATGTTTTTAGCAAGTGAAATGATTGCGGATTTTAAATCTTCTTTTTTCCCTGCGGCCTTTTTTGCGGCTTCCAGATAGGCGTCTGGGTCAGCCTGACGCAGTAGATTTACAGCCTCCCATTTTTCGTTTGAGCGAGTTAAGTAATACTCTCTTGCAGCCTGATAGCTGGGCAGTTCCATGGCCTCGGCAATCAGGGATTTAAGTTGCTCGTCCGGCAGGTGCTTTGTACCCTGACAGATATAGTAAAATGTCCAGCCTGCTAGCTCAGAAAAAAGACTTTTTTCTAATATTGAACGCGGATATTCCGGATGTTTTTCGATAAAGCTCAGCTGATAATGTTTTATGCTGTTAATATCTTGCGCTGTGTGGAGTGAAAAACGGTTTGTTCCGCCGCTTCCCTGACGATATACATACAGTGTATCAGGAATAAAAGAAAAACTTCTGCATGTTTCTAACAGATACATGTTCATAACCTGATCATCACCCCAAAAAAGGCGCTCTGCTTGATTAGCAGGGGGAAGGTTATTCAAAAGACTACGATGATAAACCTTGTTAAAGACGATGACTTTTAAATTTGCTTCATCCCAAAAACTGCACAAAAGTTTTGGATATTCCTGCTTCATAAAGGCATCTCGGTCCAGATAGATATCTGCCCGAACAGTTTTTTGAGCCTTCCGCAAGTGATTATACTTCTTGGAGTATCCAAACTGCATTGCATCGCATGGATGAGACTGGAGCTTTTTATAAATAGCTGAAAAAGCTCGACTGGAAGCATAGTAATCGTCTGCATCACAGAACATTACATAGGTTCCCTGAGCGCGCTGGGCACCATAAAGCCTGGTCTGATAGGAACCACCATTTGTTTTTTTCAGATAACGAATCCGCCGATCCTGGGCAGCATATCGAGTGCATATTTCCTCTGTGCTATCAGTAGAGCCATCGTCCACAAGCAACAGCTCGTAGTCCTGAAAAGTCTGCGATAAGATAGAGCGAATGGTTTGCTCCACATAGGCCTGAGCATTATACATCGGAACAATGACAGACAGCCATGGTGTGGAGTTACCTGTATTGGAATATATCGGCTTACTCATATGCCTGCCTCCTATATTTACGTAATATTTTTTGCTTTCTGTACCGATACATTGCTTAAAATATTTTGTATAAGGTTCCAAATGATTTATCTGCTTTTAGATGTCAAAAGCGCCACCGTCTCGATGTGCTCCGTGTGGGGGAACATGTCCACCCCCTGGATGGACTCCACCTTCCAGCCCCGTTCCGCCAGATATTCCAGGTCCCGGCGCTGGGTCTCCGGGTTGCAGGAGATATACACCGCCCGAGCGGGGGACACCCGGCACAGGGCGTCCAGAAACACGGGTGTGCTGCCCGCCCGGGGCGGGTCCAGAAATACCACGTCCAGCTTCTCCCCCCGGGCGGCCATGCCGTCCAGGAAGGCGGCGGCGTCCCCGCAGCGGAAGCGGGAATTGCGGATATTGTTGGCTTTGGCGTTCTCCCCGGCGCAGGCGGCGGCGCTCCGGTTGAGCTCCACGCCCACCACGCTGCCCGCGTGGGCGGCGGCGGACAGGCCGATGGTGCCCACGCCGCAGTAGGCGTCCAGCACCCGCTCCTTGCCGGTAAGCTTGGCGGCGGCAATGGCGGCGGAGTAGAGCACCTGGGTCTGCGCGGGGTTGATCTGATAGAAGCTGGAGGGGGAGATGCGGAACCTCACGCCGCAGAGGGTGTCCTCAATATACCCCCTGCCGTACAGGATTTTCTCCCGCTCCCCCAGCACGGCGCTGCCCGGCCTGGGGTTGATGTTCTGGGCCAGGGTGGCGATGGCGGGGCACAGCTCCTTCACCCGGGCGGCAAAGGCCCGGGCCCCCGGCAGCACCGGCGACGCGGTCACCAGCACGGCAAGCACCTCCCCGGTGGTCAGGCTGTGGCGGCAGAGCACGTGGCGGATAAGGCCGGTGCGCCTGTTTTCGTCAAAGGGCTGGTAGCGGAACTCACGGGCGGCCTGCCGCACGGCGGCCACCGCCCGGTCCAGGGCCTCCTGGTGGAGCAGGCAGGATTCCACCGGCACCACCCGGTGGGTGCCCTGGGCGTAGATGCCGCTGACCAGGGCCTTGCCCGGCCCCCAGGCAAAGGAGGAGATGACCTTGTTCCGGTAGTGCCAGGGGTGCTCCATGCCCAGAATGGGGGCCACCGGGCCAAACTCCCCCAGCAGCGCCTCCAGCCTGGCCTGCTTTGCCCTCAGCTGCTCCCCGTAGGGCAGGGAGAGCATGGGGCAGCCGCCGCAGCCCCGCTTCTCCAGCGGGCAGCGCCCCGCCGCCCCGCTGGTTCCTTCCATCTGTGCGCCCATCTCCACACCCCCTGCCGGACGGCCCGGAAAGCAGCCGCCTCCCGGGCCAAATGAAAACCTGATACGCATCAAAGTATAGCAGATATCAACCCCCAATACCAGAATAGTTTTCCCGAAAATTTCCCCTTTTTGCCGTGGATTTTTACGAAAAGCTGGGTATGAGAATGGAGAGAAAAACGCCGGGAGCGGAGGCGGGGGTGCGGGGCAGGCCGTTCAGCGCGCCCGTGGCCGCTCCGCCCGCCCCGGCGATTCCCGGGCGGGGCGGGATTGCATCTTTTTTGAAAGGAAAAAAGAAGAAAAAGGGAGTATTCTGTCTCTCACAGGAAGAGGGACTGGACAGCGGCGGGGAGGGGGATGCGCATGTACGCACAGACCACATTTCTGGCGGCCTCCGGGCTGGGGGTGGGGATCACCGCGGGCGCCCGGCCGGAGGGGCGGACGCTGGCGCGGGCCGGGGCCTGCTCGGCGGCCCTGCGGCGAAACATAGACCTGGGGGCGCTGCGGAAATTCCCTGCCGCCCAGAGAAGCGCCCGCCGCGGACCTGTCCCGGCGGCCCGCGCCGGGCGGACAGCGGCCTGACGGCAAAAACCGGGCGGTATGCCGAATCTCGGCATACCGCCCGGTCAGCCTGTCGAAAAAGCCTTTTCGCCAGGCTCAGCGTGTCGAAAAACCTCGGTTGAACAGAATCGGGCTGTGTCGGGGCGGGGGAGCGCGAGGGGGCAGCCGCCCGCCCCGCGTGGAATCGAATGCCCCGGAAGCCTTGCTGTGCAAGG
>CAJFTA010000023.1 GCA_904419835.1 uncultured Pseudoflavonifractor sp. | reverse complement strand
GGAACAGCTCCCTGCCATGGAAGTAAGGCTTCAGGAACTGAAAGACTCCAGCTCCAATATTGCCCGGTTCATTGAGAATGCCAAGCGATACAGCGAGATTCCGGAGCTGACTGCTGAGATCCTGCGCATCTTCATCAAACGAGTGGAGGTCGGTGAGCGTGCGGAGAAATACTCCCGCACAGCACCGCAGGAAGTACGCATCTACTATCGTGACATCGGCCTGGTGGATGAACTTCCTCGGAGTATGGCGGATTCCATGGCAGAAGCAATTCCAAACGAGGTCGCCTGAGCAGAAAAGGGAGGCTGTGCTGAAACACAGCCTCCCTCCACAGGAACAAATATTAAGTTATATGGGTAGGTTCATAAATTGTCCCTATGCACCGGTTCCCCATGGCAGGCGCATTTTTGTATTACCCCGGAAAAAACAGCCGCACGGCAAAGGCGGCGGCGGCAAAGCCCGCCAGGTCGGCGCACAGGGCGGCGGGAACGGCGTAGCGGGTCTTGCTGATGCCGGCGGCGCCGAAGTAGACGGCGATGGTGTAAAAGGTGGTCTCGGTGGAGCCCAGCATCACGGCGGCCGTGCGGCCGATGGCGGAGTCCGGGCCGTAGGTGGAGATAAGCTCCACCCCCACGCCCAGCGCCGCGCTGCCCGAGATGGGCCGCACCAGCAGCAGGGCCACGGTCTCCGGCGGGATGCCCAGCAGCTCCAGCACCGGTCCCAGGGCCTGTGCCGCCAGCTCCAGCGCGCCGGAGGCCCGGAGCATATACACCGCGGTCAGCAGGGCTATCATGGAGGGCACGATGCGGATCAGCACCCCCAGCCCCTCCCCGGCGCCGGTGATCAGGGCGTCGTATACATCCACCCGCCGGACCATGCCCCACAGGGCCGTCAGGGCGATAATGGCGGGCATCAGCAGATTGACCATCAGCTCCACGATCCGCGCCTCCGTCCCGGCTTCCGGCTCTCCCGCACCCGCCACAGCCGGGCCATCGCCCTGCTGGCCAGAATCCCGGCCGTCACCGACAGCGCGGAGGCCAGCCACACGGCAGGCAGGATATCAAAGGGCGCGGCGCAGCCCGCCGCTGCCCGCACCCCTGCCACTGTGGTGGGAATCAGCTGGATGGACGCGGTGTTGCACACCACCAGCATACACAGAGAATCGGAGGCCACCCCGGGCGTCCGCCTGCTCATATGCCGGGCCGCCTGGATGCCCAGGGGCGTGGCGGCGTTGCCCAGGCCCAGCAGGTTGGCCGATACGTTGGCCGAAATGGCGTCCATCACCGCCCGGTCCCCGGCAAAGTCCGGGTAGAGCCGTCCCAGGATGGGCCGGAGCAGGGCGGACAGCTTTTCTGAGAGTCCCGACCGCTTCATAATCTCCATCACACCCATCCACAGGCACAGCAGCCCCGCCATGGCCAGACACAGCTCCACCGCCGCCGCCGCGCCCTCCACGGCCCCTGCCGCCACCTCCGCCGTCCGGCCGGTGGCCAGGCCGCAGAGGATGGATATTACAACCATAGCCGTCCAGATTGCTGACATCGCCATGCACTTCCACCTCCTCTTTTCCTCTCCATGCTATTCTCAGTATTTGGAAAACATGTCCTTTTTTATAAAATTCCTTTCCCAATTATTTTTTTATCTTTACATAGGAAAATTATGAATTTCTTATAAACAGGAATTTATTTTCCATTTTTTCATTGACTTTGGAATACTCTATGTTATAATAATGTCAGTTTCTAGGTAATAGTGGAAAAACGCGGAAACTAGTTTGAGTCGACGAAAGGAGAAAAAAGAATGAAATCGACTGGAATTGTGAGAAAGGTGGATGAATTGGGGCGGATTGTTCTCCCAATCGAGCTCCGTCGCACCTTGGATATTGCTGAGAAGGACTCCCTGGAGATCTATGTGGACGGCTCCTCCATTGTCTTGAAGAAATATCAGCCTGCCTGCATCTTCTGCGATGACGCCAAGGACGTGATCAATTTCAAGGGCAAGAACGTGTGCCCCAACTGCATCAAGGAACTTCTCGGCAAGTAATGCCGCTGAATATACAGAAAAAGCTCCCTTTTTTCTTCGGAAAAGGGAGCTTTTCTATTTCACCTTCCCACTTCCCTTTCTTTGACCTTTTTATCCCTTCTCCCGACTCATAAGTAATATTCTATCTATTCTATTTTCTAAGCTAAATTTTTGTGTTACTAATTTTCCGCGTTTTTGTTCCTTTTTCTATCAAAATATATTTGCTTTTTTCGGTTATTTTCTTCGATTATCAAAGTGAAATTTGATGATACTGTGGAGTTATATACTTCCAATTATATACATCTTGTATATTTTTATTTTACATATAATTACAAAACAGGATATTCTTCTTTTTTCTTCGTCATTTTTCTCCCTTTTTACATAGCAAACCGGCAGAAATGGAAACGGTGGCACGGCATCCCCGGATGCCGTGCCACCGTATGCTGGCTGCATATTGTTTTACTTTTTATTCCTTTCCATTTTTTCCTAAAGCCCGGTCGTAGAGCTCTTTCCTGGGCAGGCCGGTCTCCTCCGCCGCCCTGCGGGCGGCATCCCGCAGGGAGAGCCCTTCGGCCCGATAGCGCTCCACCAGGGCCAGGCCGTCCTCCGGGCTGACGCTCTCCGCCTCCGCAGGCTGGGCGCCCTCCACCACCAGCACGAACTCCCCCTTGGGACTGTTGGCCTGATACCAGGCTGCGGCCTCGTCCAGGGTGGTGCGGCGCACCTCCTCGTGGAGCTTGGTCAGCTCCCGGCACAGGGAGATGCGCCGGTCCCCGCCGAAGGTGTCCCGCAGGTCGGCCAGGGTGGCCGAGAGCTTGTGGGGGGCCTCGTAGAAGATCATGGTCCGCTGCTCGCCGGTCAGGGAGCGCAGATGGGCCTTCCGGTTCTTCTTGTTCATGGGCAGGAAGCCCTCAAAGGTGAACCGGCCGGTGGGCAGGCCGGACACCGACAGGGCGGTGACCAGGGCGCAGGGGCCGGGGATGGCGACCACCTCCACGCCGTTGTCGGCGCACAGCTTCACCAGCTCCTCGCCGGGGTCGGAGATGGCGGGGGTGCCCGCGTCGGTGACCAGGGCGCAGCTCTCCCCCGCCAGCAGGCGGCTGAGCACATTCTGGCCGCCTGTCTCGGTGTTGTGGCGGTAGTAGCTCACCATGGGCTTTTTCAGCCCCAGGTGGTTGAGCAGCTTGAGGGACACCCGGGTGTCCTCGGCGGCGATGAAGTCCGCCTCCGCCAGGGTGTCAATCATGCGCTGGGACATGTCCCCCAGGTTGCCGATGGGCGTGGGGACCAGATAGAGTATTCCGGCCATTGGGCCACCTCCAGAAAATCAATCAGTTTACCGGCCCTGTCCGCACGGGCAGGACCTCCAGCCCCGGGCGGCCCTGCCGCACCGCCTCCAGCAGCACGGCGGAGGGGGGCTTGTCCGCCCTGTGCTGCACCAGCTGCATCCGCTTGGGCTCCAGCCCGGCGGCGCGGAGGGCGCAGAGCAGGTCCGTCAGCCGGTCGGGCCGGTGGACCAGGGCGAAGCGGCCGCCGTTTTTCAGGCACCGGGCGGCGGCGGCGCACAGCTGCTCCAGGGTGCACTGCTCCTCCATCCGCTCCGCGCCGCCGGAGCGGCCGGAGCCTTCCGGGAACCAGGGCGGATTGGACACCGCCAGGTCCCACTGTCCGGCGGTTGGCAGGCTGGCCGGGTCCTTCAAATCGCCGGTGATAATCTCCCCGGGCAGGCCGTTGCGGGCCAAATTGCGCCGGGCGGCGGCGGCGGCTACGGGGGAAATTTCCACACCGCACACCGTCAAGGTGGAAACCCGGCCCAGCAGCAGCAGGAGCAGGGCCCCCGCGCCGCAGCCCAGGTCGCACACCCGCCACCCCGGCTTCACCGTGGCAAAGGCTCCCAGCAGCAGGCTGTCCTGCCCCAGGGGAAAGCAGCCCTCCTCCCAGCGGTAGGAAAAGGGGCCCAGCTGTTCCGCAGGCGCCATCTCAGCCAAGGGCCTCCATCAGGGCGTTCAGGCGCTGGTAGAACTGCCCCACGTGGACGCCGTCCACCAGGCGGTGGTTCAGCTCCAGGGACATGGACAGCACCAGCCGCCCGTCCTTCTCCTCGTACTTCCCCCAGGCCACCCGGGGCACGCTGTCCTCCGGGTTCAGGTCCCGCTCGTTGGTGAGGGAGGTGATGGGGAACCAGGGCTGGCAGGTGAAGTAGATAAGCTGGTCCCCCGGCCAGGGACCGGCGGTGATAAAGGCCGTCTGGGCCCGGGACGCCTCCCCGGCCCGGCGGCAGAAGCCGGCCATGTCCTCCCCCGCCTCCAGGGTGGTGATATGGAAGAGCTCGCTCCCCGGCTTCAGGTCGGTGAAGCTGGGGATGAGATGGTCGTGGAGCACAATCTCCTCTCCCCGGCACTTGTACCGGAAGGCCTCCACCTGGTCCATGGCCTTGGTGACAAGGTACACCAAGCTGTAATAAAAAGAGAGTTTATTCCTTTTTGTATAGGATTTCAGGGTTGTTACGTCAACCGGAAAGGTTAAACTGTAAAAGGGGTTGGACATGGGCGCGAAGAACGCATAGTGTTCCCGCCTGGGCCATGCCGCCTTGTCAATCACCGTCATGGTGCTTCTCCTCCCGTCCCAGCAGGTAGTCGGTGGTCACGCCAAAGTAGTCAGCCAGAAAGATGAGAGTCAGTGAAGGGACGTTTACATACCCGTACTCCATGCGCTGATAATGGCGATCTGTGCATTGCAGGATCTTGGCCATATCTACTTGGGTTTTATGCTCCCGTTCCCGTAGTTCCTTCAGCCGTTTTCCAAACGGCTCCATAATTTTCTTCATGGGCAATATTCCCCCTTGACACGACATTTTGAGTGGTATATAATAAGCACGACTTAGGAGGTGGTGTTATGACCGACTTCTCCCGCTTTCTGTACAGCAGCTACATCAAGCCCTATCTGGACAGGCAGCCCAGGGATCTGGAGGCGGAGCACCTCTTCTCCCTGTGGGAGAACAGCCACACCGTGCAGGCCCGGCGGGAGCAGGAGGCTCTGTTCCGCTTTCTGGCCGTCCACGCCTTCTACCTGGGTCTGCGCACCGGGGCCGGGCTGGCCCGGGACTGCCCTGCCGCCGCGCCGGCGTGTCTTACGACTCGGGAACCGTGAAGTGGGCCAGCGGGTCGGGCCGGGTCCACAGCACCACCCTGCCCGCCGCCCGGCTGGCGGGCACATTGATGAGCCGCTGGTTGGTTGAGCCCCGGAACAGGGCGCCGTAGGACTTCCGGGCCGCCACAAAGGGCCCGTCCACCAGCACGTCGGTCTGAGCCAGCAGGGCGTCCCAGTCGGGCCGTCCTGCGGAGGTGAGGGTCTCCCAGGTGTAGCCGGTGTAGGTCCACACGTTCTTCCCCTGTCCGTGGGCCAGGGCGGCCAGCCGGGCGCACTCCTCCGCCTGGAGGAAGGGGTCCCCGCCCGAGAGGGTGAGGCCGTCGGTGAGGGGATTGCCGCCCATCTGCTCCGCCAGTTCCTCCACGGCGGCTTCCCGCCCGCCGGCGGGGTCGTGGGTCTCCGGGTTGTGGCAGCCGGGGCAGTGATGGGGACAGCCCTGGGTGAACACCGTAAAGCGGAGCCCAGGGCCGTCCACAATGGAATCGGACATGGTGGACGCGATTCTCATACGCTCGTTCCTTTCTGTCGACGCTGTTTTCTCCATTATAGCCGCTCCCCCGCCAAAGCACAAGGAAATCAGGGGTCGCAGGCTTAAAAACTGCTTTAGGCTGCTGGACCACCGCTCTCAGATGAAAAGCCTCGCAGAGTTCGCGCCCGCAGGCGCGAATTAAATGAAATCCATTTTCTCCGGCGGCGTGCACGTCGGAGAAAATTCTTCTCAGCCCACAAGTGTGGAATTTGTCCGCATCAAGCGGGCAAATTATGCGCGCGGTGGGCTGTATCTTACTCAAAAGAGCGGCTTTGCCGCTCTTTTGGCTTAAAAAGTGCCCCTGCCGCCACGCGGCAGGGGCACTGCGCTTTCTTATGTCCTTACACCGAGTGCTTCACCCGGTCGTGCTCCTCGGCCCGCTTGGCGTTGTTGAAGCGGTCCAGGGTGCCCACCAGGTAGCCGGTGATGCGGCGGATGCGCTCAAAGGGCACGCCGTCGGCCTCGGTGCGGCCGCAGCCGGGGCACTGGTCGCCGATGATGCCGGAGAAGCCGCATACAGGGTCACGGTCCACCGGGTGGTTCACGGAGCCGTAGCCGATGCCGCTCTCCTTCATGCAGCGGATGACCTTCTCAAAGGCCTCCAGGTTGTCGGTGGGGTCGCCGTCCATCTCAATGTAGCTGATGTGACCGGCGTTGGTAAGGGCGTGGTAGGGGGCCTCGATACGGATCTTGTCGTAGGCGGAGATGGGGTAGTACACCGGCACGTGGAAGGAGTTGGTGTAGTACTCCCGGTCGGTGATGCCCTCCATGACGCCAAAGCGGGCCTTGTCCATCTTCACGAAGCGGCCGGACAGGCCCTCGGCGGGGGTGGCCAGCAGGGAGAAGTTGAGCCCCCGTTTGTCGCTCTCCGCGTCCATGCGGGCCCGCATGTGGGAGATAATCTCCAGGCCCAGCACCTGGGCCTTCTCGCTCTCGCCGTGGTGGACGCCGATAAGGGCCTTCAGGGTCTCGGCCAGGCCGATGAAGCCCACGGACAGGGTGCCGTGCTTGAGCACCTCCCGGACCTCGTCATCCCAGTCCAGCTTGTCGCTGTCCAGCCAGACGCCCTGGCCCATGAGGAAGGGGTAGTTGCGCACGTGCTTGCGGCACTGGATTTCAAACCGCTCCAGCAGCTGGTCCACGCACAGGTCCATCATCCGGTCCAGGCCCTCGAAGAAGGCGTCCAGGTCCCCCTTGGCCTTGATGGCCAGCCGGGGCAGGTTGATGGTGGTGAAGGACAGGTTGCCCCGGCCGTTGCAGATCTCCCGGCTGGGGTCGTACACGTTGCCGATGACCCGGGTGCGGCAGCCCATGTAGGCGATCTCGGTCTCGGGCCGCTTGGGATCGTAGTACTGGAGGTTGAAGGGTGCGTCGATAAAGCTGAAGTTGGGGAACAGCCGCTTGGCCGAGCAGCGGATGGCCAGCTGGAACAGGTCGTAGTTGGGCTCGCCGGGGTTGTAGTTGACGCCCTCCTTCACCCGGAAGATCTGGATGGGGAAGATGGGGGTCTCGCCGTTGCCCAGGCCGGCCTCGGTGGCCAGCAGCAGGTTCTTCATCACCATGCGGCCCTCGGGAGAGGTGTCCATGCCATAGTTGATGGAGGAGAAGGGGGTCTGGGCGCCGGCCCGGGAGTGCATGGTGTTCAGGTTGTGGATCAGGGCCTCCATGGCCTGGTAGGTGGCCCGGTCAGTCTCCTTCACGGCCCGCTGGTGGGCGAACTGCTGGGCCTTTTTGATGTCCTCCCCGGCGCCGAAGGTGCCGGCCAGGCGGGGCAGCTCGGCGGCGAAGTAGTCCCCGCAGTCCTCCAGGGTGGGCTGGAGGCCGGTCTCCTCCCGAATCTCCGCCATAATCCCCTTCAGCGCCTTCTCCGGGTCCTCGTCCCCGCACAGCAGCATGAGCGCCCGGGCCATGTTCTGCCGGTAGCGCTTGACAAAGGTCTTTTTCACGCCGTCGGCCATGCCGTAGTCAAAGTTCACCACGCTCTGGCCGCCGTGCTGGTCGTTCTGGTTGGACTGGATGGCGATGCAGCACAGAGCGGCGTAGGAGGCGATGTCGTTGGGCTCCCGGAGGGTGCCGTGGCCGGTGGAGAACCCGCCCTGGAACAGCTTCTTGATGTCGATCTGGCAGCAGGTGGTGGTGAGGGTGAGGAAGTCCAGGTCATGGATATGGATGTCGCCTTCCCGGTGGGCCGAACTGCTTGGCGCCCTCGGAGCCGAACTTGAGCATGGAGCCCATGGCGGTGTCGCCGTCGATGTTGGCGTTCTCCCGCTTGATGTCCGAGTCCTTGGCGGCGGAGAAGGTGATGTCCTCGTAGATCTTCATCAGGCGGGTGTTCATCTCCCGCACCCGGCTGCGGTCGGAGCGGTAGAGGATGTAGGCCTTGGCGGTCTGGATGTACCCGTCGTCCATGAGCACCCGCTCCACCAGGTCCTGGATGTGCTCCACGTCGGGCTGCTGGTTGCCCTCCACCTCCAGAATGGAGAGCACCTCGTCGGCCAGCTTGCGGGCCGTGTCCTCGTGGCCGGGCTTGTAGGTGGCGTCAAAGGCCTTGGTAATGGCGTGGACAATCTTCTCTTCATCAAAGGGCATGAGCCGCCCGTCGCGCTTGCGGATGCTGCTGATGGTCATACTTCACCGCTCCTCTTTCCGTGTTTGCCGCAAAAAAACGCCCCGCAATCGGGGGCCAAAAGTCCGTTTTATTGTATACAAGATGTAGTGCTGTTCCTGTTGCAGAGTGTATATATAGTATACTATCCCGGACAAGCCGTCAAGTGCCCGGCGTATACCCAGACGAAAAACGCCCGCCGAATTTGGCGGACGTTTTTTGGATAGGTTGACAGTTGACGTTCCGGCCCAAGGCTTTGCGGGCTCAGGCCGGAGCGCCGGTGGAAAAGAAAACCTGGTATTTTTTGTCTGTCCGCGGCCCAGACATCCCCAGTGTGATCTGCAAAAAGTCGGTTGGCTCGTTCACCACCACCGGGGACTCAATCCGGCAGCCCTGGGCATAGATGCCCTCCCCGGCGTTGGACAGCGGGAACTCCGCCGGGGAGGGAAGCCGGTCCTCAGCCGCGCCTCCACCCAGCTCCAATGTCACGCCTGTAAAGAGCGCATCGTATGGACTCTCCTGAAGCGGGCCGCCCTCCTCCTGCCAGGTCAAAGTGACCAGTTCCGCCCCGTCCTTCTGCATCCGCCCTGTCCAGAGGAGTTCCGCGCGGTCAAAATAACGTCTTTCTCCCTCAGCGCTGGCAAACTGCAGGCCCAGGGTGGGACGGGCGGTGAGGGGCGCCTCCCTCCGTTCCAGGCCGTGGGAGGAGGGGATGGAATACTGCAAGCAAACCCTGTGCGTCCCAACTCTTCCAACGCTCGCCCGATAGACTGCCAGCTGCACCCGGGAAATCCCCCAGGTGCGATAGACCCGCCAGCCGCACCAGTAGTAAGGGGAGGTAATCTCTGTGTTGAGATGGTCGGTCAACTGCTGCGAGATGACCTCATCCGTGGTATTGAAGCCAGCCCGGTCAGCATCCCATCCGTCCCCGGGTGAAAAGGCCGACCGGCTGACATACACGGTCAGGCCCTCTCCTTCAAACCGATAGCACTCCGTTCCGTTGTATTCCGCCTCAGTATAGCTCTTTGTATTCATTCCCTGGACCACATACCAGAATGGCAGGGTGGGCATGGTCAGCGTTGGATAGTAGGCGGTGGCCTCCCCCGCCCCGGACTGCACCAGGGACTCCGCCTCAATCAGCCCCCCGGCCAGCATGCGGGTCTCCTCTTCTTTCAGCTGCCGGGCCAGCGCATCGGGCGCAGGCTGGGCCGCCCCCTCAAGGGGCCGGGTCAGCCAGAACACCAGCAGGCAGGCCGCGGCCAGACCCGCCAGAGTCAGGAGCGCCCTGTCCTGTTTTTTCATGTGCTCCCCTCCCTGTTTTTTCAGTTCTCGCTTTGATAGCCTATCTTTGGCGGACCATACTCCCCGCCCTTGTGCGCACAAAAATAATGAAATGGTCTGTTTTTATTATATCAGCCCCCCTGTCCCTGTACAAGGCGCAAAGAGCCCCCGGCTCCACAAAATGTGGAGCCGGGGGCTCAGCGTGCCGAAAAACCTCCCAGGGTGGAAAGGCTCGCAGCGTTCCCGGGACTGCGGCCCCGGGAATCCAATCAAAATCCGTCATTCCCGGAGACATACGCCTCGGAAATGACATATCGTATGGCAGAAGGGGCGGCAATTTTGCAAAAATCGAGCTTCTTCCGCCATGCAGTTTTGCTCGAAAAAGGCGTTTCCCACCTTTTTCGACAGTCTCAGCCGATCAGGTTGCGGACAATGTTGAACACGGCGATGGCCAGCACCAGCAGCTGCACCGCGTTGAAGGCCTTGTCCACCGTCTCCTCCTTGCACCGCTTGTTGAAGACCGCGCCGATAAAGCCGCCCGCGATGGCGCCCACTACCATGACAGGGGCCACCGACAGGTCGTACACCGCAAAGCCGGTGGTAAGAGCCAGGGTGACCAGCTTGGAGATCTGGGCGAAGAGGATGGTGATAATGGAGCAGACCGTGGCGGTCTTGGTGGTGACGGAGTAGAGGTAGATAATCAGCGCCACATTGATGGGGCCGCCGCCGATGCCCAGAAAGGAAGAGCACACGCCCAGGAAGCAGCCCACCGCCAGAGAGACGGGGATGCCGGACAGGTTCTTGCCCTTGATGTGGGCCTTGTTCTTCATGTACAGGTATACCGCCAGAATCAGCAGGCCCAGGACCACGTTCTGCACCACGGTCACCAGCTGATCCGCGCCCAGGGCGTCCACAATCAGGTCCAGCAGCCACTGGCCCAGGTATCCGCCCACCACGGAGCCCACCGCAAGGGGGATGGCAATGTCAAAGGGGATCTTGGTGCGGGATACCATCTGCTTGCCGATGGACACGACGGACATGGAGAAGACTGTAATGCAGGAGATGACGCCAATGGTGGCCACGTCATACGTCTGCAGAACGTCCATCAGCGGCTTGATGATAACGCCGCCGCCCATACCCGTCATGGACCCGGCGGTCGTCGCGCCGATTGCGATCAGGAAATATAGAATATACTGCATGAAAAGCTCCTTTCCCTCTTAAAAACTCAAAGAAAATGGTCCACATATGGCCGTCAGGGCAGTATTTCCTGCGGAGCCGGCTGTGGTGAAGAATTCTCCTCTGTCCCTTCCGTCTGTTTTCTGCTATAATAGGCCTACTGAACAGTCCGCCCCCGTTTTATCCGCCGGGCGGCATGAGGCTCTTATATCCAAAGAAATTCGATCTGCCCTGAACGCCCTGGCCTCCAAACGGACCGGCCCTGCCTGGCATGTATTATCATAATAGATGCCGGACGGCTTTTCAATCCTTCAGGCCGGAATTAGGGATGAGCCGCGTAGAAACATTGACGGAGGCAGCGATGAAATTTTTGTCATTTTTAATCAAACCCGCGTCGGGACGGTGCAACCTGCGGTGCAGGTACTGCTTTTATCACGATATTTCCGAGCAGCGTGAGGCCCACGACCTGGGCATGATGTCAGCCGAGACGCTGGAGCTTCTGGTCCGGGAGGGGATGGCGCTGGCTGAGGAGCAGATCAGCTTTATGTTCCAGGGCGGCGAGCCGATGCTGCGGGGCCTGGACTTTTACAGAACGCTGATTGACCTGGAGAAACAATACGCCAGGCCCGGCCTGCGCATTGCCCATGCCATCCAGACCAATGGAACGCTGATCACAGAGGAGTGGGCCGACTTCTTCCGGGAACATCACTTCCTGGTGGGCCTTTCCCTGGACGGAACCCGGGAACTCCATGACGGCAACCGGGTGGATGCCGCCGGGCGGGGCAGCTGGAATGCCGCCGTCCGGGGGCTGGAAATCCTGAAGAAGAAACAGGTGGATTTCAATCTGCTCTGCGTGGTGACCGGCGCTGCGGCCCGCCGGGGGCAGACGGCGTATCAGAGCCTGAAAAAGCTGGGCGGCCAATTTCTTCAGTTCATCCCCTGCCTGGACCCGCTGGAGGAAGCGCGGGGCTCCCATCCCTTCTCCCTCTCCCCCGAGCGGTACGGCCGGTTTCTCAATACCGTATTCGACCAGTGGTATCACGACTGGGAGACAGGCCGTTACATCAGCGTGCGCCTGTTTGAGGACTACGTCCGCCTGCTGGCGGGCCAGCCCGCGGGGACCTGCGCCACCACCGGAAATTGCGGTCAGTATTTTGTGGTGGAGGGCGACGGCAGCGTCTACCCCTGCGACTTTTTCGTGCTGGACCAGTTCCGCATGGGTAAGCTGGGAGAGCAGACCCTGGCCGAGCTGGCGCAGTCGGAGCTTGCCGGCGCCTTCTGCGCCCGGGGCCGGGGCTTTCCAGCGCAGTGCGCCGGGTGCCAATGGCTGCCGCTGTGCGGCGGCGGCTGCCAGCGGGACTGGATTGGGCTGGACCGCAACTACCAGTGCGAGGCGCTGCGCACCTTCTTTGCGTACGCCTACCCCAGGCTGAGCCGCATCGCCGCCCTGGAGCGGCAGGCCAGCCGCGCCCTCCGGGTCTGAGGCCTCCAAACTTCACAGGACATAGCCACACCCCCTGAACAGGTTTCCGCCTGCTCAGGGGGTGCTCGCCTATCGTCTGCTTTTGCCGCGCATGCTCCGCGGCGGGTTACGCCTGGTCCACAATCTGGGGCCGGTAGCCCTCCGCCTGCTCAATCCAGTCCAGGAGCTGGGCCCGGAGGTCGTCCCGCACCGCGTCGTACGCATGGTTCCCCACCAGGTTGTTCAGCTCATCCGGATCCGCCTTCAGGTCATAGAGGAAATCGTCGGCATAGACCTGGGCGCTGGGGGAGGTACAGCCGTTCACCCCGGGGGCGTAGACCGAATAGAGATAGTCCGCCGTGCGGATGCACCGGCCCACCCGGCTCTCCGAAATCTGGGCGAACACGCGGTTGGGACGGTCGGGATTCTTGTTCTCCACCACGTCCAGCAGGTTTTCGCCGATCATCTTATCGCCCACGTCGATTCCCGCCATGGCCAGGATGGTCTTGGGGACGCTGTCCGTGCTCACCAGCTGGTCCACGTGGACGCCGCCCCGGAAGGCGCCGCCCGAGATGACCAGCGGCACCCGCAGGGCCGAATCGTGGCAGGTGCGTTTATAATCGTCCGCACCTGTCAGATGGGCGTCCTTGTTGCGGGTCTTGAAGTGGCAGCCGTGGTCGGAGAGGAACACGAAGATGGTGTTCTCGTACAGCCCCTTCTCCTTCAGCTTTGCCACGATTTTGCCCAGATTCTCATCCAGGCTGGCGCAGGCCCCCAGATAGTCGGGGTACTGCTCGTTGTAGTCGCCCTCAAGGGCCGCCAGGTCCGAGGGGATGGGCGGGTTCTTGAACCGCTCCTTGGAGCCGTCCGGCCCCTCATAGCGGTGCCGGTCATTCTGGTGGTGAGGCTCAATGTGAGAGATCGTCATAAAGAAGGGCTTGCTCTCATCCCGCTGGTCAAAGAACTCCAAAGCCATGTCCGTCAGGCAGTCAACCCGGTACCCCTTGAAGTCAATGCGCTTGTTGTTCTCGTCAAACACGTACCCGTCATACCCATGGGAGGTGAACTCCAGGATATCGGTGGCCCGCCAGAAGCCGTTGTAGCCGCCCCGCAGCTCCTTGGGAACAGGGGTGGTAAAGAAGTCCAGCCGCTGGTTGTAGTTCTCATCGCCGTCGCTGGCCAGATGCCACTTGCCCACATAGGCCGTCTCATAGCCGGCCTCTGTCAGGTAGTTGGCCAGCGTCTTGGCGTCGGTGGGCAGCATGATGTTGTTGCGGAAGCAGCCGGTATCGGTACAGTAGCGGCCGGTCTGGAGCAGCGCCCGGAAGGGACCGCACACGGGCTGGGGCGTGAAGGCCTTGTCAAAGGCCACGCCCCGGGCCGCCAGCGCGTCCAGATTGGGGGTGATGTCCAGCGGCTGGCCGAAGCAGCCGCAGGTGTCCGCCCGCTGCTGATCCGAAAAGTACACTAGAATATTGGGTTTCATATCTGGTCTCTCCTCTCATCCGACCGGCGCCGCCCGCCTCCGTTCATCGGACTGCGGCGCGGAGCCAGTCAGCTGGAACCTCTTACTCCGCCTTGATCTCGAAGGTACGCATCTCGTTGGCGCCCAGATCGAGCTGGAAGCTGGAGCCGTCCCCGGTGTAGACCGTGGTGCTCTGGGGCTCATAGGTGTTGTTGACCACGCAGTACTTGCCGTTCTTCACATAGGCGTGGACCTCAACGTTGTAGTTGGTGCTGAACCAGCGGTACAGGTCGTCCTCGCCGTGGGCGGACCAGAGGATGGCGCGGTAGAGGATGCGGCTGTTCTCAAAGCTGTAGGGCAGGCCGCTGATGTAGACGCACCGGCCCTCGCCGAAGCCGTTGACCGCCATCTGCACTTCCTTCTCACGCTGCACCAGGATCTCAGTACCCTCCAGGGCATAGATATTTTTCTTGCCCTCGCCGAAGTCCACCTCGCCCTTGCAGTCGGCCAGGATGAAGTGATCGGGATGCTCGTCCCAGTTGTACTTGTCGTAGCCCAGGGTGAAGCCGGTCTCCTTCTCCACGCCCAGAGCGCTGGCCAGCTGGAAATAGTGGCCCTGGTACTGGTGGCCGGAGGGCTCGCCCACGCCGATGAAGCCGCCGCCGTTCCAGATGAAGCCGCGGATGGCGGACACAATCTCCGGATCCTCCCAGGCCGTGCCGCCGGTGTGGGCCGTGTCGCCGTCGCCCACGTTGATGATCACATCAATATCCTTGAGGATGGAGGGATCGGCCTTCACATCGTCAAAGCTGATGAACTTCACGTCAAAGGGCGCGCCGGACAGGGCCTCGATGATGCCGGCATAGGAGTAGTTCTGCTTCTGATACAGGGCGTGGTGCACCATATGGCAGCCCCAGGAGCGCATCTTGCCCCAGCTGTTGAGCACAGCCACGGTCTTGATGCAGTAGGGCGTGGTGCCGCGGACGGTGTCATAGATGGAGCGGAACTCGTCGCACACATCCTTGATATAGTCCATGAAGCCGGGGGCCTCCAGGGCCAGCTTCAGGTAGCCGCCGTAGCCGATGCGGTCGATGGGCTTGCGCATGATGGCCCGCCGGGCGGTCACCCAGTTCTCTTTGGCCTCCCGGATGGGGTCGCCGCCCTCGTGGAAGGTGTCCGGGAAGAAGTAGGGCAGGAAGCGGCCCTCGGTGTACTTCACGCCGGGGATGTCGCTGATGAGGCGCAGGGTGGAGCCGTTGCCCACGCTGCCCACCACCGCGTCCAGGCCGATGCTCTTGAACTCGTCCATGAAGGGCTCGGTGCCGATCCAGTGGTCGCCCAGGAACATCATGGCCTCACGGCCCAGCTCATGGGTGATGTCCACCATCTCCTTGGCCAGCTTGGCCACCTCGCGGCGCTGGAAGGCCTGGAAGTCCTTGTACTCCTTGCTGGGGATGCGGTACTGGTTGTTGTAGTAGCCCTGGTCGATGATGTACTCGGGGCGGAACTTGTAGCCCACCTCTTCCTCAAACTGCTTGAGGATATAGGGGGAGACAGAGGCGGAATAGCCGTACCAGTCCACATACTTCTCACGCTGAAGCTCATCAAAGATCAGGGTGAACTGGTGGAAGAAGGTGGTATAGCGGATGACGTTCACATAGGGGTGGTCGGCAATGAACTTGCGCAGCCGCTCCATGGTGTACTTGTGGGTCTTGGGCTGGCGCACGTCGAAGGTGATCTGGTGCTCCACATCCCAGCCGTTGATCACGGCGTTGTACATGTGGACGGGGTCCCAGATGAGGAAGGCCAGGAAGCTGACTGTATACTCATGGAACCGCTCGGCGGGGGCAATCTCCACGCAGCCGGTCTCCCTGTTGTAGCTCCACTTCTCCGTGGACACCACCTCGCCGGTGGTGCGGTCCACAACCTCCCACCAGCGCTTGATGTCGTCCGTGTCGTTGACCTTCATCAGGTTGGGGCTGATGCCCTTCATAAGAGGGATGGACAGGGTATCCTCCGAGGCGGTGTGGAAGCCGGTCATAATATAGCACTGCTGGATCTCATCGGGATTGGCCTTGGCCCAGTCGTTGTCTTTTCTCGTGGTATAGTAGGTAGAATAAATTTTCGCCCCTACGTTCTGTAGCTCTTGTGGAAATTCGGTTCCATCACAGTCTCTGATTGCGTCGGCTCCCAGCAGCTTGAGAACCTCCAGAGTCTCGGGTACCACGTCCAGATCGGTGGGGATGGTTACTCTACCCCGGTTCTGATGGTTACCTTCCATAAATCAACACTCCAGTTCGGTGATAGTTTTGCGAAGCAGGGGGAAAATTAACCCTTAACGCCTCCGGCGGTGACGCCGTTGATGATCTTGTCGGACAGGAACAGGTACAGGATGAAGGTGGGCAGGAACACAATGATAACCGCCGCGAACAGGCCGCCATACTGGCCGGAATAGCTCATGGAGTTGACCATGTTCATCAGTCCGACGCCGACGGAGGTCTTGGCATCGCCGCTGACAAAGATCATGGCGATGAAGTACTCGTTCCAGATAGAGAGGAAGTTGAACACGGTCACTGTAATCAGGGCCGGCTGCACCAGGGGCAGCATAATCTTCCAGAAGGTCCGCATGGGAGAGCAGCCGTCGATGGCCGCGGCCTCCTCATAGGAGCGGGACAGGGACTGGAAGAAGTTCATCAGATAGATGACGGAGAAGGGCACCCGCAGGCAGATGACCAGGATGATGTAGAGCACCCGGTTATTGGTCAGGTCCAGGCCGGAAGCCAGGGAGAACAGGGGCAGAATGACCATAACGGCCGGGACGCTCATGGCCACGATATAGCTCAGCTGGATGGGCCGGTTTCCAAAGAACTTGAAGCGGCTCATGACATAGGCCGCCGGGGCGGCAATGGCCAACGTACCGACGCAGCCCACCACGGAATAAAGCAGAGAGTTAATAAAGTAGACAGAGACGTTGTAGGAGAACCACGCGTCGGCATAGTTCTCGAAATGCAGGTCGCCGGAGAACAGATTCTGCCACACTTCGCCCTTCATGATATCGTTGGTCTCGCCCAGGCTGGCGGCGATAATCCAAAGCAGGACAAAAGCGGTGAACGCCACCCAGGCAAACAGCAGGATATATCCTGGGAGAAGGCGCGCTTCCTTCTTCCAGCTAATCCGCTCATGTGTATGTTTAGACATGCCATCCCCTCCTCTCAGAATTCGAGGTCGTCGTCTTTGACCAGACGGTTCATGACGACAAACACGATGACCATACAGATTGCCAGGCTTACGCCGATTGCGGCGCCGCGTCCGGCATCGACCTGAGTAACGCCCTTGGATCCGAACACCACATTGTACAGATAGACCACCGGCACCACCGTGGTTGTCTCGGTCTCCGTGGGGGAGAACATCTTGGTCCACACGAAGAAGGTCAGGGTGGAGACGCTCCAGAAGGTGATGTTGGTCTTGAACACGCCCCGCAGCAGCGGCAGGGTGATGTAGCGGAACTTCTGAATCGAGTTGGTGCCGTCAATGCGGGCGGCCTCGTAGATGTCGCTGGGAATACGCTCAATGCCGCTGAGGAAGATCAGCATAAAGTAGCCGACAGAGCCGAAGCAGTAGGCAATGAGCATGGAATTGAAGATGTGGTTTGTATCCAGCCAATTGACCGCGTCGCCGCCGAAGAACTCCGTCACGCTGTTCAGGAAGCCGAAGCGGGCGTTAAACACGTAATAACGCCACATGGCGGCCATGGCCACAGCGCTGATGACGTTGGGCAGATAAATCGCGGCCCGGAAGAAGTTCTTAAAGCGCACGCCGCTGGTGAGGATGACGGCAAACAGCAGCGCAAAGAACATGGTGATAACGCCGCCGATGAGCCAAATCTTGAAGATATTCCACATGGACGTGCGGAAAATGCTGGTATTAAACAGGTCAATGTAGTTGGTCAGTCCGTTAAAGCTCCAGGTGGATGTGGATGCGGTGACGCTCTCCACGTGGAAGAAGCTCATGATGACCGTTCTGATGATGGGATACAAATACATGAACACCAGTGTCAGCACGGCCGGCAGCATGAAGCAGACAATCATGGTTTTGTTTTTTCTCATCAGAGCCTCCATTTCTTGCCGGACCTTCTGTCCGGCAGATATTAAGAGGGATTTTGGATTCAGGATTAGGCGTTCTTTACGCCGGGACCTGGCTCCCGAAAGCAACGGCGGGCCGCGGTGATACGCACCGCAGCCCGCCGCGAATCAGATTCTGGTCGAATCTACGGGCCGGTAGCCGGGATTGTGGAATTAATAACGCGCGTCGCAGGCAGCCAGGAACTCGTCGGCAGTGGCGTAGGTGCCCTCGAACAGAGCCTGAACCTCGGTGTTCAGACGAATGTCGGGGTTCTCGTTAGTGCCGCACTGATAGTCATAGTAGCCATTGAGGGAGGAGATAGAGGCCTGAATCTCGGCCACCAGGCCGGTGGTCTCGTTGCTCAGGTCGCAGGGGGCATGGAGGGAAACCTCGGCCAGCTTGGCATCCCACTCGCCGGTGGTCAGCCACTCGATGAGCTGGAAGGCCTCCTCGCTGTGCTCGGAGTAAGCGGGGATGCCGAAGCCCTGAGCGCCCACGTTGGCGTAGGTCTCGTCCTCAACACCGCCCAGATCGGGGAAGGACATGAAGCCCCACTCGATGTCGGTGCCGGTGCCGGCAATGACCTCGCTGATGACGTAGTCAGGCAGGACGATCATAGCGGTCTCGCCGTAGCCCAGGGTGTACTCGCCCTCGGGATAGGTGCCGATGGGATCCAGGACATACTCGTTGTCCCGCAGCTGAATGATGTACTCAGCGGCCTGACGGGCGCCCTCGTTCTCGGACCAGCCGCCGTTCATGGACAGCTCCTTGACAGCGTCCTGACCAATCAGGCGGGCCAGGATGTAGCTGTACATGTAGCGGGGAGAGCCGCCGCCGTCCAGAGCGAAGGGGGTGTAGCCGGCGGCCTTCAGGGCCTCGCAGGCGGCGATCAGGCCGTCCCAGCTGTCAATGCTGGCGGGGTCAACGCCGGCGGCGTCAAAAGCGGTCTTGCTGTACACCAGGCCGGAGGTATAGAGCTGATAGGGGATGCTGTAAAGAGCGCCCTCGCCGTAGTCACGGGCGATGTCCAGGTACAGGGGCTGCACCTTGTCGCCATAGCCGGTGCTGGAGACCAGATCGTTCAGGTCCAGCAGGTGGGCGTTGTACTGCTCGGAAACACGCTGGAAGTCATCGTCGAACAGGTCGATGTCGGTCTTGCTCTCCAGAGCGGCGGTGATCTGAGTGGTGATGTCGCGGCCGCGCCACTCGATGTTCACCTGGATGCCGGTCTCGGCGGTAAAGGCGTCAACGGCCTCCTGGATAACCTGGGCCTGGGCCTCGTTGGCGTTCCACATGGACCAGTAGGTCAGGGTCACGTCGCTGCTCGGAGCGGAGCCGCCGGGAGTGGAGCCTTCGGGAGCGGGGCTGCTGTCGCCGCCGGTCTCCCCGTTGCTGCAGGCGGCCAGCGCGAATACCATCGCCAGCGCCAGAAGCATGCTGAGAATCTTTTTCATCTTCTTCATTGTTGTCCCTCCTGTAAATGTCGTAATACCGCTTTTTCCCGTTTTGTTTTTGGAGAAAACGACCGGGAATTACTGTGTTTAGTATAGCTTAAAGGTGCGAAAATGACAATTGGGTAAGTTGCGTCTTATTTTATACATCTTGGCAAAAATTCGTTAATATATCTAATGCATCCTTGTGAAATATTTGCCAAATATACTTATCACACAAAAATATACCCAATTTTTCAGCATTTCCACAGTTGCGCTCGAAACAGGCACCTTCCGGCAATGATGGAACGCACGGGGTGCACCGCAGGGTTTCCCTGCGGTGCACGTCCGTTCATTGCCGGTTGCTTCAGTTCTGGCCGCAGAAGTTCATGAACATCTGCGCAAGCTCGGCGCGGGTCGCGGTGCCGGAGGGATCCAGCACGCCGCTGCCCTTGCCGCTCATCAGGCCGGAGCCAACGGCCCAGGCCATGCTCTCCTGCGCCCAGGAGGAGATGGCGCCGCTGTCGGTAAAGACGCTCAGGTCGCCGGAAGCGCTCACGTCGTAGCCCTTGAAGACGGCGTAGTTGTGCAGGATAACCGCCATCTGCTCGCGGGTCACGTTATCGGAGGGGCCGAAGCTGCCGTTGCCGTAGCCGCTGACGATTCCGTTGGCGCTGGCCCAGGCCACGGCATTGGAGTAGAACTGGCCGTCCGCCACATCGGCGAAGTCAGAGCCGGTCACCGCAGGCTCGCCCTCCAGGCGGTAGAGCATGGTGACGATGGTGCCGCGGGTGGTCACGCCGTAGGGGGTGAACCGGCCTTCCGCGGTGCCCTGCATGATGCCGTTGTCATAGACGAAGCGGACCGCTTCCTCATACCAGATGCCATCGGGCACGTCGGTGAAGGGCAGGCCGGGCTCTTCCGTCTCGCCGTCGTCCTTGTCGCCGATGTTCTCGGGAGGAATGTAGCCGGGAGAGTTCTCATAGGACGTAGCGGCAATCACCAGGGACAGCATCTCGGTGGTAACGGTGTCGCCGCCGCTGGTCAGGGTCACGGTGAAGGCGTAAGCGCCGTTCACGCCGTCAGGATTGCCGGCGGTGCCGGTGGTGGCGGGGAAGAAGACGCCGCCGTCGTTGACCACAGCGGTCACGCCCTCGCCCAGGTTCAGCGCGTCCACAATGGCCTCGGCCTCAGCCTTGGCAGCTTCAGCCGTGGAGACCTTGGTCTGGGTCGTGGTGTAGGAGGCGTTCTCCACAGCAGCCAGGGCGTCCGCCAGGCTCTCGGGCGCGGTCTGGGTCACGCGGAAGTTGTCAATGGCGAAGACGGGATGGCCCTCAAGGTTTGCAGTGCTGGAAAGACGGAAGGTCAGGTAGATGTCCTTCTCGGTGGTGGCGTCCACCTCAAAGCTCAGGGTCTTGGTGGCGGGGTGGACATTGTAGGACTCGGGATCTGTGTTCAGCTCAGAGCCATCAGCCTCGATGTACTTCGCCACGTACTCAGGGTCAAACTCGTTGGGCTCCAGCTTGTAGGTCTCAATAATGGTGCCGTCGGACTTGCGCACGTCAATGAGGAAGTAGGTGTCCGCATTGAGGGGAGCGTTCTTGCCGGGCGGGCAATTCGCAACGGTGACGCCATTGGGTCCGCTCTGATAGAATTCGAAATAGGTCTCATAGTCGAATTCCACGGTATACTTGTAGCCGGTCTCGAAGTTCAGGGTGGCGGGCTCGGTGCGCATGATGATGTAGGGTGTGCCGTCGCCTTCAGTGCCGAAGCTGCCGGTCTGCTGGCCCTTGAGGGAGGTGCGGTTGGTCTCGCTGGCGCCGATGACATAGGTCTTGATCTGGTCGCCGCCAAAGTCGTAGTAGGCCAGGTTCACAAAGGGCTGGTTGTTGACGTTGGAGACGAAGGGGCCCCAGCCCTCATCCGTGTGCTCGAAGTCCTCATAGTAGTAGTACTCTTCGGCCTCGGCCGCAGGGGCGGGGTTCTCCGCGCCGGTCAGGTCGGTCCACGCCCAGCTGCGGAAGTCGTCAGCCAAGATCGTGTTGGTGCCCGCCACGGTGGACAGGGCCACGACAGCCTCCTCAACGCCATTGGGGATGGTGATGTCCACGTTCAGGCGCTGGAAGTTCTTGCCTGTAAACTTGGAGGGCTTCATGTTGACGGTGTGGTCGGCGGTGGTGTCGATGCTGTTGCTCTCCACCGCATCGCCCGCGATAACGGTCAGGGTGACGGGCCGGTCGCCGGCGGAGTTGACCCACACGGAGATGGAGTAGGTCTTGCCGGGCTCCACACTGACCGTCTGTCCCACGGAGCCCTCAAACACAGGATCCAGCTGGAGTACAGGCTGCTCATACTCCCACTCAACCACTTCGGCGGCCTCAGCATTACCGGTAACGGTCCAGGGGTCGATGCTCAGGCTGGTAAAGCCGGGGTCCTCAAAGAGGGTGCCCTCGCCGTAGGGGTGCTCCTCCAGGGTGGGCAGGTAGACCACGCCGTTCTCATCGGTCATCACGCTGCCGTCCACATCGTAGCGGTGAGCCACGGTCTCCGCTTCCTTGGTCAGGATGTAGGGCACGCCGGACTCCAGGTTCAGGGTGACCTTGCCGTCAGTGACGGTCACTTCCTCCACGAGGACGCGGCCGGTGGTGGTCAGCTGATAGAGGTAGGCGGTCTCCACGCCGCTCCAGCTGTTGGGCACATCCCAGGTGCCGAAGTTGCCGGAGTCGGAGTAAGCGTAAATCTTGTCCTCCACCTCGGGGCTCCAGGGGATAAAGATCTCAGCGCTCTTGGGGGACTTGGGGGTCTGGCCGGAGTAATCCGCGTAGTTGAGGATGGTGGAGGTGTCGATCTTGGCGATCACCTTGCCGTCCTTGGTAATGGTAGTGATGTCGCCTTCCACGGTGGAGACCACATTGTCGGAGAAGACGGCCTTCTGGCTGGGCTCCCAGCTCAGAAGCTCGAAGTGCTGCAGGTACTTGGTGGGCAGGTTGTTGCGGTAGAACACATCAACGCCATCGCTAAACATGTTGTAATTTCGCCAGTCGGCGATGCCGGGCAGCAGGGAACCCAGAATGCCCTTGTCGGGGGCCGCCAGGTCGCCCACGCCGTGGCTGACAAACTTCATGACCTCGCTCTGGGTGCCGCCGGTGGCGTAGTACATGTCGGTGTTCCAGTGGACGAAGGTGATCATCTGGTTCAGGTCCTGGAGGGCCTCGGTGCCCATGGTAATGCCGACCTCGTTAAAGTACTTCACCAGCTGGGTGGCCTTATAGCGGGTGCCGGCCTGGTACACGTCCAGGTACACGAAGTCCAGGTTGGGCAGGGCGTCGTCAAACTCCTGGATGCGCTCCTTCAGCGCGCCGGACCAGACGTCCTTGTTCTTGTCCACCAGGTAGGCCTGGTCGAACCAGTTCCAGTTATCCTGAAGCTCACCGCCGGTGACGACGCCGCGCATGTTCGCCAGCACGGTGTCGAAGCCGTCCAGGGCGAACTCGGTGGCGTTGGCGTGGACGCCGTTCTTGATGCCGTACTCCAGACCCACGTCGATGAGGGTGTTGAAGCCGTCCGTGCCGCCCTGCTGCAGGCCGGAGAAGTCGTAGTCGCCGTGGGAGTCGTCGTGGCCGGAGACCTGATAGCCCTTGTTCATAATCTTCATGCCGAAGCCGTCGGTCAGGTAGCTCAGGGCCTTGGCCTGATCGAGGACCCGCAGGAAGGGCTGGGAGGCCTGGCTGGACATGTTCATGGCGATGAACATCCACTCGTTCTTGGTGTTCTCATAGCCATAGGGCAGGCGCATGATGTCGCGGTAGGCCACGCCGGCGTCCTGCCAGGTGATGGCGCCGTCAGCGTTCTCATCGCCGCCAATGACCACGGAGATGTAGGGCTTCTCCTCGTCCTCGGGGTCAATCTCGTCGTAGTACTGCCAGGCCCAGGAGGCGCTGTTCAGGGAGAGATAGGGGGTCTCGGAGACGTTCTGGGTGAGGATATACTTGCTGTTGCCGTTCTCGGCGTTGTTCTCCACAGAGGCGGAGACGCCGGAGGCGGTGTCGTAGAACATGCCGTAGGTGAAGCTGGAGTAGGTCGCGTCCTGAGACGCGCCCTTCAGGGTGATGAAGTCATCCTTCATGGGGCCCCAGCCGGAGTGCACGCCCATGGCCGCGCCCACGCCCAGGCCCGCCAGGGTCAGGACCGGGTTGTTGCCGAACTGGAAGGCCCGCACGGTAGCAGAGCCGTCGGCCTCCACCACGCTGGGGATCTCCATCTTCAGGGTCTTGCCGGAGACGGTCAGCACCACGGTGAAGGTGGCGTTGATGTTGTTGGCCTCATCGGTGGCCACGATCTCATAGGTGGCGGAGGTGTCGCTGCTGGTCACCAGCCTGGAGGTGGTGTTGCACAGGACAAAGTTGTTGGTGTTCTCGGTGGCGTCGTAGAGGTTCTCGGCGGTGTCCACATAGATGCGGGAATCCTCGCTGCCCACCAGAGTGCCGTAGGCCAGGACGGTGCCGGCCAGATCCTTATAGGTGTAGACATAGGGGAACTCGCTGCCCACCAGGACCTGCATCTCGTCGGACTTCAGGGTGATATAGCTGTCCTCGCCGGGATCGGGCAGGACAGTGGGGAGCAGCTCGTAGACCACCTGGATGGGGCCGGCATAGAGGGTCATGGCCTCGCCCACATACAGGCCCACCTTGCCCTTGCCGGTGAAGATGCCGTCCAGCCGGCCCAGCTCATAGCTCCGGGCGTCCTCAGCCGTCGCGTCCTCCACGGCGCCGGCGCTGACGGTCAGGGTGTAGCCCTTGGTCTCGTCATAGGCAATCCGGTAGGTGTGGGTGCCGTCGGGGGCGGGGATGTTCCGGGCGCTGAGGTCGATGGCCGCAACGTCCTGACCGCCGGACCGGCCGCCGGCCACCCACTTGGCGCCGTCATACCAGACGGCGGCGTAGTTGTCCGCATCCTGGTAGTTGAAGACCAGGCCGAGCTTGTTGCTGCTGCCGTTCAGCTGGACGGTGTAGGTGGGGTTGGCAGCGCTGGGAGCGGTGCTGTCCACGTACACGCCCGCAGCCTCGGCAGCGATCTTGGTGCCCCGGCCGGGCGCGAAGCCGGCCACGGTCTCGCTGGCGGGAATCTCCACAAAGGTGATGTTGGTGCCGGTCAGAATATCGGTGCCGCGGTTGGCTCTGGTCTCAGTGTTGGGAGTCGCCTTGTCGTTGAAGTTCAGCTCCTTGACCAGGCCGCCGTCCGCGTTGAACTGCTTGATGTTGTCAAAGATCACAGGCAGGCCGGTACCGCCGCGCATGCGGATGGCAAAGCCGCCCGCGCCGGTATAGCCGCCGGAGATGGTGTAGCTGCCCATGGTGAACCAGCTGTCCTGGCCCTCCCACATGGCTTTGACGGTGACGTTGGCGCCGCTGTACTCAACGCGCACCAGATAGGTGGTATTGGCGCTCAGGGGCAGCGCGTACTGGAGGCCGGGATTCTTACGGCCGCTCAGGCTGGTGGCGTAATGACCCGCCCAGGTGGCGCCGCTGCTGTCGATGGACAGGCCGGCGTACTTGGACTCGTCCACATACCGGGCCAGGAAGCCCAGGGTGGAGGGCACGCTGTCAGTGGTACGGAAGGCGATCTCGTAGGCGCCGTCCTGAACATCCTCAAAATCAAGGAACTTAATGCGGGTGTCGTCGCCGCTCGCCATCTGGATGGCGTAGCCGTCCATACCCCAGAATGCCTCGTTGATATTGACGGCCTGGCCGCCGGTGATGGAGGTGCTCTGGGTCAGATCCTGATTGTAGTCGTCGTCGCCCTCGGCCATCTCAACGGGGGGCAGGCCGGGGTCGGCAAGCTCTTCCGGCTCAGGCTCCACATACGCGGCGGGGGTGATGGTCATGGTGAGCTCAGTGGTGGTGACAGGAGCCGCGTCGCCCATGCTCAGCGTGACGGTAAACTTGTAGGAACCGGCCGTACCGGCAGGCTGCTCCTTCGTTCCGTCCACGGCGGCGGTAAAGCCGCCCTCCACGTCATTGACCTGGAAGGTAATGCCTGTGTTCAGCCCCAGGGCGGACAGCTTGCCTTCGGCAGCCGTCTTGGCGGCTGCCGCGTCGGATGCATCCGACGAAGCGGCGGTATACTCAGCGCCCTCAACCTCGGTCTTGGCCGCGGCCAGGATGCTGTCGGGCGTAACAGCCGTTCCGCCGGTGACGGAAGCGCTCTTCACAGTGATGTTGGTGTTTACGGAAGAGCCGGCAGCCAGCGCGCCAAAGCCCACGCTGCCAGCCTCCAGGTTGGGCAGCAGGCCGGTGAGGGAACCGTTACCGTTCATCCCGGTCACATCCCAGTCCTCCCGGTCGCCCGGCAGGGTGAGGGTGGCCTGGCTCTCAGTGGCCCCGGTGGTAACGGTCAGGTTGATTGCACCCTCTTCCGTAATCTCCACGGCCAGGGTGGTCTCCTCGCCGATGACAGGCGCGGGAACGCCCTCGCCGGACTGGATGGGCATTGACAGGAACTCGCCCCTGCCGTCATAACGGTACTGCCAGAACCAGCCGTTGCCGGTCACGTCGTTGGCCACAGCGGCGTCCTGGGTGGAGTAGCCGATGTACAGGAACTCATCCTGGGCGCTGCCAGTCCCGGTAAAACGCAGGAACACGCCGAAATCGGAGTTGGTCGCCTTGTCTTCTCCCACGCCGTTGTCCACATAGGTCAGCGTAAAGGTGCCGGTGCTCCAGTCGTAATCCTGCAGCGCCACAACGGGAACGCTGTTCCACTTCCCATACGTGGTCGTGGTAAAGGTGTAGCCTTCTCCTTCGGTGGCTGCCTCATAGGTCAGTTGACCGGAAGCCTGCGCAAAATCGCTCAGCGCTATTTCGGTTTCGTCTGCTGTTCCCACATCCGTGTCCTCAGCCAGAGCGAAAGCGCTCAGGCCAGGCAGGCTCAGCAGCATAGCCGCAGTCAGCAGTATGCTGAGCGCCCGCCGGATCCTTTGGAATTGCTTCATTCCGGATGCCTCCTTTTCCTTTTCTCAGGCTTTTATACATTTTGCTTTCAAAGTCCACCGTGCCCGTTCACCGCCAGCGTACGCCGCAAGGATTTATCAATTAGCCTCCTTTCTGCTGTGGAGAAGTCGCACAATGAACTTTCTTGACGCCACCATTATATATGTTGTATTTGTATAAAACAACTCAAAAACTTGTTTTGTATTTTATATATGTTGTTAATTTTCTATTTCTTACCACTTTCTTTCTGCCGCTTCTAAATAAGTTCATCTCGCTTTAAAGAGACTTCTTTATTGAAACTTGCTGCTGTTTCAGCCCCAAATTGTGTTTTATAGATTTTGCTCATTATTCAGCTTCCTATCTATTTAACTAAAATCTATATGAAGATAGTTTTTCTGCAAATTGGAGTTTCGGGTTTTTGTGTAAATATTTCATACAACAGTTTTTTTGTATTTCTGTTATTTTTTTATGTATTGCACAATATAGCGGCATGTATTATAATATTATAGAGTTTGTCTCATTTATTTCATCATATCATTAAATTGCGCTTATCGCAATATCATATAATTTAAAAAGTCATTTTTATCCCGCTTCTTATTTGGACAAGCATTTTATACGCCTGCACGGTTCTATATTGCCGGAAACGTAGTGCTGGCTCCTCCATTTTTATCTGTCTTTTCCATTCTGTTTAACTTTGAAACCGCGGAAGTGAGATGATTTTTCTTGAGCAACAGCCGATATGATCTGGAGCAGGGCGGCGTCGCTCCTCTGGATCGCTCCTCCACCCGTCTTTTATATGTAAGCACCGCCAAATACGGCGGAGACTGGCACAGTCTGCTTCACACCCACACCTGCACGGAGATTTTTTACGTGGTGGGCGGCATGGGGAAGTTTCAGATTGAAGAGCTCACGCTCTCGGTGTCCGTAGACGACATGGTGATTGTCAATCCCAATGTGGAGCACACTGAGGTCAGCTTCAATGCCAGCCCTTTGGAGTACATTGTTATGGGAGTCGAGGGCCTTGAGTTTGCCGCCGGCGAAAGCGGGGATGACCGCTACCGCCTCGTCAACTGCGGCGGCGGCCGTGAGGACACCCTCTATTATCTGCGCGCCATGCTCGCCGAGATTGAAAACAAGGCCATCGGCTATGACCTGGTGTGTCAGGATCTGCTGGAAGTGCTGGTGGTGCGGCTGATGCGGCGGACCGACTTCTCCCTCGCCCCAGCCGCGTCGGGCACCCGCACCAGCAAGGAGTGCGCCGCCGTCCGGCGGTATATTGACAGCCATTTCAAGGAGAGCCTGTCCCTGGATGTGCTGGCCGAGGTCGCCCACGTCAACAAATATTATTTGGTCCACACCTTCTCCAAGGAATACGGCATCTCCCCCATCAACTACCTGATTTCCCGGAGAATTGCCGAAAGCAAGCAGCTTCTCAGCGATACGGACCACTCCCTGAGCCAGATTTCCCATATGCTGGGCTTCTCCTCCCCCAGCTACTTCTCCCAGAGCTTCCGCAAGCTGGAGGGTATAAGCCCCATGGAGTACCGCAGGCAGTCCAAGCTGCAGCGCGCTTTGTTATAGCCTAATCCGCCGGGAGGTAATGCTTCATGCCCTTTCACCCCGTCACACTGAACCGGCCCATCCAGGTGGACCGGGTGGTGACCGTACATTACTTTGAATACTCCAGCGACTACTACTTCGAAGGGGAATGCCATGATTTCTGGGAATTCCTCTATGTGGACAAGGGTGAGCTGGACGTGCTGGCAGGAGACCGGACGCTGCGGATGACCAGGGGCCAATTCATCTTCCATGCGCCCGGCGAGTTCCACGCCCTGCGGGCCACCGGGACCTCGGCGCCCAACCTGGTGGTGGTCAGCTTCTACTGCGACGGCCCGGATATGGCCCGCTTTGAGGGGCGGGTGGACAACGCCGGCGACGCGGAGCGGGCCCTGATGGCCCGCATTGTGGAGGAGGGCGCCGCCGCCTTCTCCACCCCGCTGGACGACCCCGCCACTACCGCCATGGAGCGCAGTCCCGACGCCCCCTTCGGCGCGGAGCAGCTGCTGGGAGCCGCCATCGAGGGGCTGCTCATCTCCCTGCTCCGGCGGGACGGGGCGGCCCCGCCGCCTCCCGCCAGCCTGATCCGTACCCGGGGCCGGGAGGAACTCTTCGGCAAAGTCACCGACTACCTGCGCTCCAACCTGGGCCGCAGCCTTACGCTGGAGGAGGTGTGCCGGGACAATCTGGTTGGCCGCAGCCGCCTGCAGCAGCTCTTCCGGGAGCACACAGGCGGCGGCGCCATGGAGTACTTTGGCAGGCTGAAGATCGAACGGGCCAAGGAGATGATCCGGGAGGGCAGCCGCAACTTCACCGAGATCGCCGCCGCGCTGGGCTATCAGTCCATTTACTACTTTTCCCGCCACTTCAAAAAGGTCACCGGCATGACCCCCAGCGAGTATGCCTCCAGCGTAAAAATTCTGGCGGGCAAGACCCGCCCCGGCGGCGGGCGGTAACAGCCGCCTCCTTTGCGGACGATTCTGCAAATATCGTGTACCCTGCCGGAAGCGGCAACCCTTTTGTATAAATATTGTGGGGAACTGTCCATTCCATTTTCCGCCCTCCGCGGTTACAATGGGGACAGTGAAACGTACGAAGCCAGCGGGACAGTCCCCAGCGCGTTTTGGTGGTCAGACATTATTATAGTGGAAAAGGAGCGTTTTTTATGTCTATTCTGGTCAGCGGCGGCGCCGGTTATATCGGCAGCCACACCTGTGTTGAGCTCATCGAGGCCGGCTACGACATCGTGGTGGCCGACAACCTGTGCAACTCCAGCGAGGAGTCCATCCGCCGGGTGGAGAAGATTGTGGGCAAGCAGATCCCCTTCGTCAAGACCGAACTGTGCAACCCCGACGAGGTGGAGGCCCTCTTCACCCAGTACCCCGATATCGACGCCGTCATCCACTTCGCCGGCCTGAAGGCCGTGGGCGAGAGCGTCCAGAAGCCCCTGGAGTACTACACCAACAACCTGGTCAACTCCCTGGTGCTCCTCAACGCCATGCGCCGCCACGGGGTGAAGAACTTCGTGTTCTCCTCCTCCGCCACCGTGTACGGCGACCCCGCCTCCGTGCCCATCCGGGAGGACTTCCCCACCGGCGGCACCACCAACCCCTACGGCACCACCAAGCTCTTCCTGGAGCGCATCCTCACCGACATCTGCGCCGCCGACCACGAGCTGAACGTGGCCCTGCTGCGGTACTTCAACCCCATCGGCGCCCACGAGTCCGGCCTCATCGGCGAGGACCCCAACGGCATCCCCAATAACCTGGTGCCCTACATCGCCCAGGTGGCCGTGGGCAAGCTGGAGAAGCTCCATGTCTTCGGCAACGACTACCCCACTCCCGACGGCACCGGCGTGCGGGACTACATCCACGTGGTGGATCTGGCCAAGGGCCACGTGGCCGCGCTGAAGAAGCTGGACACCAAGTGCGGCCTGTTCGTGTGCAACCTGGGCACCGGCAAGGGCTACTCCGTGCTGGACATCCTCCACGCCTATGAGAAGGCCTGCGGCAAGACCCTGCCCTACGTCATCGACCCCCGCCGCCCCGGCGACATCGCCGAGTGCTACGCCGACCCCTCCAAGGCCCTCAACGAGATGGGCTGGAAGGCCCAGTACGGCATCGAGGAGATGTGCGCTTCCAGCTGGAAGTGGCAGTCCATGAACCCCAACGGCTATAAGAGCTGAGGCTCTCTCCTCCCCCGCCGGGGAAGATATCAGTGCGGAAATCAAAAGGTTTATTGAGGAGGCGTTTTGATTATGAAGAAACCCGTTCTTGTGGTCATGGCCGCCGGCATGGGCAGCCGGTACGGCGGTCTCAAGCAGCTGGACCCCGTGGGCGCCCACGGCGAGCTCATCATTGACTACTCCATCTACGACGCCAAGCGGGCCGGCTTTGAGACCGTGGTCTTTGTCATCAAGCCGGAGATCGAGGCCGACTTTAAGGCCGGCATCGGCGACCGCCTGAGCAAGGTGATGGATGTGAAGTACGCCTATCAGCTCAGGGAGGACCTGCCCGAGGGCTACTCCGTCCCCGAGGGCCGTGTGAAGCCCTGGGGCACCGCCCAGGCCGCCCTGGCCGCCCGGCACGTGGTGGACGGCCCCTTCGCCGTCATCAACGCCGACGACTACTACGGCCCCGAGGGCTTCCGTGAGATCTACAACTACCTGGTGGACCACCCCGACAAGGACGGCGTGTATCAGTACGCCATGGTGGGCTATCTGCTTGAAAACACCGTCACCGAGAACGGCCACGTGGCCCGGGGCGTGTGCGTGGAGAACGAGAACCACGAGCTGCTCAGCGTCACCGAGCGCACCCGCATCGAGAAGGGCGAGACCTGCCCCCGGTATACCGAGGACGACGGCAAGACCTGGACCGACCTGCCCGGCGACACCATCGTGTCCATGAACCTGTGGGGCTTCACCCGCAGCTACCTGGACGAGGCCTGGGCCCGGTTCCCCGCCTTCCTGGACGACGCCCTCAAGAACAACCCCATCAAGGGCGAGTACTTCCTGCCCAGCGTGGTGAGCCAGCTCATCGCCGAGGGCAAGGCCCGGGTGGAGGTGCTCCGCAGCCGTGACAAGTGGTACGGCGTGACCTATAAGGAGGACAAGCCCGTGGTTGTGGCCGCCATCCGCGCCATGACCGAGTCCGGCCTGTACCCCGAGAAACTTTGGGAGGAATAAGAGACCATGGCCAATACTGCTGAGCTCCATCTTCAGGAAGCCCTGGCCGCCTACGACTTCGGCGCGCCCCTGGTGGGGGCCGTCCGCTTCGGCAAGGGCCACATCAACGACACCTTCTGCGTCCACACCCAGCCCCTGGAGGGCGACTGCGTGCGCTATATTCTCCAGCGGGTGTCCAACGCCGCCTTCTCCCGCCCCGATCAGCTGATGTCCAACATTGTGGGCGTCACCGACTATCTGCGCAAGGTCATCGCCGAGGAGGGCGGCGACCCCGACCGGGAGACCCTCACCGTCCTGCGCACCCGGGACGGCAAGAGCTACTTCACCGACAGCGAGGGCCGGGCCTGGCGCGTGTTCCCCTTCATCGAGGACACCGTCTGCCTCCAGGCCGCCGAGACCCCCGAGCTCTTCGAGGCCTCCGCCCTGGCCTTCGGCCGCTTCCAGCACCAGCTGAAGGACTACCCCGCCGACACCCTCTACGAGACCATCGCCCGCTTCCACGACACCGAGAACCGGCTGGCCAACTTCAAGAAGGCCCTGGAGGCCGACGTGATGGGCCGGGCCCAGGACGTGCAGCCCGAGATCGACTTTGTCCTGGCCCACGAGGCGGACTGCTCCGTGGCCATGTCCGCCCTGCGGGAGGGCAAGCTGCCCCTGCGGGTCACCCACAACGACACCAAGCTCAACAACGTGCTCATCGACCGTGAGAGCGGCAAGGGCATCTGCGTCATTGACCTGGACACCGTCATGCCCGGCCTGGCCATCAACGACTTTGGCGACTCTATCCGCTTCGGCGCCAACCACTCCGCCGAGGATGAGCAGGACCTGTCCAAGGTCAACTTCGACCTGGACCTCTTCGAGGCCTACACCCGGGGCTTCCTCACCGGCTGCGCCGGCAGCCTGACCCCCGCCGAGCTGGAGTACCTGCCCTGGGGCGCCAAGCTGATGACCCTGGAGTGCGGCATCCGCTTCCTCACCGACTATCTGGAGGGCGACCACTACTTCGCCACCCACCGCGAGGGCCAGAACCTGGACCGCTGCCGGACCCAGTTCAAGCTGGTCTCCGACATGGAGAAGGCCTGGGAGGACATGGCCGCCGTGGTCAAGAAGTACGCCTGAGTATCTCTTTTCCCCTTAAATACATGACAAAAGCGCTTTCGGAAACGTTAACGTTTCCGAAAGCGCTTTTTCGTTTCAGAGTTCACTCCGTTTACGCCCGCCTTCTCCCGCTCTCCTCTCCGGCCTCCGGCCTGCCCCGGCGCGCCCGGAACCGGCCCGGCGTCACGCCGGTATATTTTCGGAACACCTTGGTAAAATAGCTCTGATCGTCAAACCCGCACCTGTCGCAGATCTCCGCGATGGAGGCGTCCGTATTGAGCAGCATGTCCCGGCTTCTGGAGATGCGCAGCGCGCCCAGGTAGCTGTTGAAGCTCTCCCCCACCGCTTCCTTGAATACCCTGCTGAAGTAGGATGGGGACAACCCCACATGTCTTGCCGTATCCTCCAGCGTCACCCTGCCCCGGCAGTTCCGCCTGAGGTACTCAATGGCCTTGTAGATGATATCCCTGTGCCTGACATCCGCCAGAGCAAGCACTGAACTCACAAACCGCTCGGCCGCCTGCGTCAGCCACAGCGCCAGGTCCTCTGCTGTGCGCAGGCAGTCAATCTCGCTGAGACAGCGGCAGTTCAGATCAAGAATCATATCCTCATCGCCCCCGCCGTCCACCGCCGCCCGGGAGAGCACCGCCATCAGCTCCAGGGCTCTGGCCCTCATGAGGCGGAGGTCGCCTCCTGCGGCGGTGAGAAGGTACTCCAGCAGCTCGCCGAGCAGCCGCCGGGCGGCGTCCTGGTCCCCCTCCGCGACGGCCCGGACCAGCTCCCGCTCCTTGTCCAGCGGGTAGCGCCCCTGCCCTTCCTTCCGCTTGTGCTGCTGAGTGCGGGCGCCGGTATCCTGCTGCCGGGCGGTCTCCCCCCGTCGGGACGGGAGGGCGGCGCCGCCGTCCCCCACGCACACTGCGGCGGCAGAGAGCAGGGCCGACATGTGGGACAGCCGTGCCGGCTCCATGGCGGGAGAGCACTCCAGCGCCGCGCACAGCGCCGCCATATCCTCCGGCGGCAGGCCCTGCCACGCCCCGGGGTCGCCCGCCAGATAGTCCTCCACGTCCATAATCAGGGCGGGACCGCCCACCAGCGCCCCCGCCGCCCGCCCCTCCACCATAATGGGGGAGGCAAAATAGGCCAGGCCGGCGGGACAGAAGTAGATATACCGGCCGCCAAGCCGCTCCGCCTGGGCCACGCCGTACAAATGGAGCTTACCGCAGGGGGAGGGCACGCCCCACCGTTTTGTCAGGGCGCGGCAGGCCTCGCACCCCTCGCAGCCCGCCCGGGCTGTGAACAGCGTTTCTCCCTCCCTGTTCAGGACAGCGCAGCTGACGCCGCAGGCGGCGGAAAAGGACTCCGCCGTCTCTCTCGCCGCCTTGACATCAAAGGCGCAGCCCTCTCCCCTGTCCCTGTGCTGTTCCATCCCCATTTCCTCCGTATGCCCTGTCCGTCAGGCCTGCTTTCACATAAAATCCGGGATTCCCGCTTCTTTTCTGCCGGTTTCTGTCTGCATTATAGACTTCCGCGCAGTTTCTTCACCATAAATATTCCCGCTTTAATTGGTAGTTTTCCTGCCGCTTTCTCCGGCGCAGTACAGCCGCTTGTTTCATGCTTCCAGCATCTTTTCCGCCTGTTTATCTTTATTTTTTCTTTTTTTCTTCTTTTTTAGCCGATTGGCTCTTATAATTTAAATCGTTTTCTGTTCCGGCGCTATGCCCGACATCCGGCCGGAACCGCATATTTTGGAACTTTCACAGATACTGGAACAGCATCTTTCCAAAATGCTTTGGCTGCGGGCACTGGGTAATTCCGGGCATCCAGCGCTGTGTGACTTTGGCAGCGGCGGCAGGCTGTTTTTGCCCGAAACGGGGCCATATTAAGAGAGGCGGAGCAGAGATGCCCGTCGGTTTTTATTTTTTATAGAGAGGTGGTTCTATGAAGGAGGAAGAACGGGGGCAGCGCCCGACGGCCGCGCTGCGGCTCCTGGCCGTCTGCCTGGCGGCGGCAGGACTGCTCTCTCTCGCTCCGGTGCCCGCGGCGGCAGCCGGGCCGGGAGAGGCAGCCCTGGAGGCGTGGAGTCTTGGCGGCGGCGCGCAGCCGTCCGCTGAAACGGTGCGCACGGTGATCCCGCTGGGCCGCGCGGTGGGGATCAAGCTCTTCTCCGACGGCGTTCTGGTGGTGGGCCTGTCGGAGATCTCCACCCAGCAGGGCGCCCAGGCCCCTGCCAAGGACTGCGGCCTGCAGGAGGGAGATATCATCACCCACATCAACAGCGAGGAAGTAGACACCATTGAGGAGGTGCGGGAGATCCTGCAGGAGGTGGGAGACCACCAGATGAGCATCCGCTGCCTCCGGGGGGAAAAGCAGCTCCAGATGACCATCCAGGCTGTCCAGTGCAGCACCGACGGCGCCTATAAGCTGGGCGCCTGGATTCGGGACTCCATGGCGGGCATCGGCACCATGACCTTCTACGACCCGGACTCCGGCGTCTTCGGCGCCCTGGGCCACGGCATCAGCGACGTGGACACCGCCCAGCTGATGCCCCTGTCCTCCGGCTCTATCATGTACGCCGAGGTGACCGACGTAAAGAAGGGCGAGTCCGGCAATCCCGGCGAGCTCCATGGGGCCTTTCAGGTCTCCCAGGATATGGGCAGCCTCTATGCCAACACCCAGCGGGGCGTCTTCGGCTACCTGACGGACCAGTGCCTGACCCAGGGCATTGAGCCGGTGGAACTGGCCGCCCGGGAGCAGGTCCAGGTGGGCGAGGCCACCATCCTCTCCAATATCGCCGGGGATCAGGTGGAGGAGTACACGGTGGAGATCACCCACATCTACCCGGAAAACGACGACGACCCGAGAAACATGATGATCAAGGTCACAGACCCCCGCCTGCTGGAGGCCACCGGGGGCATTGTGCAGGGGATGAGCGGCAGCCCCATCCTGCAAAACGGCAGGCTGGTGGGCGCGGTGACCCACGTGCTGGTCAACGACCCCACTCAGGGCTACGGCATTCTGGCGGAGAACATGCTGGACGCCGCAGAGCAGCAATCGCGCGGAAGCTAAAACCAGAAGCAGCACCGACAAGCGGAGAGCGGGTACCGCCGGACGTTAGTCCGGTGGTACCCGCTTTTCCTGTAAGCAGTCATTGTCCGGCATCATGGGACAGAGCTTGCAGCCGGTCGATTTCTCTGTGAATGTGTTCCACTTCCCGGCCCTCTGTGATGCTCCACTCGTTTTTCAGAATTTCCAGCTGCTCCTTCAGGCTCTCCACCGCTTCGGCGTACTTTCCCTGTATCTCATAGATATGGGCGGCGGTAATCTGGGCGTCCGTATACTTGGGGGGCGGCTGCAGCTCCTGGGCCCGCCTATAATACTGGATCGCCTCGTCATAGCGGCAGGCGTATGCCATGGCATCCGCCATGTTGGCAAAGGCCAGCCAGTCGCCGCTGTAGTCCTCCAGCATCTGGCTCCAGATGGCTTCCGCCTTTTGATGGTCGCCCCTCTGCCAGGCGATTTTGCCCTGATAGTAGGGGACCCGGCAGCTGTTGTCCAGCCGGCGCACGGTTTCCCAGACTTCTGCGGCTTCCTCCAGGCGGTAATCCGCAATCAGCTCGTCCAGCAGCCACAGGTATCCGCTCAGGTATTTGGGATTTTTCCGCACAAACCGCTGATAGTATGCAATGCGCCTGCTGTGGTTTGCCCAGTCCCAGTCCGGGATGCTCCCTTCCTGGGCCCGCTGCAGATTGTTGTGATTTTCCTTCACTGTCGGCGCCAGCTCCAGCGCCTCCTTTGCGTAAAATTCCGCTGTTCTCCTCAGCTCATCGGCCTTGTGGTTGAACAGGCTGGACAGCAGCCGCAGAGCGTCGCTCTTGCTGTCCTTCTTGCTGAGCATTCCCTTCAAAAATGTCTCAGCCTGGCGAAACTCTTCGGCGCTCAACGCCTCCTGCATTTCAAGCATATGTTCAATTCGCTCGAACTGCGCCTGCTCCGTGAGGTCAAAGAGGTCATCAATGGTACAGCCGAAATAGACCGCGATTTTCGGGAGCAGCAGAATGTCCGGCATGGAGGCCTCGTTCTCCCATTTGCTTACCGTCTGGTAGGAAACATTCAGCGCTTTAGCCAGTGAGTCCTGGGTAACGCCTTTTTGCAGGCGAAGCTGTTTGATTTTCTTTCCAAGTTCTAACTTCATCATGACTCCTTCTCTGAGCTTGTCTCTGACATTATGGGTTATTTCGAAATCATGGCGGCCGCCACCTTTCAAACCCATTATAGATGCCTGCATCCCCAGTATCAATCGCGGAGAAAGCTAACGATGTCACGAATGCAGAGAACTGCAGACCGTATGGCTCCCGCCGCTCTGATTGACCTGCGTCCGTTTTTATGCTATAATATGGAAAATATTATGTAAATTTAAGCGGAACCAGCCGCGCCGCTTCTGGAGGGAGCCGCCATGCGCCAGGACAAATTATCCATCTATCTCTGCCGCCTGCTGCGGCACGCCCCCGGGGATGCCGGCCTGGATATGGACCGCCACGGCTGGGTCAGCACTCAGCAGCTTATCGACAATGTCAGCAGGGCCGGCCGTTACCATCTCACCATGTCCCAGCTGGAGCAGCTTGTGGCCAATGACAGCAAAGGCCGCTACCGTTTCAGCCTGGACAAGCGCAGAATCAAGGCCTGCCAGGGCCACTCCATCCCCTGGGTGGAGCCTGAACTGACCCCCGCCGCTCCGCCCGCCTGGCTGTACCACGGCACCACGGAACAGGCCTGGCGCGCCATCCAGGAGAGCGGATACATCTCCAGGATGTCCCGCCACGCGGTCCACATGCAGGCTGAGGTATCCAAGGCCTGGCAGTCTGCCCGCCGCTGGCGGCAGGCCCCGGTGGTGCTGAAAATCGACGCCCGGGCCATGGCCGCCGACGGAATCCCATTCGGCCTGTCTGACAACGGCGTTTGGTGCACGGAGCGGGTGGAGCAGAAGTATGTCTGCGATGTGCTGAGGCCCTCTGTCTGAACGGCCAAATCCGCCCTTTTCTCCCCTTTGCCCCGTCAATTCGACTTTTGAGGTCGAGAATAGTCGAATCGTTTTTATCCATTTATTTCCTTTTTCCTCTTGCACTCGCTGTCTATTTATGGTAAATTATAGCCAACCGGTAATGACATCTGGCCCGCGGCGCTATCTTATCAAGCACAAGCTTGGAAAGGACGAGGACATGGACAACAAGATCAGAATTTTGACTGCGGATGCGGGAGAGGAATTCCGCAGTCTGCTTAACGACGCGCTCAGCGAGGAGCCCGATATGGAGGTTATCGCCTCCACCGGGGACGGACAGGAGGCCATTCGCCTGGCAAAGGAGCTGGTGCCGGACGTGGTGGCCATGGACCTGGTCCTCACCCGGATGGACGGACTGGAAGTGCTCTGTGAGCTGGCGAGCCTGACGCCCCGGCCCCGGGTGCTGGTTATCTCCAGCTTTGCCAGCGGGGCGGTGGCCGCCCACGCCGCCTCGGCGGGCGCGGACTACTACCTGATGAAGCCCTGCCGCATGACCACCGCCGCTGAGCGCATCCGCCAGCTCTCCGCGCTCATCCAGCCCGGACAGGACGAGTCCGCCCAGACCGCCGCCAAGGAGCAGAGCCTGGAGAGCACGGTCACCTCCATCATACATGAGATCGGCGTTCCCGCCCACATCAAGGGCTACCAGTATCTGCGGGAGGCCATTATCATCGCGGTTCAGGACATGGATGTGATCAACGCCGTCACCAAGGTACTCTACCCCGAGGTGGCCAAGCGGTTCAACACCACTGCCTCCCGGGTGGAGCGGGCCATCCGCCACGCCATTGAGGTGGCCTGGGACCGGGGCGATCTGGAGACCCTCCAGAAGTACTTCGGCTACACCGTCTCCAACGCCAAGGGCAAGCCCACCAACAGCGAGTTCATCGCCATGATCGCCGACCGGCTCCAGCTTCAGCAGCGGGAGAAATGATTGCCGCAGCTGCTTTGCGCAGAATATGCCCGCTCCTCCCGGTTCCATCCGGTGAGCGGGTATATTTTTATGCAAAAGCACAGCAAAATGGTCATATCCCCTCTCAGACGGCGAGATTTGAAATTTTTTCCCCTGCCCACACAATGTTCAATTTTGCATTGAAGCGCTTCGGCTTCCGGCTGTTTTCACCATTTTATTTTTCTTTTCCCATCAGGATCGTATAAAATCTCTGTTGTCAACCGTGCGTCAATGTTATATACTTTGCTATGCAAAACATATCAATTTAGTATGCGCCATTTCCTCTCCCCTTCGGGGCAGCCGGAAATGATGCGCAAAAACTTCATGCGCCGATGCTTTACCTCTGATCGTGGTGCGCCAATGGCGCATGAAGTTTCATACATGAAATTTTATCACCGTCTGTCTGAAAGGAGCTCCACGCTATGAGTGAGACCGGCGCACAGCCCGGGGTCTGGATTGCCCGCCCCTTCGGCACCACCAGCACAGGTGAGGCCGTCACCTGTTACCGCATTGAGAATCCCTCCGGCGCATGGGTAGAAGTTCTGGATTACGGCTGTACGCTGCGGGGGATTGGCGTTCCAGACAAAAATGGCCGGATTACCGACGTTCTCCTGGGCTATGACTGTATTGAGGATTACGAAGCCGGCAGCGCCTATCTGGGGGCTGTCCTAGGCCGCTGCGCCGGACGTATCGCCGGAGCCAAGATAACGCTGGGCGGCAAGACCTATCCCCTCTCCGCCAACCGGGGCGACCACCAGATCCACGGCGGCTTCCGGGGCTTTGACCGGTACGTCTGGTCCGCCAAGATCCGTGGCGGCAGCCTGGTGTTCCGCCGCCGTTCTCCCGACGGCGAGGAGGGCTACCCCGGCAATCTGGAGGTGTCCGTCTCCTTTGCCTGGAGCAGCAGCAACACCCTCTCCATGGAGTTCACCGCCTTTTCCGACCAGGACACCGTGGTCTCCCTCACCAACCACCCCTACTTCAACCTGAACGGCGCCGGCGCCGGCACCATTGACGGGCACACTCTCCAGGTCTCCGCCGACGAGTACACCGAGCTGGACGAGCGGAATTTGATTACAGGCCGTATTCTTCAGGTGGAAAATACCCCTCTGGATTTCCTTCGGGCCAAGCCCCTGGACATTCCGGTGGACTATAATTTCTGCTTCTCCCGCACCGGGCTCCATTCCGCCGCCCGGCTCTGCAGCAGGGAGAGCGGCATCGCCCTGGATGTCAGCACCACCCAGCCCGGCCTCCAGGTCTATACCGGCGACTTCCTCTCCGGCCCGGCCGGAAAGGGCGGCGCGGTATACGGCCCCCGCAGCGGCGTGGCGCTGGAAGCCCAGGGCTGGCCTGACGCCGCCGCCTGGCCCGCCTTCCCCTCCAATATTCTGCGGCAGGATACCCCCTATCAGCAGCGCATCGAATTTGCCTTCTCTGTCCGCGGCTGAGTTCCCTCCCGCTACATAAAAATGCCGTTACTTTCGCGCCGCACAGCGGCGCAAAAGTCCCCGCTCCGCTCTCCGGAAGCCTTGCACAGCAAGGCTTCCGGGGCATTCGATTCCAC
>CAJFTA010000022.1 GCA_904419835.1 uncultured Pseudoflavonifractor sp. | reverse complement strand
CGGGGCATTCGATTCCACGCGAGGCGGGCGGCTGCCCCCTCGCGCTCCCCCGCCCCGACACAGCCCGATTCTGCTCAACCAAGGTTTTTCGACACGCTGAGCCGCCGCGCAGTGTGCATGGCGGCTCAAATCTCCCTGTCAGTCAGGCTTTTTCTTGTCTTCCTCGGTGATAGGCCGGATCACCCGGCAGGGATTTCCCGCGGCCACCACCCCGGAGGGGATGTCGTGGTTGACCAGGCTGCCCGCGCCGATGACCACATTGTCCCCGATGGTCACCCCCGGCACCACCGTCACCCCGGCGCCAATCCACACGTTGTTGCCCACCCGAATGGGCCTGGCATACTCCAGGCCGCTGTTGCGGGCCTCCGTGTCGATAGGGTGCCCGGCGGTGTGGAATCCGCACTGGGGCGCGATGAACACATTGTCCCCAAAGGTGACGCCGCCGCCGTCCAGAATCACGCAGCCGTGGTTCATATAAAAATTCTCCCCGATGGAGATGCCGTAGCCGTAGTCACACCAGAAGGGCTGCTCAATGCAGAACCGCTCCCCCGTGCTGCCCAGCAGCTCCCGCAGGAGCGCGTTCCGGCCGTCCCAGTCGGTGTACCGCATCTGATTGTAGGCCCAGCACTTGTCCTTGCAGGCCGCCCGGTCGGCGATCAGCTCCGGGTCGGTGTCCGCGGCATAGAGCTGGCCGCACTGCATTTTTTCCTTTTCCGTCATAGGTCTCTCCCCCTGTTCCGGTTGTCTCAGCTTCAACATACGATTTTTCTCCCTGTTTGTCAACCCCCGCTCTTGGCGAAAGGGCGGATGCCTGCTATAATAATAAAAATACCATTTCAGAGAGGTGTGCCCATGGAAGGTCCCGCAGTCAGCATCATTGTCCCGGTCTATAACGTCAAGCCCTATCTGGAGAAATGCCTCTCCAGCATCCGGTTCCAGACCTGCCGGGACTTTGAGGTCCTGCTGGTGGATGACGGCAGCACCGACGGCAGCGCGGATATCTGCCGGTCCTATGTGGCTCTGGACAGTCGCTTCCGCCTGCTGGAGCAGGCCAATGCCGGCGCGTCGGCGGCACGGAACCTGGGTATGGTGCACTCCGCCGGGCGGTATCTCCAGTTTGTGGACGGGGATGACTGGCTGCCCACCGACAGCGTGGAGATTCTCCTCCACACCGCCGCGTCCACCGGCTCCGATCTGACGGTGGCCCACTTCTACCGGGTGGCCGGAGAGCGGTGTGCCGCCCGGGGGCATATCCGGGAGGAATGCGTTATGACCCGGACGGAGTACGCCGAGCACATGGTCAAGGCACCCGCCAACTTCTACTACGGCGTCATGTGGAACAAACTCTACCGCAGGGCCATTGTGGAGGCCCACAGCCTCCGCTGTCCCGCCGACGTGGCCTGGTGCGAGGACTTTCTTTTTAACCTGGACTATATCGCCTGCTGCCGTCTCATCGCGGCGGTGCCCAGGCCGGTGTACTACTACCGCAAGCGGGAGGACAGCCTGGTCAATACCCAGACCACCCTGCGCAAGGTCATCCGTACCAAGACGCTCACCTTCAGTGAATACAAGGAATTCTACCAGCAGCTGGATCTGTATGAAAACCGGAAGCTCCAGGTCTACCGCTACCTGTTCTCCGCCGCTGCGGACGGTTCAGTCGGTCCTCTGGCCCGCCCCCTCTCGCTGCCGCCCAGAGAAAAGCCTGCCGCCCGCCGCAGAGAAAAAAAGCAGGATTAACTCCCCCTATTCGCCGGCGGCGCCGGCATCTGACAGGAGGTATGTCTTATGTCCCTGCTCAGGCAGAATGGTTCCGGACATCTTGCGGCGCTGTGTGCCATCATCATCTGGGGCGGCGCCTTTGTGGCCGCCCAGATAGCGCTGGAGGCGATGAGTCCCACTGTGCTGATGTTCCTGCGTATTGCCATCGCCGTCCTGGCCACCACGCTCATCCACCCCCGCCCCCTGGGCTGGCTGGGCTGGAGGACAGAGGGGTATTACGTTCTGGGGGGCCTGCTGGGCATCTTCTTCTACTACTATCTTCAGAACGCGGCCCTGATCTACACCAGCGCCTCCAACGTGTCGGTGCTGTGCGCCCTGGCGCCCATCGTCACCGCCCTGGCCGCGCCGCTCCTGCTCCGCACCCCGCGGCCTCACGGCCTGTTCTACGCCGGCTGCCTGCTGGCCGCCGCCGGGTCCGCCCTCACGGTGTACAACGGCAGCGCTGTGCTCCAGCTCAACCCCCGGGGGGATGTGCTGGCCCTGCTCAACGCGGTGGTATGGGGCCTCTACGCCATTGCCAGCAAGAAAATCAGCTCCTTTGGCCATCCCCTCATCCCCTCGGTGCGGAAAATGTTCGTGTACGCGCTGCTCTTCTCGGCGGTCCTTCTGCTGTTCCAGGGTGTGCAGGTCCAGCCGGAGGAGCTGGTCCGGTGGGATGTGCTGGGGTCCGTCGCCTACCTGGGCCTCCTGGCCTCCACGGTATCCTACCTGCTGTGGAACTACGCCATCCAGCAGCTGGGCTCGGTCCGGGCCTCCACCTACATCTATCTGGAGCCTCTGGTCACCATGGCGGTGGCCGCCGCCATGCTGGGGGATTCCATCACCTGGATTGCCCTGCTGGGCGCGGCGCTCATCATCGGCGGACTGTTCCTCACCAAGCTGAAGCAGGCGGGCGCCTGAGGCTCCCCATGAAAAACCCCGGCATAAATTTTCAGGCGGGCGCTTTTTGCCTGAGATTTTTAAGATGATAAAAAGGCGCGGAGCATCGGCTCCGCGCCTTCTGCTGTCGAAAAAGTCCAGGGACTTTTTCGACAGCCTTCAAAAATGCCATTACTTTTGCGCCGCACAGCAGCGCAAAAGTCCTCGCTCCGCTCCCCGGAAGCCTTGCTGTGCAAGGCTTCCGGGGCATTCGATTCCATGCGAGGCGGGCGGCTGCCCCCTCGCGCTCCCCCGCCCCGACACAGCCTGATTCTGTTCAACCGAGGTTTTTTGACACGCTGAGGCGCGGAGCATCAGCTCCGCGCCTCTCTATGCGTCTTTCTTTACACGTTCCCGCCGAACTCGGAGAAAAACTTGTTGTGGATGGCCTGCACCGCCCGGTCAGCGTCGTCCGCGTCCACCAGAACGGAGACCTTGATCTCGCTGGTGGAGATCATGTTGATGTTGATGCCCGCGTTGTACAGCGCCTCAAACATGAGAGAGGCCACGCCGGGATTGTTGATCATGCCCGCGCCCACAATGGACACCTTGGCAATATTGTCGCTGACGTCGATATGGTCAAAGCCCAGGTAGGATTTGTTCTCCTCCAGCAGGCGCTTGGCCTCGTCCTTGTCACTCTTGGTGACGGTGAAGCTGATATCCTTGGTGTCGCCCCGGCCGATGGACTGGAGGATGATATCCACGTTGATCCTGGCCTTGGCCAGCAGGGAGAAAATCTTAAAGGCAATGCCCGGAGTATCGGCCAGGCCCACCAGGGCCAGCCGGGCCACGTCCTTGTCCTTGGCTACGCCGCTCACATGCATCTTTTCCACGTTCTTCACGACCTCCTTGACTTTGGTCCCGGGGTTACCCGAGAAGCTGGAGAGCACCTCCAGGTTGACATTGTACCGCTTTGCCATTTCAACAGACCGGTTGTGGAGCACCTGGGCGCCCAGCGTGGCCAGCTCCAGCATCTCGTCAAAGGTAATCTCGTCCAGTTTTTTCGCGCCCTCCACATGGCGGGGATCGGCGGTATAGACGCCGTCCACATCGGTGTAGATCTGGCACAGATCCGCGTGCAGGCTGGCCGCCAGCGCCACGGCGGAGGTGTCCGACCCGCCCCGGCCCAGGGTGGTGATGTCGTCATACTTGTTGATGCCCTGGAAGCCGGTGACAATCACGATGCACTTCTTGTCCAGCTCGGCCAGAATCCGCTCCGGCGCCACCCGCTTGATGCGGGCGTTGGAGTAGGCCGAGTTGGTGCGCACACCGGCCTGCCAGCCGGTGAGGGAGATGACCGGATAGCCCATGGCCTCAATGGCCATGGCGCACAGGGAGCAGGAGATCTGCTCGCCGGTGGACAGGAGCATATCCATCTCCCGCTTGGAGCCGTTGGGATTGATCTCCGCGGCCTTGGCAATCAGGTCGTCGGTGGTATCGCCCTGGGCGGACAGCACCGCCACCACGCTATGTCCACGGCGGTAGGTCTCGGTGATGATGCGGGCCACATTGCGGATTTTATCCGCATCCGCCACCGAGCTTCCGCCAAATTTCTGTACAATGAGTCCCATTTCTATGTACCCCCAATGAGTGTGTTTCTCAGCGGCACACCGGAAACGCGGCCTGGCCCCGGCCCAGTCCGGACCGGTCCAGGCCCTGTTCCGCCTGCCCTATTCTATGCCGCCGGACAGCCGCTGTCAATCCAGAACACGGAAGAGCGAGCACTTCTCCATGCCGGCCAGCCTGCTTTCCACCTGGCTCCGGGTCATGGGTCCGGTGAGGAATGCGGTCTCCTTCGCCGGCGCGCCCGCACGGGCCAGGAAATTCACGTCCCCAAAGGCGGCGCGCACCGCGTCCGCCTCCGCAATGGCCCGGACATACCAGGCGCTCTCCAGGCTGTCGGTGGAGGCCACCACGTCGTCCCCGCCGGGGCCCCACGCCACATACTTCATGGACTTGATGTGCCGGGCGGCGTCCATCACGTCGGCCACCACCGCGCTGGCGGTGGGCAGCTTACCGGCGCCCCGCCCATAGAACATCACGTCGCCCACCGCGTCGCCCCGGACCGTGATGGCGTTGAACACGTCCTCCACGCCGCCCAGGGGATCCTCGCTGCTGACCAGATGGGGCGCCACATAGGCGCACACCCGGCCGTCCTTCTGGCGGATGGCCCGGCCCAGCAGCTTGATCTTCCGCCCGCAGGCGTCGGCGTAGGCCACGTCGGCCAGGGTCACCTTGGTGATGCCCTCCGTGGGCACCTGGCTGGGGTAGATGTGCCGCCCGAAGGCCAGAGCGCCCAGGATGCAGATCTTCCGGCAGGCGTCGTGGCCCTCAACGTCGGCGGTGGGGTCCTTCTCGGCGTAGCCGTTCTGCTGGGCCTCCTTCAGCGCCGCCTCAAAGGACAGCCCCGCCTTGATCATCCGGGTGAGGATATAGTTGGTGGTGCCGTTGAGGATGCCGCAGATCTCCTCAATCTCGTTGGCCGCCAGGCAGCGGCTCAGGGGCCGGATGATGGGGATGCCGCCGCCCACGCTGGCCTCAAAGAGATAGCTCACGCCGTGCTCCTTGGCCAGGCTGAGCAGGTCGTACCCGCAGGTGGCAACCAGCTCCTTGTTGGAGGTCACCACGCTCTTGCCCGCCTTCAGCGCCCGCTCGGTGAACTCCCGGGCGATTCTCGCGCCGCCGATGGTCTCCACCACAATGTCCACCTCGGGGTCGTTCTCAATGACGCTGAAATCGTGGACAATCTTGTCGCCGAAGGGGCTGTCCGGGAAGTCCCGCACGTCCAGAATGTATTTCAGACAGATGGGGGCGTGGACCTTTTCGTCAATATGGGTGTGGTTCTTGGCCAGCACCTCGGCTACGCCGGAGCCTACCGTGCCGAAGCCCAGAATCGCTACATTTACTGCCATATCCATTCTTCCTCTCTGTATCGCTGTAATGGGTTCGACAGGCTCTCAGCCCGCCAGAATCTCGCACCGGATGACGCCCTCCTGGGCTGCCACACGGTTCATCAGGTCCTCCACCGGCTCCTCCAGTCCGGAGGTCTCCGCGCCGATGGTCACCGCCGCGCAGCCGCTCACCGGAATGCCCTGGTTGATGGTGAGAATATTCCCGCCCGTCCGGGCAAAGATATTCAGGACCGCGGAGAGCACGCCCGGCTCATCCTTCATCATGATCTGGAAGGTGACAATCCGTCCGTTGAGCATGTCGTTGAAGGGCCGGACCGCGTCCTTATACTTATAAAAGGCGCTGCGGCTGATGCCCGCCACCTTGGTGGCCCGGTTGACGGTGTCCGCCTCTCCGGTCTCCAGCATCCGTTTGGCCTCCGCTACCTTGAGGAACACCTCAGGCAATGCCTCGGCATCCACAATGAAGTATTTGGGTTTCTTTGCCATTCTATGCAGCCTCCAGGCTTCTTGTCTTTGTAACAAGGTCATTTGTCTGTGTGTGAACTTCATTTTAGCACAGCGCGGGACTGGACGCAAGTCTGAACGCCGGGCAGATTCCAACAGATTTCCCTCTTTTAAATCCAAATATTCCGTCATTTTTAACAGGAGGTCCTGTCCGTGGCTGAAAAACGCCTTGTCCGCATCCTGCTGACCCTGCTCTGCGCCGCTCTGGCCGCCGCCGGGGTGTGGCTGGCCCTCACCGTGCTGCTGCCCTGGGTGCTGCCCTTCCTGCTGGCCCTGGGGCTGGCATGGATGATGGAGCCGGCCGTAACACTGCTGACGGGCCGGTTCCGGCTCAGGCGCGGGCTGGCCGCTGCCCTCACCACCGCGGGGCTGGTCCTCCTGCTCTGCGGCGCGCTGGGCCTTATCCTGTGGCGGGTGGGGTACGAGCTGGCCCTGCTGCTGGGCCGCCTGCCCGTGCTGCTCGCCGGCCTGCCCGCGCTGGGCGACCAGGTGGGCGACTGGGCCTACCGCTTTATTGTGGCCCTGCCCGTTCAGCTCCAGGACTTCGCAAAAGACGCCCTGGACGGCTTTATCCGCCAGGGCATCTCCCTGCCCGCCAAGCTCTACGACAGCCTGGCCGGCATTGCCGCCGGGGCCGCCGCCGCTGTGCCCGACGCCATGCTCTTCCTCTTCACCACCGCCCTGGCCGCCTTCTTCACCAGCGCCGCCCGGCCCCAGGTGCTCGCCTTCCTCTCCCGGCAGATGCCGGTCTCCTGGCGGGACAGGCTGGGGAAGGCCGTCCCCGTGCTCAAGACCGCCCTGGGCGGCTGGCTGCGTGCTCAGGGCCTGCTGATGCTCATTACCTTCGGTGAGCTGACAGCGGGCTTGCTGATCCTGCGGGTGGATTTGGCCCTGCTGCTGGCCGCCCTGGTGGCTCTGGTGGACGCACTGCCCGTCTTTGGTACAGGGACAGTGCTCCTCCCCTGGGCCCTGTTCTCCCTCCTGTCCGGGGACTGGAAGCGGGCCCTGGGGCTGGCCGCGCTCTACGGCCTTGTGTCCGCCGTGCGCAGCCTGCTGGAGCCTAAACTGGTGGGCCAGAAGGCGGGGCTTCCCCCTCTGGCCGCCCTCTTCGCCATGTATGTTGGATTCCATGCCTTCGGCGTGTGGGGTATGATCCTCTCCCCTCTGGCGGCGGTCCTTCTCAAACAGCTTCACGACAGCGGCATCTTTCGCCTCTGGCGGGACAGCCCTTAGAACAAGCTCAGCTGGCCGTCCCCGCTCCGGGCCGGCCTGGCCACCTGCTCCGTGCCCAGTGCCTCCGGCGGGATGTCCGCCAGGAAAGGGGAGGGCTCCGGCCCGGTGACCAGAATCAGCTCCTCCATGGCCCGGGTCATGCCCACGTAGAACAGCCGCCGCTCCTCCGCCGGGTCGGACGCCCTGCGGCGGGACCGGTAGGGCAGCAGCCCCTTCTCCACCCCGCAGAGGAACACCACCGGGAACTCCAGGCCCTTGGCTGCGTGGAGGGTGGTCAGTGTCACATATCCGGCCCTGTACCCCTGTCCGGCGCTGCGCAGCAGGTCGGCCTCCCGGCCCACGGTCAGGCTGAAAAGAAAGTCCTCCATCCGGCGGTGGAACACCGCCATGTTCATCAGCCGCTCCAGGGGCTCCATCCCCGCCTGGCCTGCCGCCCGGCCGTAGGCCTTCAGCAGCCGGACCGGCTTGTCCCGGCCCATGAGGGGCGCCAGCTGCTCCATCAGCGCCCGAAAGCGGGACAGGCCATCCACATCAGGACAGGCCGCCTCAGCGGCTCTGGCCCGCTCCACAGGGCTGCCCGTCCCCTGCTTCCATGCCTCCACCGCCCTGCGCGCCGTCTCCAGCGGGCAGTCAAAGCCCAGCATCAGGGCCAGGGACGGGTCCTCCCGCTCCGGCCAGGCCAGAGCGCGGAAAAAGGCCAGGGCCCCCCGGACCGCCCGGTGGGTGAGGAAGCCGCCCCGCCCCGCCACCGCACAGGGGATGCCCTCTTTCCGCAGGCACTCCTCCAGCAGCTCCAGCTGCCGCCGGGTGCGGCAGCATACCGCAAAGTCGGAGAAGGTGCGGGCGGCCTCCCCGCCGGCGGACACCATGTCCATGCCGCCCACCTGGCGGCCGATCTCCCGGGCCACGAAAATTCCCTGGGACAGGGGGCTGTCCGCCGTCACCAGCCGCACCGCGCCGCCGGGGCCGGGGACGCTGTGAATGCCCCGGGGGCCGCCGCCGTTCTTCTCAATGACCGGCAGGGCGCAGCGGAGAATCTCCGCCCGGGAGCGGTAGTTCGCCGTCAGGCGGACGGTGCATACCTGGGGCCAGTCCTCCGCCAGGCGCTGCCAGCAGGCCCCGTCCCCGCCCCGGAAGCCGTAGATGGACTGGTCCGGGTCGCCGATGACAAACAGGCTCTCCCCCGCCCGGTTCCAGGCCCGCAGCAGGCGGTACTGAATGGGGTCGCAGTCCTGGAACTCGTCCACCAGCAGGTGGGTAAAGGACCGCAGGTCCTTGTCCGCCGCTCCCTCTGCCCGGGCCAGCTCGGCAAGCAGCAGGTCGTCAAAGTCCATGGCTCCCCGCTCCGCCAGCATGGCCTGATAGGTATCGCAGGCCTTCTGCTCCGCCTCGCTCAGCTCCACGGGCAGGCCGTTCTTCTCCATGGACACCGCCCGGAGCAGTCCCTCGGGGGACATTATTTCTCCTGCCGCCATCTCTGCCAGGGCCAGGCTCTCGGACTGGTCCAGCAGGCACACGCCGGGCTGGTTTTTCAGGCTGATGGCGTGGAAGGTGCCCACCATCAGGCCCCGCAGGGCCCGCTTACCCCCCAGTACATGCTCCAGCCTCTGCCGGAGCTCCTCCGCCGCCCGGTTGGTGAAGGTGACCGCCGTAATGTTCCCGGCGCTCACCCCGCAGTCCTCAATCAGATGGGCGATACGGTAAGCCAGTGTGCGGGTCTTTCCGGTGCCCGGTCCGGCGGACACCGCCACTACCCGGCCATCTGCCTCCACGGCGGCCCGCTGGGCCTCATTGAGCCCGGCAGCGGCGGCGGCGTGCCTCTGCAGCCTCTCCCCCGCCGCCTGTTTCACCGGCAGGGACTTGCTCTCCTTCACCTTCTTTTTGGCGGGAGCAGCAGTGCCGAACAGGCTCACCTGCCCGCTGAGGGCCTCCCGCTCGGCGTCGGTCAGCAGGCTGATTTTGCCGTACACCCCGTCGTAGCCCGCCGTCCGCTCCACCTTCCCGCTGCGCAGGCGGCGGATGCCCTCGGCCACGCAGGGCCCGGCAGTATGCTCAATGTCCTCCACCGGCGCGTCCCGCAGGATGTGGAACTCGGGACCAAGCCGGGAGATCATGTGCTCATAGAGGGCGGCGTTCTTTTTGCTCTCCGGGCTGCCCCCCAGGGAGGCGGCGATGACCTCGGGCAGAGGCACCAGGCTCTGGAAGTCCTTTGCCCCCTGGGGGCGGAAGCCCTCCGGCCGATCGGCCAGCTCCTCCACCCGGTGGAGCACCCCCACGGTCAGCTTCTTCCCGCACACCGGGCACCGCCCTCCTGCCGCCACCGTCTCCACCGGCGTCAGGCATTGGCCGCAGGTCCGGTGGCCGTCCAGGTGGTACTTCCCCTCTTCGGGGAAAAACTCCAGGGTACCCAGCAGGCCCTCGCCGGTGCACAGGGCCCGGCAGAGGCTGTCGTAATCGGGGTTGATGTCAAGCAGATCCGCTTCACGGCCCAGTTTGGCGGGAGAGTGGGCGTCCGAGTGGGACACCAGCTGGTAGCCGTCCAGGGCGGAGAGCCGCCAGTTCATGGGCGGGTCGGAGGACAGGCCGGTCTCCAGGGCGTGGATCTCCCCGGTCAGGTCCCCAAAGCAGTCCTCCAGGCGGTCAAAGCCGGAGAAGGCCCCAAAGACGGAGAAGTGGGGCGTCCAGATGTGGGCGGGGATAAACACCGCCCGGGGGCAGGCCTCCAGGGTGATCTCCAGCAGGTCCCGGCAGTCCAGGCCCAGAATGGGCCGGCCGTCGGAGCGGATGTTGCCGATGGCCTCCAGCCGGCGGGACAGCTCCTCCGCCGCCTCCAGGTCGGGCAGGAGGATAAGGCTGTGGACCTTCCGCACTTTGCCGTCCTTCTTGTAGATGGTGCTGATCTCCCCGGTGACCACAAAACGGGGCGTACCCACGCCGGGAACCTCTTCGGACAGACGGCAGGCCTCCTTCAGCACATACAGGCCGTCCCTGTCCCGCTCCAGCTTTTCCGCCAGCTCCGCCCGCCAGGCCGGGTGGGTGAAGTCGCCGGTGCCCACCAGGCCGATGCCCTTCCGCCTGGCCCACAGGTCCAGATGCTCGGGTACGCACTGGGCGCTGGTGGCCCGGGAATATTTGGAATGGATATGCAGGTCCGCAATCATACCGCTGCTCCTCTCCGCCCCTGTCCGGCGCATAAAATACCCCCGGCCTTCCGGCCGGGGGGTGAAAGGCTGCTTCTCTTATTCCTCCGGAATGCGCCCGGCAATATGCTCCTTAATCTTCTGGAACGTCTCGTCCGACACGTCGTGCTCAATACGGCAGGCGTCCTCCGCCGCCGTCTCCGGCGAGACGCCCAGGGCCACCAGCCACTTGCACAGAAAACGATGCCGTTCATAGATGCGGGAGGCAATCTCCATGCCCGCGTCGGTCAGGTCGATGAGACCTTCCTTGTCCATGGTGATGTAGCCGTTCTCCCGCAGCAGGCTCATGGCCCGGCTGATACTGGGCTTGGAAAAATCCATCTTGCGGGCAATATCGATAGAGCGCACCGCGCCCTTTTCCTCCTTGAGCATCAGGATGGTCTCCAAGTAGTTCTCCGCGGATTCCTGAATCTTCATGACACACCTCCGGTTTTTCTCGCCGTTGGACGCCGCCGCCGGGCGGCAGGGTACGCGCCGGGCGTCCGGACAGGCCTTCCGCCGGGCGCCGCACCATCCATTTTTATCAATTTTAGCATAGCGGGCCCCGAAAGGCAAGGAGCGAATTCCACCTGGGGCGGACAGGCGCGGAAGCCCCCCGGCTCATGCCGGGAGGCTTCCTGAATGAGACAGTGTTCTTCCGCTATGCCGCCGGAATATAGGACTCCTCCGGCGGCTGAGTGCCTCCCGGCGTGGGGCTGGGCGTGGGCGTCGTCTCGCCGCCCTCCCCCTCCTCCGGCGGGGTGGTCTCCCCGGGGGTCGTGGGCTCCCAGGGGTCGTTTCCGGGCGGCGTACCGCCCGGCGTGGGCCAGGTGCTGCTGTCCTCAATGTCAAAGCCGGGCCACTGCTCCTGGGTAGGCCAGGTGTCCGGGTTGAGGAAGTCAAAGGTCTCCGGGTCGTAGGGCTCCGGCTCGGTGGTCTCCACAACGGGCCAGGTGCTCTCGTCCTCCGGGTCAAAGCCGGGCCACTGGGCCTGGGTGGGCCAGGTGGTCTTGTCGTCAATGTTGAAGGTGGCCGGGTCGTAGGGCAGAACCTCGTTGTGGACGGTGCAGTAGGCCGCCGTCCCCGCCTGGAGCAGGTAGTCCTTGGTGAAGATATCGTCGGCAATGCTGTAATTGCTGCCCACCCGCTCCCGGACAAAGTCCAGTACCGACACGGTGGACTTGCTGGACTCCGGGCAGTTATCCCCGGCGATGTGGTACATGCCGGTGGGATTGCCGCTGCTGTTGAGGAAGGGGTCGTCCAGGCACACGGTCACCATCCCGCCCTCGGGGAAGGGGGTGGTGTTGTGGACGGTGCAGTACTCGGTGGGCGCATCGCCGGCGAAGTAGTACTCCCTCACGGTCTGGAGGCCCCTGGGGTCCATTGCGCAGGCGTCGGTGGCAATCATGCCGCTCTCGGCGCAGATGGTCACCTCCGTCAGGCCGTCGGGCTGGGGGAAGTCCTTGTTCTCCAGTCCGGCGTGGATCTGGCTCATCACCTTCTGCCACATCTGGGCGGCCGGGTTGCCGTTGGCGCTGACGCGCTCCTGCTGGTCGTAGCCGCACCAGACGGCAGCGGTATAGTAGGGCGTGTAGCCCACAAACCAGCGGTCCCGGTTGGAGTTGGTGGAGCCGGTCTTGCCGGCCACGGTCATGTTTTCCAGAACGGCCTCGTAGCCGGTGGCGATATTGCCGCTGACCCGGTCATAGCTCACCACGTCCTGGAGCATGGAGTTGATATACCAGGCGGTGGTGTCCTTCACGGCGGTGACGGGTACCCGGTCCTCGCTGGTGTCCAGCAGAACGTTGCCGTTGGAGTCCAGCACCCGGTAGTAGGTGCGGCTCTCCAGATAGGTGCCGCCCCGGGGGAACACGGAGTAGGCGGTGGCCATCTCCCGGACGGACACGCCGTTGGTCAGACCGCCCATGGACAGCGGCGCCAGGGCCACGTCGGTCAGGGTCCGGCCGCCCGACTCCTTCTGATACACCAGGCCGTCATCACTGTTGGTGAAGCCCAGCCTGGTGGTCAGGAAGTCAAAGGATGCCTGAGGTGTCAGCATGGCCAGGGCCTTGATGGCCACGGCGTTGGAGGAGATCTTGACGGCGTCCCGGACGGTCATGCGGCCCAGGTAGCTGCCGTAGGAGTTGCTGGGGTAGGGGCTGCCCCCCTCCAGCTGATAGGGGCTGTCGTCAAAAACGGTGCCCGGGGTGATGAGGCCCATGTCCAGCGCGGGGGCGTAGACGGACAGGGGCTTAAAGGCGGAGCCGGGGGCCCGCTTGCTGTCGGTGGCGCGGCTCCAGATGCGGCTGCCCTCCTTCTCACCCATGCCGCCGGACAGGGCTACAATATTGCCCTCCGGGTCCACGATGACGATGGCAGACTGGAGCTGCTGGCCGGAGGATGAGATGTAGGGCAGATTATCCATGTTCTCATAGACCGAATCCACAATGTTCTGGATGTCCATATCCAGGCAGGTCTCGATGGTCAGGCCACCGTAGTAGATCATGTTCAGCGCGGTGGTCTCGGAGTAGTCATACTTCTCCATCAGGTCGGCCACCACGTCGTCAATCACCTGGTCCTCATACCAGGTATAGGCGGTCTCATCCCGCTCCTCGTCCTCGCCCCGGACAAAGTTCAGCCCCGCGTCCAGCTCGGCCTTGGCCTGGTCGTACTCCTCCTGGGAGATCATCTCCAGCTCCAGCATCCGGCCGATGACCAGCTTGGCCCGGTAGGTGTTGTTCTCCCGGTTGAGGTAGGGGTTGTACATGGAGGGGTTGTTGGTGATGCTGATGAGGCTTGCGCACTCGGCCAGAGAGAGCTCCGACACGTTCTTGCCGAAGTAGGTGTAGGCCGCGGTATAAACGCCGTTGCAGCGCTCGCCCAGGTAGATATAGTTGAGGTATGCCTCCAGAATCTGATTTTTGGAGTACTTCTTCTCAAACTCCAGGGCCCGGAAAATCTCCAGAATCTTCCGCTGGACCGTCACCTCCTTCTCGGTGGTCAGATTCTTGATGAGCTGCTGGGTGATGGTGGAGCCGCCCTGGACGTCACCGCCGGTAAACATGGTCAGCACGCCTCTGGCTGTGCGGATCCAGTCCACGCCGTGGTGCTCCCGGAAGCGGTGGTCCTCAATGGCGATGGTGGCGTTGATGAGGTCCTCGGGAATGTCCTCATACTCCACCCAGACGCGGTTGCCGTCCGTGCCGTAGATGGTGCGCAGCTCCTGAAGGCTGCCGCTGCTGTCGGTGTAATACATGGTGCTGGAGAGGGACATATCTACAATAAAGTCGCCCAGATTCAGATCGGTCTGAGGCATGATCACCTGCTGAATATAGACCGCCGCAAAGCAGGCCAGAAACGCGCAGGTGGTGATGCCCACCAGGAGCAGCGTGCCCAGAACCTTGCCGATGGTGGCAAAGACATGGCCCACTGTACTGCCCTTTTTTCTGCGTTTTCTGCGCCGCGGCGCCGGGGTCTGGCCCTGGCTTCCTCCCCGGGCCTCGTTGGTATTTGCCAAAATAACACCTCCGTAAGATATGGTGCTCTATACAATCCGTTGCTGTTTCCTGTCTCCACGCGCCAATGGTTACACCCCACCAGCATAAAAGGTATTATAAACACAAATCGCCCTCTTGTCCACCCTAATGATTTACAATTCCGCCCCCGTGTAAACAGAAGATAAAATTTGGCTCGTCCCTCTCTTGCTTTTTTTCTGCATTCAGGTTACAATACCAGTGTGAACATCGGAAAGGACACGGTGCATACTATGAGCGAAGAGTACGGCGCGGATTTCATCACCATCACAGATGAGGACGGCAACGAGTTCGAGCTGGAGCATCTGGACACGCTGGAGTACAACGGCGAGACCTACATGGCCTTCTTCCCCACCGTGGAGGACGGTAAGGACGTGGAAGAGGTGGACCTGGACGAGGAGTACGGCCTCATCATCCTGAAGGTGGTGGAGGAGAACGGCGAGGAGCAGCTCTCCACCCTGGACAGCGATGAGGAGCTGGAGCTGGTCTACCAGCAGTTTATGGAGCAGCTGTTTGCGGACGAGGAGGACGACCGGTAAGGTCTTCCTTTTTCCTCCCTGCTCGGTGCGTGATGGGCTTTATTTAAACCCACATTTCTTAAACGGGATGCCCCCTCATGGTGCGGATCGCAGGCCTCCCGACTCCCGAGGTCGGAAGTTGGAAGCGGAGAAACATCATGGAGGCAACCCACCTGCCATTTCGTGCAGGTTTTAAATGGGTCCACACGGCCAGAGCGGGGAGCGATAAAAACGACAGACCGCCTGCCGGCATTACGCCGGCAGGCGGTTCTTGCTTTACATATGGAACCTGCGCCGGACCTCCTCCCGCAGGGAGGGCACCCGGCGGACAATCACCAGGGGAATCACCAGCGCCGCGCATACCGTCATCACGATCAGGGACCAGCCGGGCCTCCAGGCGCCGGTAAGGAACTGGTCCACGAACAGCTCCACCCCCAGCAGGAACAGTCCGACGGCCCCGATGATCAGGGTGGTGGTGGTGAGGATGGACCGCCTGCCGCCCCGGAGGATCAGCCCCAGGCACAGCACAATTGCCCCGCCCAGCAGGATGATGGGCAGCGCCAGGTGCCAGTACCAGTCCCCGCCGTCCAGGTCCACCGAGATAAGGAATACATAGAGGGCCACGGCCAGCACGTCAAAGCCCAGCCGCAGGCACACGTGCATCCGCCGCAGCAGCAGCGGCAGCACAAACCAGATCCACAGCATAACCGACGCGCCGATGATATACAGCGACCAGGCCCGCTCCGCCCGCAGGAACAGATTCAGCACCCCGCAGCACACCGACACCGACAGCAGCATGGCGCTGATGAGCGCCGCCAGCTCCCACCGGGACGCCGGCGGCACCTCCCTCCGCTCCGTAGGGAAGGGCTTTGGCCCCCACATATCCACCGGCCGGTTGGGGTTGAGCACCGGCGTGTGGCACAGCGGACAGGACTGGGCGGTATCGTCCAGCTCCACGCCGCAGTTTACGCAGTATGACATATCCTTTCACCTCTCAGGCAGCTCTCCGGCCGTCAGTTTGTTCGGTTGCTCTCCACCCGCACGGGAATCCCTTCCTTCACCAGGTGGGTAAAAAAGCGCCGCTCCGTCTCGCTGGACACCCCTGTGCCCGCGAAGGTCACCTCCATCACATTTCCGTAGCTGATGGAGGCGCAGTGGGGCGAGGGCCGGGTGGCCTGACCCAGGATGACCTCCATCCGCTGGATGTGGGGCGCCATCTCAGGGGGCACCTTGAACTGGCCCGGGTTGGTGTAGGTGGCCGAGTATGGCCGGGCCGCCACCAGCCGGTAGGACAGGGACATGACCGGATTCTTCAGCACCACGGGAATCAGCTGGAGAAACCGGTTGGTGGTAAAGCGCACGTTTCCGGTGAACACCGCCCGCATCTCCTGCCGGTTGATGCTCAGCCGCATGAAGTGGTGCACCCGGTCCACAATCTCCTGGAAGGTGTACTCCCCCAGGGCGGGGTCGATGCAGGGCCGCACCGTGAGGATGAAGTTCCGCAGGGTTTTGGACGGGAACCAGCCGCGCAGATTGATGGGGATGGCCAGGGCCACCGGGCGGGGCCGGTGGGGCCGCTCCGCCGCCTGGTTGTCCATGATGGCCTGCATCAGCACCGCCGCCAGGTATTCCGTGATGGACGCGCCGTGGCTTTTGGCCACCTCCTTGAGCTTATCCACGGGCATGAAGCCCATGGTCACGTTCAGGGTGTAAAAGGGTTCCGCCTCACTGGTGTTGGCATAGGCCGTCTTCTGCCAGCCGCCCCGGAGCACCCTGCTCCCCGCGTAGCGGGAATAGGCGTCCTCCATCTCCTCCCTGGCCGGGGGCTCGTGAATGCTCAGCACGCCGCCGCCCTCGGGGATGTCCACCCCCGTCTCCCGCAGGTAGACCGCCAGCAGGGTGCGGAAAAAGGTCAGCGCGCCGCTGCCGTCCGACAGGGCGTGGAATACCTCCAGGGAGATGCGCCGCCGGTAGTAGTAAAACCGCACCAGCCAGCCGTTGTCCTCCTTGAACCGCACCGGCTGGCAGGGGTTGGCGATGTCCGGCCGGACAAAGGGGCCGGGGGCGTCGTTGGGCTCCAGGTAGTACCAGAACAGCCCCTGCTTGATCCGCACCCGAAATCCAGGGAACCGGGGCATCACCTTGTCCACCGCCCGCTGGAGGGCAGCCGGGTCCACTTCCTGGGTCATCACCGCCGAGAACCGGTAGATGGCCGAGTACCGCTCCTTCTGGATGGAGGCGTAGAGCACGCCCGCGTTGTCCAGCGGATACCAGTCCGGCTTTTCCTTCTTCTGCCTGGCCATCTTCTCTCCCTCTTCTCCCGGCCCGGGTTGAGCCGCTTCAGCATCTAACATTGTAACATGGCCGGCGCAAAACTACAACCCGCACCGCCGCCGCAAATTCTCCCTCTTTTCTTTTCCCGCCGGGCATAGTATGATATAGTCTATCCTCAACGTCACCTTATGCCCCGTCTGCGGGCATTTTCCCCCTATCTTCCCAAGGAGGTCCCAATGGAACACAAACCCGAAACGCGCAGGATGAAACTCATCCGCCCCGCCGGCCGCAGGGAGACCGCCGAGGACCGGCGGCTGGCCCCCATGATGCGGGCCCTCAAGGCCATCCACTCCGCCACCCTGCCCGAGTCCATGGCGCCGGAGGATTTGGAGCGGCAGCGGGCCGCTCAGGAGCTGCTGGGCCGTCTGGCCGCGCCCATGCTGGGCATGCGGTGGGAGCCCTTCACCCTGGATGACATGAACGCCGCCTGGGTCCGGCCCGAGCGGGGCCACGACCGGCGGCGGGCCGTGCTCTACTGCCACGGCGGCGGCTACACCAGCGGCAACCTGGGCTACTCCCGCCCCCTGGCCGCCAAGCTGGCCAACGTCACCGGCTGGGAGGTGATGGCCTTTGAGTACCGCCTGGCCCCGGAGCACCCCTTCCCCGCCGCCGCGGACGACGCCATGAAGGCCTGGGACTACCTGATGTACCAGGGCTACGGCGCGCGGGACGTCGTGGTGGCCGGCGACTCCGCCGGAGGCAACATGGCCCTGGTGCTCTGCCACCGGCTCAAGGCCATGGGACGCAGGCTGCCCGCCCGGCTTATCCTCATGTCCCCCTGGACCGACATGACCGCCAGCGGCCGGTCCTACACCGAGCGGGCCGCCCTGGACCCCACCATCACGCTGGAGTATATCAAGGCCGTCCGTACTGCCTACGCCAGGGATCACGACCTGGCCGACCCCCTTCTCTCCCCGCTCTTCGGGGACTTTACCGGCTTCCCGCCCACCCTGATTCAGGCGGGCAGCAACGAGCTGCTCCTCTCCGACTCCATCCGCCTCCGGGACCGGATGAACGCCGCCCAGGCGCCCTGCCGCCTGGAGGTGTGGAACGACATGTGGCACGTGTTCCAGATGTTCCCCGTCCGCAGGGCCAATCTGGCCATGGAGAGCATCGGCCGGTTCCTGCTGGAGCAGTTTTAAGCCCGGCGGAAACTTCTATTTACAGCAAGCAGCGCCGCCCTCCGCATTTTCAGCGGAGGGCGGCGCTGTGTTTCTTTACGGGGTTTCAGCCCGGCGTCTCCCCGCCGCCAGGGACAGGAGAATGCCGATGGCGGCGCCCAGCACCGCGGGCGCCACCCAGCCCAGCCCCATGGACGCCAGCGGCGCCTTGCTCAGAAGCTCCGCTGCCGCCCCGGGCAGCAGAGACGCCCCCCGCAGGGCGGAGAGCACGCTGGCCACGCCGGTGAAGAGGATGGTTATCGGGTACACATACCGCAGGCCCTCCAGCCACCGCTGGCAGAAGGACAGGAGAATGAGTACAATAGCCACCGGGTAGATGGCGTTGAGTACGGGCACCGACACCTTGAGAATCATGTTCAATCCCGCGTTGGACACCGCCATGCTCACGACGGCGAAAAATACCGCCCACCACCGGTAGGAGATTTTGGGGAACAGCCCGGAGAAATACTCGCTGCAGCAGCTCATCAGGCCCACGCAGGTATTGAAGCAGGCGATGACAAACACCGCCGCCAGGATAGCGCTGCCCCAGGGGCCGAACACGGCGGGTACCATGCTGGTCAGAGTCTCGGCGCCGTTTTCCGCGCCTGGGAAGGCGCCCCCCGCCATGGCCCCGATATGGGCCAGCATGGCGTAAATCGCCAGCAGCATGGCTCCGGCAATCCACCCCGCGCGGATGGTGGCGCGTACCACACCCTTCTCGCTCTCCACCCCCCTGGCCCTGATATTCAGGGCGATGATGATGCCGAAGTTGAGGGCGGCGATGGTGTCCATGGTCTGGTAGCCGTCCAGAAAGCCCTGGACGGCCGCGTTGCCGGCATAGCTGCCGGTGGGGGCTGCGTAGCCCCCCACCGGCCTGACCAGGCAGCCCACAAAGAGCACCACAATCAGGGCGATGAGGATGGGACAGAGGATTTTGCCCAGCCGGTCGGTGAGCCGCTCGGGCTGCAGCGCCAGGGCCAGGGCGGCAGCAAAGAACAGCACGGAGTAAATCAGCTGGAGCAGTCCGGCAGGGGCGCCCTCCCCCAGAAAGGGGGTGACCGCCATCTCAAAGGAGGTACTGGCCGTCCTTGGAATGGCCAGGCAGGGACCAATGGAAAGGTAAATCAGAAAGGTGAACGCCGCGGCAAACCAGGGACTCACCCGGCCCGCCAGCTTGTCCAGCCCGCCGGAGCGGGCCACTGCCACCACGCCCAGGATGGGGAAGCCCACCGCCGACACCGCCAGACCCGCAAAGGCAACCCAGGTGGCTGTGCCCGCCTGCGCGCCTGTAAAGGGCGGGAAAATCAGGTTTCCCGCCCCGAAAAACATGGAAAACAGGGTGAACCCCACAAGCAGCAGTTCCTTCCCCTTCAGCTCCTTCATATACGGCCTCCCACTTCCCGCCGGCAGCGTCTGCGCCGGCCTCCTGTTGCTGTCTTGGGAAAAAAACAGCGGCACCGCCAAGCGGTGCCGCTGTTTTCATCAGAGTACATCAGCCCTGAGCAATGGCGCCCACGGGGCAGGTCTCAGCGCAGGTACCGCAGTCGATGCAGGTATCAGCGTCGATGACATAGTGCTCGTCACCCTGGGAGATAGCGGACACGGGGCAGGCGCCCTCGCAGGAACCGCAGCTCACGCAGTCATTACCGATAACATAGGCCATTGGAAACACCTCCAATTCAAGTGTGATTTCATTGTACCACAAGTTTTTCAAATTGCAATGCTAAATTGTGCGGAAGGCGGGTATATTTCCCTGTGGGCGGAAAAAATATAGAGCGCCGCAGAACGTCAGGTGGTGTATTATTATGGAAAAAAACCCTAATTCTATCTTTCGCATGGAGGCAGCGGGCAGTCTGGCCCCCGACCTGGAGGGCGCGCCCGCCAGCGCCCGGCACCAAAACCGCGCTGCCCCAACCGCAAAGGAGCATACGTACAGTGAAAAAAGACAGGCAGACAAGGCGGTCCAGCCCCACTCCGGCAGCGGAAGGGCGTGAGGCCGTGGACGGAACCAGATTTACACAGCGGGCCCGGACGGCCCTGACCCTGGCCCAGGCCTGCGCCGCCGAGCTGGGCCACAGCTACGTGGGCAGCGAGCACCTGCTGCTGGGCCTGGCCCGGGAGGCGCAGGGCATGGCGGCCCGGGTGCTGCGCACCGCCGGCCTCTCCCCCGAGACCATCCGCGCCGCCATCGCCGGCATGGTGGGCGTGGGCGCGCCGTCCGGCCGGCCCTCCCAGGGGCTCACACCCAGGTGCAAGAAGATCATCGAGCTGGCCCTGGCTCAATCCGCCCGGCTGGGCTGCTCCTATGTGGGCACCGAGCACCTGCTGCTGGGCATCCTCCAGGAGGGAGACGGTGTGGCGGCCCGGATCATCGCCGACAGCGGCGTGGACGCCCGCAGGCTGTACGGCGACGTGATGAGCGCCCTGGGCGGCGACGGCGCCTCCTTCTACCGCAGTCCGGGCCGTCCCCGTCCGGAGCGGGACTTTGCCGAGGGCGGCCGGGACACCAAGCTGGCCGACCAGTTCTCCAGAGACCTGACCCGGCTGGCCGCCGGCCGCCTGCTGGACCCGGTGGTGGGCCGGGACAAGGAGATCCGCCGGGTCATCCAGATCCTCTCCCGGCGCACCAAGAACAATCCCGCCCTCATCGGCGAGCCCGGCGTGGGCAAGACCGCCGTGGCCGAGGGCCTGGCCCTGCGCATCGCCGCCGGCGAGGTGCCCGATGAGCTGCGGAGCAAGCGGCTGCTCTCCCTGGATCTGTCCTCCATGGTGGCGGGCACCAAGTACAGGGGCGAGTTTGAGGAGCGGGTGAAGAACATCCTCGCCGAGGTCCGCCGGGCGGGCAACATCATCCTCTTTATCGACGAACTCCACACCATTGTGGGGGCCGGTTCGGCGGAGGGGGCCATCGACGCGGCCAACATCATCAAGCCCGCTCTGGGCCGGGGGGAGCTTCAGGTCATCGGCGCCACCACCGTGGACGAGTACCGCAGGTATATCGAGAAGGACGCGGCCCTGGAGCGCCGGTTCCAGCCGGTGACCGTGGCCGAGCCCGACCACGACACCGCCGCCGCCATCCTCCGGGGCGTCCGGGACCGGTACGAGGCCCACCACAAGCTGACCATCAGCGACGGGGCCATCGAGGCGGCGGTGGCCCTGTCCGCCCGGTATATCGGCGATCGCCGCCTGCCCGACAAGGCCATTGACCTGATGGACGAGGCCGCCTCCCGGGTGCGGATGGAGCGGCTGGCCACGCCCCCCGCCCTGCGGCAGCTGGAGGAGCGGGCGGAGCGGGCCTGTCGGGAGAAGGAGGAGGCCATCCGGGGCCAGGACTTTGAGAAGGCCGCCATGCTCCGGGACGCGGAGGCCGACTTTCGCCGGGAGCTGGAGCTGAAAAAGGCCGCCCTCCGGGCCGGGCAGCGGGGCGGCGCCGTGTCCGCCGAGGACGTGGCGGCAGTGGTGGCCGAGTGGACGGGGGTGCCCGTCACCACCCTGACCCAGGAGGAGTCCCGGCGGCTCATGGGCCTGGAGGAGGAGCTCCACCGGCAGGTAGTGGGCCAGGAGGACGCGGTAAAAGCGGTTGCCCGGGCGGTGCGCCGGGGCCGGGTGGGTCTGAAGGAGCCGGGCAGGCCCACCGGCGTGTTCCTCTTCCTGGGACCCACCGGCGTGGGCAAGACCGAGCTGTGCAAGGCGCTGGCCTCCGCCCTCTTCGGCAGCGCCGACGCTCTGCTCCGGTTCGACATGTCCGAGTATATGGAGCGGCACACTGTGTCCCGGCTGGTGGGCGCGCCGCCGGGCTACGTGGGCCACGAGGAGGGCGGCCAGCTCACCGAGAAGGTCCGCCGCCGCCCCTATTCCCTGGTGCTCTTCGATGAGATTGAGAAGGCCCACCAGGATATCTGGGGCATTCTGCTCCAGATTATGGAGGACGGCGTGCTCACCGACGCTCAGGGCCGCAGGACCGACTTCCGCAACACGGTGGTGGTCATGACCAGCAACGTGGGCGCGGCCCGGATTGCGGGAAAGGGCGGCCGCCTGGGCTTCCGCCCCGCCGCCGCCGGGGAGACCCGCCCGCCGGACGAGCTGCGCGCCGCCGTGCTGGAGGATCTGAAAAAGGTGTTCCGGCCCGAGTTCCTCAACCGGGTGGACGAGACCATCGTGTTCCGTCAGCTGAACCGGGAGGAAATCCGCGCTATCGCCGGGCGGATGCTCCGGAACGTGGCGGAGCGGATGGAGCGCCTGGGGGTATCCCTCCGCGTCACCGACCAGGCTCTGGACCTGCTCTCCCGGCAGGGCTTTGAGCCCGACTACGGCGCCCGTCCCCTCCGGCGTACCATCCGGGCCCAGGTGGAGGACCCGGTCGCCGAGCTGCTTCTCTCCGGCGCCCTGACCAGAGGCGGCCGGGCGGTAGTGGACGTGGACGGAGACGCCCTCACCGTCACGCCGGAGCAGGCTGTCCCCGCCGTGCCGGACCATCCATTGGAGACGCAGACACAACAAGACAGGAGTTTTTGATATGAAACGGTTTCTTTCTCTGATTCTTCTCCCCATTTTGCTGCTCACCGGCTGTTCCTCCGCCCCGGAGTCCCAGCTCACTGCCCAGGAGCGGACCGAGCTCTACCGCGCCGCCATCCAGGACGCCCGGAGCCAGGAGGACAACGACGCCTTCCCTATCGTCACCTCCGACGCCGACGACATGGCCCCCCTCCTGCTGGAGCTGATGGGCCTGTCCGCCGGGGACATGAGCGCCTTCGCCATCTCCGCCTCGGCCATAAACGTGAAGGCCTACGGCATCGCCGCCGTCTATCCCGCCGAGGGGAAAGATGAGACGGTGAAGGAGGCTCTGCGGGGCTTTGTGGACCGGCAGAAGCAGGATTTTGAGCAGTATCTGGCCGACCAGTACGACATTGCCGCCAACGCCCGGCTGGAGACTCTGGAGGACGGCACCATCCTGCTGGTCATGTGCGACGGCCAGGATGAGGTGTTCACCGCCATCCGCTCCGCCGTCGAGCAGGGCGCAAAGGGCTGAGCACCGCCGGGGCAGGGAATCCGGAAAAAAGGATTGACATTTTTTTCACATCTGTTAAAATTGTATTGCTAACAGTTGGTACAAGAACCATCTGTAAGGCTCCCGCTGCGGAGCCTCTCTTAATTTGCAGAAGGAATGCTGTTTTATGGATGTCCCCTTTAGTATCGCCCTGCTGAAATCCTACCACGCCCAGAATAACGTCTTTCGCCCTATGATTGCCGAACTGGGCCTCTCGGTGGGCCAGCCCAAAATTCTCGGCTTTCTTGCCCGCCATGACGGCTGCATGCAGAAGGACCTGGCCGCCATGTGCGACATCGAGCCCGCCACCATCTCCCGCCTGCTGGACAAAATGGAGGCCGACGGCCTCATCTCCCGCCAGACCGCGGCGGGCAACAAACGGGCCACCGCAATCTCCCTGACCCCCAGCGGCTACGCCCGCCACGAGGCTGCCACCGAGATGCGCGGCAAGATGGAGGCCTTAGAGCTCTCCGGCTTCTCCGAGGAGGAGAAAGCTCTGTTCTACCAGTTTCTGGTCCGCCTCTACAAGAATCTGACCGGCGGCGCCAGCGTGGAGGAGCCCTGATTCCCGCCACTCACAGACAAAATACGGCGCCCTGTGCAGCGCGTGCACAGGGCGCCGTGTTCTGTTTCTCATCCGTTCCCAATCCGATCCATCAGGGCCTCCACCGCCCGGGCCACGCCTCCCTCATCGTTGGCGGCGGTCACCATGTCCGCTGCCTGGCGGGCCAGCGGAGAGCCGTTGGCCATGGCCACGGAGCAGCCCGCCCAGGACAGCAGGTCCAGGTCGTTGTCGCTGTCCCCCAGGGCCAGCACCTCCCGGGCCTCAATGCCCAGATGGGCGCAAAGCGCCTGGATTCCCCAGCTCTTCGTGGCCCCGGCGCGGCTGATCTCCATTTGCAGACGCCGGGGATAGGCCAGCACATTCAGCCCGCCCAGGGCCGCCAGCCCGGCCCGGATGGCCTCCAGCGCCCCCAGATCCGGAATGAAGTCCACGTCCAGCTTTTCCACCGTCCGCTCCCCCAGAGCCGCCTCCAGGGCGTCCACCCGGTCGTCATACCGGAAGCGGAGGAAATCAAAGCCGGACACCGGCGGGCGGCGCTCCAGCTCCCCGCGCTCCACATAAATCCGGCTGCCGCAGTACACCTCAACCAGCGGGCCATAGGGCCGCAGTACCTCCATGGCGGCGCGCCGCTGCTCCGGTGTGAGCTCCCGCTCCGCCAGACGCCGCCCGGTCCGGCGGTCCGTCACCACCGCCCCCAGGGCGGACACCGCGTAGTCCACGCAGCCCAGCTGCTCCGCCGCGTCCTCCATCATCACCAGGGAGCGGCCGCTGGCCAGCACAATCTCCGCCCCCTTCTCCGCCGCCCGCCGGAGGGCCCGGATGTTCTCCTCCGGAACCGTCACGCTGTCCGAGGCGAGCAGCGTGCCGTCCAAATCCACCGCAATCATCCGAATGCTCATATCCGACTCCCCCTTGCGTCCTGTTCCCCCTGATTGTATCCCACTTTCACCGCCGCCGCAAGCCATTTTCCGGCCGAAGCCCTGCATTTTCAAGGGTTGCCAGTTCGCGCTTCGAAGATTATAATAATCGCGTATATGATGATTACCGGGCGGCTGGGCCCTGCCGGTCCCCCCGCCGCCGGAAAGGATGAAACACGAATGGACGGACGCTCCAGCGGAATCCTCCTCCCCGTCTTCTCCCTGCCGGGCCCCTACGGCATCGGCACCATGGGGAAGGAGGCCCGCGGCTTTATCGACTTCCTGGCCTCGGCCAACCAGCATTACTGGCAGATTCTCCCCCTGGTCCCCCCGGGGGGCGGCGACTCCCCCTATATGTCCCCCTCCTCCTTCGCGGGCAATCCCCTCTTCCTGGACCTGGAGGAGCTGGCCGAAGAGGGGCTCCTCACCCGTGAGGAGTTGGACTCTGCCCGCCACGACAGCCCTGACCGGGTGGACTACGACTTCCTCCGCCGCACCCGTCTGCCTCTGCTGCGCAAGGCCTGGGAGCGGGGCAGGGCGCTATGGGCCCCCAGGATGGAGGCCTTCCTCACCTTCGCCCACTGGGCGGAGGACTACGCCCGCTTCGCCGCCCTGCGGGAGGAGCTGGACCTGCCCCCGGCGGAGTGGCCCTCCCCCGCTCCCGAGCCGGAGGAGGACGACGTCAACTTCCATATCTTCCTCCAGACCGTCTTTTTCCGCCAGTGGCACGCCCTCAAGCGGTACGCCAACGAGAAAAACGTGTCCATCATCGGCGACCTGCCCATCTACGTCTCAGAGGACGGCGCCGACTTCTGGGCCAGACCGGAGCTGTTCCAGCTGGACGAGAAGGGGCATCCCGCCGCTGTGGCCGGTGTGCCCCCCGACGCCTTCTCCGAGACCGGCCAGCACTGGGGCAACCCCCTCTACGACTGGGAAGGCCACCGGAAGGAGGTCTTTGACTGGTGGGTGGAGCGGATGGCCTGGGCCGCTGAGCTGTACGACGTGGTGCGCATCGACCACTTCCGGGCCTTCTACAACTACTGGTCCATCCCCGCAGGGGACACGGTGGCCACCTACGGCCACTGGGAGCCCGGTCCCGGCATGGAGCTGCTCCAGCGCTTCCAGGACGAGGTGCCCAGCCTGAACATCATCGCCGAGGACCTGGGCGCCCTGGAAGAAGATGTGCTGGAGTTCATCGCCAACAGCGGTCTGCCCGGCATGAAAGTGCTGGTCTACGCCTTTGACCCCAACGGCGAGAGCGCCTATCTGCCCCACAACTGCCAGCCCGACTCGGTGGTGTACACCGGCACCCACGACACCCCCACCTTTGTCCAGTGGCTCTTCCAGGAGGCCTCCCCCGGTGAGCGGGAGTACGCCATGCGCTATCTCCGTCTCCGGGAGGACGAGGGCTACGGCTGGGGCGCTGTATGCGGTGCGTGGAGCACCATGAGCCGCCTGGCCATTGCCCCCATGCAGGACCTGCTGGGCCTGGGCGCCGACGCCCGCATGAACACCCCCGGCACCGCCGGACCCCACAACTGGACCTGGCGTGTCCGTGACGCCGCCCTCAACCCCGACGTGGCCCGCAGACTGGGCGACATCACCAGGACCTACCGCAGAGGGTAAAATCACTTCTCAAAAATGCAGGCACGAAAAAAGAGGTCTCCGCACGCAGCGGAGACCTCTTCTTTATTATTATGGTTATTCCCAGGGCTGGAACTGGGCGTCCAGCACGTCCTTCCGGTGGAAGGCCACATAGTCCGGGGACGCCTCGGGACAGTGTTCCCGGATGGCAGACACAATCAGCTCCGGATTCAAGCCCGGATTCTGGGCCCGGATGATGAGGTCCAGGGCGATGGTGTCCCGCCGTCCCTCCACGGTGAACTTGGCGATGAGGGGAATCAGGTCCACCTCCACCTGGCCGCTCTTGGCCTTCTTGGACTTCTTAATCACCACCAGGCTCTCCCGGCTCAGCAGCTCCCGGATGGCGGTCTCCGCCCCAAAGGGCGCGCCGTTCTCATACTCCAGGGTGACGATGTAGTTGACGTAGGTCAGAGCCTTCACGGGCTTGGCCGCCTCGTAGCACTTCTGCACCGTGATGCCCTCGGGCAGCACTGCGTTCATCCGCCCGGGCACCTCAGAGAGCTCCGCGCCGCCCCGCAGCTCAAACTCCAGCACCTCGCACTGGCTGGCAAAGCCCACCGACAGCGGCAGTGGAATGGACACAAAGGCATGGGGATTGAAGCCCTCGGTGTGGGTAATCTCAATCCCGGCACGGAGAAATGCCCGCTGGAAGGTGCGCATCAGGTCCAGGTGGGAGATGTACTTGGCCCGCCCGGTCTTGGAAAAACGCAGCCGGTTACTATTCCGCATCGCACACACCTCCCGGATAGAGCTTGTCAGCCCCGCAGCCGGTGCACTGCTTCCGGCAGTCGGGGGTAATCTTGTTCTGGTAGCACTGCTCCCGCTCACGCCACAGGAAGCGCTTGCTCACGCCGCAGGAAATCATGTCCCAGGGCAGAACCTCGTCCTTGTCCCGCTGACGGGCGGCGTAGAAGTCCATGGACAATCCGCAGGCGGCAAAGGCGTCCTGCCAGCGCTGGAAGTCAAAATACTCGCTCCAGGAGTCGAACTTGGCCCCGTTCCGCCAGGCCTCCTCGATGACGTCGGCCACACGGCGGTCGCCGCGGGCAAACACCGCCTCCAGCACGCTGGTGTCCGGGTCGTGCCAGTTGTAGCTGATGGAACGGCCCCGCATGTTGTCCCGCAGCAGCTTCACCCGCCGCTGGTACTCCTCCATGGAGATTTGCGCCTCCCACTGGAAGGCGGTGTGGGGCTTGGGCACAAAGAAGGAGGTGGAGACCGTAATCCGCACGCCACGGCGGGGCTCCGGCGTGGTCTCACGCCAGGCCTGGTACACCTTCTCCGCCAGGTCGGCAATGCCCAGCACGTCCTCGTCGGTCTCGGTGGGCAGGCCCAGCATGAAGTACAGCTTCACCGACGACCAGCCGCCGGAGAAGGCGGTGCGGCAGGACTGGAGAATCTCCTCCTCGGTGACGTTCTTGTTGATTGCGTCCCGCAGGCGCTGAGTGCCCGCCTCGGGCGCGAAGGTCAGGCCCGACTTCTTGCCGTGCTGAAGGCGGCGCATCAGATTCATGGAGAAGTTGTCCGCCCGCAGGGAGGGCAGGGCCAGGCTCACCTTCTCCGGCTCGCACCACTCCAGCAGCCCGTCGCACAGCCTGAGCAGGTGGCGGTAGTCGCTGGTGGACAGGGACGACAATGTCATCTCCTGGTAGCCCGAGTCCTTGCAGGCCTCAATGCCGTACTTCACCAGCAGCTCCGGGTCCCGGGACCGGACCGGCCGGTAGGCGTACCCCGCCTGGCAGAACCGGCAGCCCCGGATGCAGCCCCGGAACACCTCCAGCGTCACCTTGTCCTGGGTGATCTCAGTGGAGGGCACAATGGTCTTGACCGGGAAGTAGGATTTGTTGAAGTCCTGGACAATCCGCTTGCTCACCACCGCCGGCGCGCCCTCCCTGGGCGTGATGGCCGCCACGGTGCCGTCGGCATGGTAGGAGATATCATAGAGGGAGGGCACGTACAACCCGGGAATTTTGGCCGCGGCCAGAAGGAACTCCTCCTTCTCCCAGCTCTCGCTCTTGGCCTTGCGGTACAGCTCCAGCAGCTCCACCGACACGTCCTCTCCCTCGCCCAGAGAGAAAATGTCCACAAAGGGGGCTAGGGGCTCCGGGTTAAAGGCGCAGGTGCCCCCCGCCACAATAATAGGAGAGAGCTCCCGCCGTTCCTCCGCCCGCACGGGCAGGCCGGCCAGGTCCAGCATATTGAGCACGTTGGTGTAGGCCATCTCGTAGCCCAGCGAGAAGCCGATGAGGTCAAAGTCCGCGATGGAGTCGCCGCTCTCCAGGCCATAGAGGGGCAGGCCCTCAGCGCGCATCTCCTCCTCCATGTCCCCCCAGGGGGCGAACACCCGCTCGCACCAGCACCAGGGCAGGTTGTTCATCACGCCGTAGAGAATGCGCACGCCCAGATTGGACATGCCGATTTCATAGGTGTCCGGGAAGCAGAGGGCATACCGCACCTCCACCTTCCGCCGGTCCTTGACCACCGCGTTGTATTCTCCCCCCGTGTATCGGGCGGGCTTCTGCACCCTGGGCAGGATGCGCTCCAGACTACGATTCATGACAAACCCCCGTCAGTCCGTTCCATTTTTCGTTAACCGTTATATTTTACCCTTTACAGGTGCGCTTGGCAAGTCCATTTTCTGCTTTTTCAAACTTATTTCGCGGATCACAGCCTCCGTGAGGCTGTTCCCTCCCCCGCCTCTCAGCCTCCATCCAAATTTTTTCGTAAAATTTGAAAAAGTCAAGGATAAATTACAGAAAATCCAGAAAAATTTTTGACGTGTGATATACTGGGTCCGCTCCACTACGGTGGAGCGGCCTTTTTCGTCCTCTTTCACCGCCTCCAGGGCGTGAAAAACCACCGGAGGCCAAAACCTGGCCCCGGCCGTTCCGCTCCCGCTGTTCAGATTTTCAGGCGGCCACGTACTCCTCGAACACGGCCCCGGCGGATCTCCACCCCAGGATCCGGCGCGGATAGTTGTTCATCCACTCCGCCGCCTGGGCCACCTCCGCCTCCGTCACCTGGTCGAAGTTGGTCCCCTTTGGGAACCACCGCCGCAGGATCCGGTTCATGTTCTCGTTGCTCCCGCGCTCTTGCGGGGAATAGGGGTGGCAGTAATATATTTTCGTCCGTGGGCCTTTCAGCCGGTATGATCGCTGGAGGCCGGCGCAGTCCATGAACTCGCTGCCGTTGTCCACGGTGATGGTGCGGAACACTTCCCGGAACCGCTTTCCCATCCTCCGCTCCACCCGGTTCAGCGCCTGGACCACGCTTTCCGCTGTATGGTCCGGGACCCGGATCACAAGCCCCCACCGCGTCAGCCGCTCGGTCAGCACCAGCAGGGCCGCCTTTGACCCCACTGGCCCCATAATGCTGTCCATTTCCCAGTGTCCAAACGTATTCCGCGCCCGGACCTCTGGCGGCCTGTCCTCGATGGTGTCCCCGGGGGCCTCTTTGGCCCGCTCCCGCTGCTCGTAGTCCCGCCGCCGCTCCCCTTTATACAGCAGGTGTTCCTCTGTTAGTTCCAGGAACACGTCCCCCCGGTAGATGTAGGAATAAAGGGTGGTTTCGCAGATGTGGGTTTCAAACTCCAGGCCGGCCTCCTCGATGTAGGCCAGCACCGCGCCGGGGGAGTAGTGGTCCTCTATGATCTTCCGCTCCACGAAGTTGGCAAAAGCATGATCCCGGCCCAGTTTTATTTCCGGCCCCTTGGCCCTCAAATGCTCCTGGTACTTCCGTTCCGCCACCTCCGCGCAGTATTCCTCCTGGAATATGTATCCCTCTTTCTGCTGGAGGCACAGGCCCCGCTTGATCTCGTTGTATATGGTCTTAACACACACGCCCAGCATTTTGGCGATCTCCGCCGGTTTCCCGCCGGTTTTCAGCGCCCCCTCGATTTTTAGGCGGTCCTCCCATTTCAAGTGATGATAGCCCTTGTAATTCATGGTATCCCCCTTTGAATGAAAAAGACCGGCGTGGTATTCTCCACGCCGGTCTTTACCTCTCTTTACCTAAAAGCCACAACACTGGAACGTCCAGGACCTCGGCTATTGTCACCACCTCATAATCCGTGACCAGCCGATCCCCCATTTCCATTCTGCTGATTATATCCCGCTCGGCCGGGACGCCCTGCAGTTGGAGGAGGCGGGCCAGGTCCGTTTGTGATAGCCGTTTCTCCAGGCGGGCCATGCGTATGCGGTCCCCGCAGATATTCTTTTTCCCGTGAAATAGAAATTTCTTCACCGCCACGCCTCCCGGTGTTGGAATAATCTGATTTTTTCTTAACTTTAACACGGTTCCCATCGAAAACCCGCGCTAATAGTCTGAAAACGGAAAAAATGATTATTCCGGCGGGGCGGTTCGGCCCCTACACCGGCGCGTGTGGTGCCCTTATTCTTTCCCCAGGATTTCGTCCGCCAGGCGGTCCATGGCCAATTCCATGAACTCGTTTAGGCTATACCCAGCGGCGGCGGCGGCCGCTTTGTACCGACCTTTTTTCCCGCGCTTAACATACGGAGAAAGGCGATCATAGTTTTTTTCGTTGAAAGCCCGCTTGTAGTCCGTGGCGCTCATTCCGCCCTCTTTTTTAGGTCTGCCCATTCTTATCACCTCACCCTCATAATACCACGGTTTTTCATTATTATCTACTGTTAGATTTATATAAATATCTCACGTTAGATTTGTTTATTCTGCCGCTTGTTTTTATCTCCTGTTAGATGTATAATCTAATCAGTTCAAGAGGAAAGGGGGTGGTTCAAATGGGCAAGAAAAAACGCCGCAGGCGAAAGCCTACGGCGCAGCCCTCCAGAAAGGTTGACTTCCTGGCCGACATTCTGGCGGGCACGATCTCCGGCCTGATAACAGCGGCAATCCTAAAATTGCTGGACTGGTAAAGGCCAGGGGTGCGGAGGCCCGAACCTCCGCACCCCAAATATAAACGAAACGCAGTTCTTTGTCAATAGGAGGGCAAGCGATGAAATTTCTAATTTCTCTTGTGATATTTGTGGCGGTGTTCGTTCCGCTCCGGCGGTTGTTCCGCAGAATTTTGAAGGGTGGTAAAGATCATGTTGATTAAGCAAAACGGGAAGTACGGGGCCATGGTTGGCAATATCCGGGTTTTCACCATGGAGCGGGCCGTGGAAGTCTATAAGATGTTCGCCGCCCTCTGTTACGCGGATCTCACCATGGAGGCCAGCGTGGTCCTCTCCGATGTGGGGGATGATATGCACCGCCTGGGTTTCACCTGGGCCGAAATTGAAGATATGGAACTGGAGGCAATCGCCTGATCTTCGGATCAGGCGTCCCCGGTAGAAAGGCAGGATATTATGAGATACAACGCACAGCAGCGGGCCTATTCCCAGGCCCTGCGTTCCAGCGAAATGGCGGAGGCAAGTGCCGCCGCCCACGAAAGGGCTTTTCTGGAGGCCCGGGGCGCCACGGACCGGCGCGGCCTCCCCGCCCGCCGGCTCTGGCAGGTGGAGGACGACGCCACCTTTGACGCCCTGGAGGCCGAATACCAGGCAGACTCGGAGGCCGTCGAACTGCAGGGCGCGGAAATGGCCGCCAGGGCGGCGCTGATAAAGGCAGAAAAGGCTCTGGTGGCCTGGGCGCTCTCCATCGTCCCCGCCGGCGTCCGGGCCACCCTGGCCCCCGCCGCAGAAACGAACCGCGCTACCAGGAAAAAGATCATTGACCTGGCCATGCGTCTGGACGCCTCCACCGTGTCCCGCCGCGTCGTATAAAATGCCCCCGGCACCGTGTAGGCGCCGGGGGTTCTCTTTACTCTGTATCGGTCTTTCCCCAGTTTGTGATCTGCTCCAGGGCCTCCCGGAGTTTGTCAAAGCCGAACATGGCCGCATAACTCACGAACAGGCCCAGGGCCACCGCGCCGGCCACCATGTACCAG
>CAJFTA010000021.1 GCA_904419835.1 uncultured Pseudoflavonifractor sp. | reverse complement strand
GAGAGCGGAGCGGGGACTTTTGCGCCGCTGTGCGGCGCGAAAGTAACGGCATTTTTGAAGGCTGTCGAAAAAGTCCAGGGACTTTTTCGACAGCCTGAGCAGCCGGTCGCGTTTGCGGCCGGCTGCTTTTTCATGGGCGCGGTACGGAGGAGAAAAAACAGACATGCCGGGCAGCGGCGTGGCATATGATCCACCAGACAAGCACAATGTCTGGGAGGGGAATGGAATGAAACATATGGAAGAGGATCAGGGGGCCAGACTGGTCCGCTGTGTGCTGGGGGTGCTCCTGGGCGGGGGTGTGGCGCTGCTGGCCTGCTTTCTCTTTCTGCTGCTGGCTTCGGTCGGCATTTCCAGCGGGTGGATCGAGGAGCAGCTGATGTATCAAATGACCATTGTAGGCTGTGTCATCGGCGGCTTTTTCGGCGGTACGGCGGCCATCCGCCGCTGCCGCTCCAGGGCGCTGGTTGTGGGTCTGCTGACGGGCTGCGTCTTTTTTCTAATTCTGCTCACGGTGGGCGTGCTCTTCTTCGGCCCGGCCGCGCCGGAGGAGGGGCTGGCCCTGCTGTGCGGCGCTCTGTGCGGCGGCGCGGCGGCCGGCCTGCTGGGCGGAAAGCGCCCCACCAGGAAAAAGCGGAAGGGACGCCGCTAAAAATGGATTGAAATGGGCCGCTTCCTATGCTATAATGAATCGAAGCTCCAAAAAACGACAGTGGAGGAGGGGAAACAGATGAAGCATGTGAAGACGCTTAACGGCGCTACCCTGAAGAACAGCGCTGCTCACGGCGGCTGCGGCGAGTGCCAGACTTCTTGCCAGTCCGCTTGTAAGACCTCTTGCACGGTTGCCAACCAGAAGTGCGAGAACAACAAGTAAGTCAAACAACAAGACTGGGAACGGGGTGGGTTTTGCCCACCCCGTTTCCGTGCCTGTCATTAGGAGAGAAAAGAATGGTACATACTTTTACCGCCCTTGGCGTATATGTCGCCGTGGATGTAAACAGCGGCGCTGTCCATGTACTGGACAAGACCGCCTATGACCTGCTGGAGGCGCTGAACCGGCAGAACGCCAACCCCGGCCAGATGGCCGAGCACTGCCCGGCAGACCTGGCCGCCCAGCTGCCCCAGTACAGCGCCGAGGCGCTGGAGGAGGCTTGGCAGGACCTGCGGGACCTCCAGGAGGAGGGACTCCTCTTTGTGGAGGACGACTACATCGACCCGGCCGCCGCCGTGGCCATGCAGCGGGAGGCGCCCATCAAGGCCCTGTGCCTCCACGTGTCCCACGACTGTAACCTCCGCTGCAAGTACTGCTTCGCCTCCACCGGAGACTTCGGCACCGGCCACCGCATGACCATGGACTTTGAGACCGCCAAGCGGGCCATTGACTTTGTCATCGAGCGCTCCGGCAAGCGGCGGAACATTGAGGTGGACTTCTTCGGCGGCGAGCCTCTGATGGCCATGGACACCGTGAAGAAGACGGTGGAGTACGCCCGCTCCATTGAGAAGGAGCATGACAAGTGCTTCCGCTTTACTATTACAACCAACGGCGTCCTGCTCAACGACGAAAATATCGAGTATATCAACCGGGAGATGTCCAACGCCGTCCTGTCCATCGATGGACGCAAGGAGGTCAACGACCGGATGCGCCCCACTGTCAACGGCAAGGGCAGCTATGATGTGATCGTCCCCAAGTTCCAGAAGCTCATCGCCGGCAGGGGAGACAAGGACTACTATCTCCGCGGCACCTTCACCCGGGACAACCTGGACTTTGCTGCCGACGTGATGCACATGGCCTCCCTGGGCGCCAAGAACATCTCGGTGGAGCCTGTGGTGGGCGGACCCGAGGACCCCTATGCCCTCCGGGAGGAGGATGTGCCCGCTATCCTGGCCGAGTATGAGAAGCTGGCGGAGGAGCTGCGCAAGCACCCCGAGGTGAACTTCTTCCACTTCAATGTGGACCTGGCCCAGGGCCCCTGCGTCATCAAGCGGCTGCGGGGCTGCGGCGCCGGCTGCGAGTATGTGGCCATCACCCCGGAGGGGGACATCTACCCCTGCCACCAGTTTGTGGGCAACGAGGATTATAAGCTGGGCAACCTCTATGAGGGTACCTTCAACATGGAGATCTCCAAAGCCTTCTCCAACCTGAATATCTATACCAGAGAGGACTGTAAGGACTGCTGGGCGCGTTTTTACTGCTCCGGCGGCTGCAGCGCCTCCAACCTGCTTGTCAATGGAGACATAAAAAAGCCCCACCATGTGGGCTGCGAGCTGGAGCGCAAGCGGCTCGAGTGCGCCATTGCCCTTCGGGCCATTGCGGCCGGCATGGGCGACTGATATACAGATTGTAATTATACAAAACGTAATCACCAAGTTGCACCGGAAAACTTGCCGCTATTTTCGCGATATTCAAGAAAAACAATACATTTTTCGACAAAATAGGCGCCCTCACAAGAGAGCGCCTATTTTCTTTGACGTCGTAGTTTACATAATTTATTTTACATAATAATTTGTCATAATATACAAAAATAATTTTTTTACTTTGTATTTCTTGCGTTAATTCTTCGGAAGAGATATATTATAATCCGTAAACATAGGTAAAAAGGAGGGCTGTCATTTGAAATTGGGATTTATTGGCGCGGGCAATATGTCGGGCGCTATTTTGGACGGCGTTTTAAAGGGCGGCCTTCTCCAGGCGGAACAGCTGTGGATTTCCAACCACCATGGGGATAAGCTGGAGCGCTTTGCCCGCCTGGGCATTCATACCACCACCGATAATTGCCAGGTGGTTCGGGAGACTGATTTGGTCATTCTCGGGATTAAGCCCCAGATGTTCGGCCAGGTTTTGCCTCAAATTGCAGAACAGGCAAAAGGCAAAGGGGTCCTCTCGATTTCCCCTGGATACTCCCTCGCCTGGCTGCGGGAGCAGCTGCCCGGGTGCCACGTGATGCGCGCCATGCCCAACACGCCCCTGCTGGTCGGAAAGGGCTGCACCGCCCTGGTTCAGTCCGGCGATGTGCCGGAGGAGATCTTTGCGGCGGTGAAGGCCGTGTTCTCCTCCGCGGGCGAGGTGTTCGTGGTGCCGGAGGCCCTGATCGACGCGGTGATCGCCGCCGCCGGCTCCTCTCCGGCCTACTTCTTCCGCATGGCTGACGCCATGGTGAGCGCCGGGCAGGCTCTGGGTCTGGCGCCGGACGAGGCGCTGCGCATGGCGGCCCTCACCATGGAGGGCTCTGCCCGGATGCTGCTGGAGAGCGGGAAGACCGCCGGAGAGCTGAAGCGGCAGGTGTGTTCCCCCGGCGGCACAACCCTGGCCGCCATGACCGCCTTTGACGATTACCGTTTTGAGGAAATGGTGAACGAGGCCATGGAGCGCTGTGTCCGCCGTTCTCAGGAGCTGGGCAAATGAGGCTGTCCTTCTAATTCCCCGCCGGTGCGCATAGGCTGTCGTGGAGGTGACGGCCCATGCGCAGAGCTGTGGCAGGAGTGTGGGATGTCCCCGCAGAGGGCGGGGGCCCCGCTCTGGCAGCGATAGGGATTTGCTTTTTTCTGGGCAGCGCGGCGGGGTGTCTGCTGGCGGCCGCCGCCAAAGGCAGCGGCGGGGAGAGCCTGACAGCCTACATTCAGGGCTTTCTCTCGGCCGCAGGGGAGGGAGGCGTACAGCCGCCCGCCCTGCTTCCGCTGATATGGGAGCAGCTCCGCTGGCCTGTTTTTACAGTTGCCCTGAGCTTTACCGCACTGGGAATACTGGGTATTCCAATTTTGTTTTCCGCCCGGGGATTTCTGTTGTCCTTTGCAGTGTCCTCCTTTGTTCGAATGTTCGGCAGTGAGGGCTGCTTTGCGGCCGCGCTGATTTTTGGTGTATCCGGAGCAGTCAGTATTCCGGCGCTCTTTGTTCTGGGCGCTCAGGGGCTGACGGCTTCGGCCCGCCTGGCCAGACGGACCATGGGGGAGGGCAGGAGAGATTCCCCCTTCGGCCGGGCCTACTTTTTACGCTGCGGCATGTGCGCCGGGGCGTTCTGCGTGTGTATACTGCTGGAATATCTGGCTGTCCCCACCCTTGTGGCGTGGGCGGCCGGGATGCTGGCGGCATAGGCGTGTACCTGCCTTGGGCAGAGCCGCCGAATTCTACATAGGATGGAGACGCGGCAGGGGATGGATTATTTAAAAGAGTATGAGTCATACCTGAAAACAGAGAAAAAGGCGTCCCTCAACACACTCAGCTCCTACCTGCGGGATATCCACCAGTACGCAGGCTGGCTGGAGGGGGAGGGCCTGACGGCGGAGCAGGCCGGACAGGCGGATGTGGAGCGATATGTGAAGCATCTGTCCGGAAAAGGAAAGTCTGTGGCCACGGTGACCAGAAGCCTGGCCTCCATGAAGTCTTTCTATAACTTTCTGATCGGCGTCGGCGTTGTAGCCGTCAATCCCGTGCGGGGGATTACCCCCGCCAAGGTGGAGCGGAAGCTGCCCCAGATCCTCACCAGCAAAGAGGTGGATCTGTTTCTGGAGCAGCCCGACCCCTCTGACGCCAAGGGCTGCCGGGACAAGGCCATGCTGGAGCTGCTGTACGCCACCGGCATCCGGGTCTCCGAGCTGATTGGACTGAACCTGGAGCACGTCAACCTCTCCGCCGGCTTTATCCGCTGCGTGGGGCGGAACAAAGAACGGATCATCCCACTCTACTCCGCCGCCGTGCGGGCGCTGGCCAGCTATATCACTCAGGTCCGCCCCCAGATGATTGAGCACCCGGATGAGAAGGCCCTGTTTGTCAACATGAACGGGGAGCGCATGAGCCGCCAGGGCTTCTGGAAGATCATCAAGCACTACCAGGAGAAGGCGGGCATCCGCAAGGACATCACGCCCCACACCCTGCGGCACTCCTTCGCGGCCCATCTGCTGGAGAACGGCGCGGATCTGCGGTCCATCCAGGAGATGCTGGGCCACGCCGACATCTCGTCCACCCAGATATATGCTCAGCTGGTAAACCAGAAGCTGAAAGATGTGTACAACAAAGCCCATCCCCGCGCATAAGCTGAGGATGGGGACGGAACTTCCGTTTATCGTTCTCCTTCTAAAACAGCAGACGCCGCGGCGGATTCTGCCGCGGCGTCTGCTGTTTTGTTCTCCCATAATTCTTAGTTGCGCCATATCCTTCGCCGTGATAGAATTAACCCGTATGTATACCCAGGAGGTTGCCATGATCATTTTGGGAATAGACCCGGGCTTCGCCATCGTGGGCTTCGGTGTGCTGGAGGCGGCGCCGGGGCGGCAGAGGCTGATCCGGTGCGGCGCCATCACCACTCCGGCGGGGCTGCCGCTGCCCGCCCGGCTGCTCCAGATATCAGACGATATGGCCACCCTGCTCCGCCAGTTCAAACCGGACGCCATGGCGGTGGAGGAGCTGTTCTTCAACCAGAACGTGACCACCGGCATTGGCGTGGCCCAGGCCAGAGGGGTCATTCTGACCGAGGCCGAGCGGGCCTGCGTCCCCATTTTCGAGTACAGCCCCTCCCAGGTCAAGCAGGCGGTGGTGGGGTACGGCAAGGCGGAAAAGCGGCAGGTGATGGACATGACCAGGCGCCTGCTGGGGCTGAAGGACGTGCCCAAGCCGGATGACGCGGCGGACGCCGTGGCCATCGCCCTGTGCCACGCCCGTTCGTCCTCCTCCAGGCTGTCCCTGATGGATTCTGCCCGGCCGGGCAGCGGCCGGTATGCCGTCCGGGATAACCGCCGCTGACAATTGACAGATACAGTGAGGAACCGATATGTTTTACTATGTGAAAGGACCTGTGGTCCACATGGCGCCCTATCTGGCCGTTGTGGACTGCGGCGGCGTGGGCTATGCCTGCCGCACCACCAACAACACCCTTGCCCGGCTGCGGAAAGGGGAGAACGCCACCCTTTACACCTATCTCAACGTCCGTGAGGACGCCATGGAGCTCTACGGCTTTGCCAGCGAGAATGAGCTCAACTGTTTCCAGCTGCTCATCGGCGTGTCCGGCGTGGGTCCCAAGGCGGCGCTGTCCATCCTGTCCTCCGCCACCCCGGAGGGGTTGGCCACATCCATCATCACCGGCGACGAGAAGGCCCTCACCGTGGCCCCGGGCATCGGCAAGAAGATCGCCCAGCGCATCATTCTGGAGCTGAAGGATAAGCTGGCCAAGGGGCAGCTCTCCACCCCCGGCGGAGAGAGCTACGGCGGCACCGGCGTCACGGTCATCCCCCAGAACAAGGCCAGCGAGGCGGCTGCCGCTCTGGCCGTCCTGGGGTACAGTCAGGCTGAGGCGGCTGCCGCCCTGAAGGACATCGACATGGAGACGCTGGCCCTGGAGGAGATCATCAAGCAGGCCCTGAAGAAGATGATGAAGTAACCGCAATAACAGCCGGCGGACACAGGGTCCGCCCGGAAGAGGAAGTGAGCATTTGAGCATCGATTTTTCGGAGAGCGGCTTTGAGACCGAGGAGCCTCTGGTGACGACATCCCTGACCCGGGATGATGAGGCAGAGGGCTCCCTCCGCCCCAGGACGCTCTCGGAGTACATCGGCCAGAAGAAGGCCAAGGGCAACCTGGAGATCTTCATCCAGGCGGCCAAGATGCGGGGCGAGCCCCTGGACCATGTTCTGCTCCACGGCCCTCCGGGCCTGGGCAAGACCACCCTGTCCGGCATCATCGCCAACGAGATGGGGGTTAACATCCGCATCACCTCCGGCCCTGCCATCGAGAAGCCGGGGGATCTGGCGGCCCTGCTGACCAACCTGCAGGAGAATGATATTCTGTTTGTAGATGAGATCCACCGGCTCAACCGCTCGGTGGAGGAGATTCTCTATCCCGCCATGGAGGATTTTGCCATCGATATCATCATCGGCAAGGGTCCTTCCGCCAACTCCATCCGGCTGGATCTGCCCAGGTTCACGCTTATCGGCGCCACCACCCGGGCGGGACAGTTGTCCGCGCCTCTGCGGGATCGCTTCGGCGTTACGCTGCGGCTGGAGCTGTACACCCCTGAGGAGCTGGCCCTGATTGTCTCCCGTTCTGCGGGCATCCTGGGCGTACCCATTGAGGCGGAAGGCGCCATGGAAATCGCCAGGCGGAGCCGGGGCACGCCCCGTATCGCCAACCGGATGCTCCGCCGGGTACGGGATTTCGCCCAGGTGCGGGCGGGCGGCGTCATCACCCGGGAGGTGGCCGACCAGGCCCTCAGCGCTCTGGAGGTGGACTATCTGGGTCTGGACGCCGTGGACCGCCGGATGCTTACCAGCATCATCGAGCACTACGGCGGCGGCCCGGTGGGGCTGGAGACCCTGGCGGCCACCATCAACGAGGAGGCTGTTACGCTGGAGGATGTATATGAGCCCTACCTGATGCAGATGGGCTTCCTGACCCGTACGCCCAGAGGGCGCTGCGTCACCCGCCGGGCCTATGAGCACCTGGGGCTGCCTGTGCCCCGGGGCGACGGGTTGGATCAGCTGTCTTTCTGACAAAAGCCAACATGGGGACTGCGTCCCATCAAAATATACACAGCGGAAAGGAATGTTTTGAATATGGGGAAATTGTTTGGTACAGACGGAATCCGCGGCGTGGTCAACGCCGGGCTGGACGCCGACCTGGCCTATAAGGTTGGCCTGGCCGCCGCACAGGTGCTCACGAAAGAGGGCAACCACAAGCCTCTGGTGGCCATCGGCAAGGACACCCGCATCTCCTCCGACCTGCTGGAGGGCGCCCTGATTGCCGGACTGTGCTCCGCCGGCGCGGATGTGCTCCATCTGGGCGTCATTCCCACCCCGGCGGTGGCCTGGATCACAGTGGACAACAATGCAGACGCCGGAATTGTCATCTCCGCCTCTCACAACCCCTTTGAGCACAACGGCATCAAGATTTTCAACGGCCAGGGCTTCAAGCTCTCTGACGCGCTGGAGGGGGAGATTGAGGACATCATCCTCTCCGGCAGGGAGGTTCCCCTGAAAACCCACGGCGACATCGGCCGGGTCATCTACGCCGATCAGAAGGAGCGGGAGGATTATATTGACCATCTGGCCTCCACCGTGAACACGGATCTGGCCGGAATGCGGATTCTGGTGGACTGCGCCAACGGCGCCTCCTCCACCACTGCCGCCCGGCTGTTCGACCGGTTCCCCGAGTTGCACACAGACGTCATCAACGCCGACCCCGACGGCGTGAACATCAACAGCGGCTGCGGATCCACCCACCTGGATAAGCTGTGCACCATGGTCAAGGCCGGCGGCTACGATCTGGGCATCGCCTTTGACGGCGACGCCGACCGCTGCCTGGCCTGTGACGAACTGGGCAATGAGATTGACGGCGACCAGATCATGGCCGTCTGCGGCAAGGACCTGATGAGCAGGGGAGAACTGCCCGGCAGCGCCGTGGTGGCTACCGTGATGAGCAATCTGGGCCTGCACATGTTCTGCCGGGAGCGGGGCATGCAGCTGATCTGCACCGACGTGGGCGACCGGAACGTGCTGGAGAAGATGGAGGAGTGCGGCTATGTGCTGGGCGGCGAGCAGTCCGGCCATATGATTTTCCGCCGCTTTGCCACCACCGGCGACGGCCAGCTGACCGCCCTTCAGCTGCTCGCCCTGCTGCATGCCTCCGGAAAGAAGGCCTCCCAGCTGGTGGCTGACTGCAAGCGCTATCCCCAGCTGCTGGTAAACGTGGCCGTGGCCGACAAGGCCAAAAAGGCGGAGATTATGGCCAACGCCGCCCTGAAGGCCGCCATCGCCCAGCAGGAGGCCCGGCTGGCAGGGGATGGCCGCATTCTGGTGCGCCCCTCCGGCACCGAGGCCCTGATTCGGGTGATGGTAGAGGCCAAGGATGAGGAGACCGCCAAATCCTGCGCGCACGAATTGGCAGATCTGATTAAAACGCTCTGACATTTTCCACCTGGTTTAAAATATTTTGCATAAAACCATTGACAAATACCGGTTTTTCTGCTTTAATAGGTAAGGAGATTTGGAATGAAGCCACAGGAGCAGAACTACCAAAAACTGTCGGATGAAGCGCTGTGCGTACAGGCTGCGTCAGGAGATCGCCTCGCAGAGGAGACCTTGGTTATCCGGTATAACCGTCTGGTGCGCATGTGCGCCCGCCCTCTTTTCCTGGCCGGGGGCGACAGCGAGGACCTGATTCAGGAGGGAATGGTCGGCCTGCTGGCCGCCATCCGGGTCTATGTCCCGTCCAAGGGCGCGTCATTCCATACTTATGCGGAGACCTGCATAAGGAACCGTCTCCTGTCCGCGGTAAAGGCGGCGTCCCGCGACAAGCATACGCCGCTGAACAACTATATCTCATTCGAAACCCCTTTCTTTGATGGAAAGACCGACCACTATGCTTATGGTACAGACCAAGAGCGTCTGGAGAACCCTGAGACCATTATGATCGGCAGGGAGGAGCTCCGGGAGCGCTTAGATGTGCTGAAGGGCCAGCTGTCCGGTTTCGAAGCGAAAGTCCTCGGGCTGTATTTAAACGGACTGTCCTATGATGAGATTGCAGCTGAGGTAAAACGGTCCCCGAAATCGGTGGACAACGCTGTCCAGCGCATCAGGCGCAAGGTGGCGAAGCATTTCCAGTCTGGCGATATCAGCGAAAGCTGAACGCAAATATTACATGTCCCAGCAAAGTAGGTTTATCCTGACCGGGGCAAAGAGTCAAAGAGAGGGTATTATCATGTTTGAAGACAAGACACTCGTATGCAAGGAATGTGGCAAGGAGTTCGTGTTCACCGCCGGTGAGCAGGAGTTCTACGCCGAGCGCGGCTTCCAGAACGAGCCCCAGCGCTGCAAGGCCTGCCGTGACGCCCGCAAGAACGCCGCCCGCGGCCCCCGTGAGTACTTCACCGCCACCTGCGCTGCCTGCGGCGGCGAGGCCCGGGTTCCCTTTGAGCCCAAGTCCGACCGTCCTGTCTACTGCAGCGAGTGCTTTGCTCGTATGCGTGAGCAGCAGTAATTTGCACAACAAAAACGCCCGGCGCATCTGCGCCGGGCGTTTTTTGCTGCCTGGGGCAGCCCGGACGCGGGGAAAATCGAAGATGGAAGAAAAAACGGAATCTCCATCTTGCATTATTGATGGAATTAGGATATACTACCCATATCCTAGAGATTTACGGAGGTAACCACCCATGGTTCAGATTACGAAGGATACCATTATCGGCGACATCCTGGACATCGCCCCTGAGACCGCGCCCCTGTTCCTCTCCATCGGCATGCACTGCCTGGGCTGCCCCTCTTCCCGCGGCGAGACCGTGGAGCAGGCCTGCATGGTTCACGGCGTGGACGTGGATGCGCTGCTGGCCGAGCTGAACAAGATGACCGCCGGCGCTGCCCAGTAATCAATACCGCAGAAGAGAGCGGCTCCGGCCGCTCTCTTTTTTTCAACAGAGAGGTGAAGACGTTGCGCGTTTATGAGCTTTCGCCCCGGCTCCAGTCGGTGGCCGATCTGGTGCCGGATGGAGCCGGATTTGCGGATGTGGGTACAGACCACGCCTATCTTCCGGTCTGGCTGGTATTGCAGGGGAAGATTGACCGGGCGGTGGTGTCCGACCTGCGGGAGGGGCCGCTGAACCGGGCCAGGCAGACCGCCGCCCACTACGCGGTGGAGGAGAAGCTCTCCTTCCGCCTCTGCAACGGCCTGGCGGGAATTTCTCCCGACGAGGCGGATACCATCTCCATCGCCGGGATGGGCGGCGAGACCATTGCGGAAATTCTCTCCGCCGCCTCCTGGACGGGGCAGGGAGAGCGCCGCCTGATTCTCCAGCCCATGACGGCCCAGGAGCAGCTCCGGGCCTGGCTGTGGGACCACGGTTTCCGAATCCGGCAGGAGGTCCTGACCCAGGAGGGGCGGACGATCTACGTCACGCTCCTGGCCGTGCCGGGGGAGGAGGGGCCCTATACCCCCGCTGAGGCGTGGGCCGGGCGGCAGCGCCAGGGTATGGACGCGCCGCTGAGAGGGCGGTACCTGGAAAAGCTGCTCCGCCGGGCGGAAGCCGCCGCCGCCGGCGTGGTCCGGTCCAGCAAGCCGGAGGACGCCGCCCGGGCAAGGGAGCTGGAAGAAGTGGCCGCAGGCCTGCGGCAGATGAGAGAGGAGTGGAATGCATGGCAACTGTAATGGATGTCTATCGCTTTCTGGACGAAAAAGCGCCCTTCAGCACGCAGCTGAGCTTTGACAACGCCGGGTTTCTGGTGGGACGGGGAGACCGGCAGGTGAGTGCCATCCTGGTGGCGCTGGATATCACTGAGACGGTGGCGGAGGAGGCGGTCCAGATTGGCGCGGAGCTGATTGTGTCCCACCATCCGGTTATCTTTTCCCCGGCCAGGCACGTCACCGACCAGGACCCGTCAGGCCGCAGGCTGCTGGCCCTCCTGGAGCACAATGTCGCCGCCATCTGCGCCCACACCAACCTGGATATTGCCGCCGGAGGCGTCAATGACGCGCTGGCGCGGGCCCTGGGTCTGGAGCAGGTGGGGCCCTTCAGTGAGGACGGCATCGGCCGTACCGGCGTTATCTCCGGAGCGCCCAGCGCAGAGGCATTCGCCGCTCAGGTAAAGAAGCTGCTGGGCGCCAACGGCGTCCGGTTTGTGGACGGGGGACGCCCGGTCCGCAAGGTGGCTGTGGGCGGCGGCGCCTGCGGGGATATGGGCCCCCTGGCATCTGCCTGCGGATGCGATACCTTTGTCACCTCGGACGTCAAATACCACGAGTTCCAGGAGGCGGAGGCGCTGGGCCTCAACCTGATTGACGCCGGACACTATCCCACTGAAAATGTGGTGTGCCCTGTGCTGGCCGGCTGGCTTCAGGAGGGCTTCCCCGGTATCCGCGTGCTCATCTCTCACCGCCACCATGAGGTGTTTTCCTACGTCTGACGGCCCCCAAGGGGTTGAAACCCGTACTTTTTTGTGGTATACTGTCCTACGCGAATTTTCATGAGAGGGAGTATTCCAATGTCCGGACATTCCAAATGGCACAATATACAGAAGACCAAGGGAGCCGCTGACGCCAAGCGTTCTCAGATTTTCACCAAGATCGCCCGTGAGATGATTGTGGCGGTCAAGACCGGCGGCAGCGGGGATCCCGCCAACAACTCCCGTCTGGCCACCGTCATTGCCAAGGCCAAGGCCGCAAACATGCCCAACGACAACATCAAGCGCACCATTGACAAGGCGCTGGGCTCCGGCAACACCGACAGCTACGAGAATGTGGTGTACGAGGGATACGGCCCCTGCGGCGTGGCTGTGATCGTGGAGGCCCTCACCGACAACCGCAACCGCACCGCCCCCTTTGTCCGCCACATCTTCGACAAGTACGGCGGAAACCTGGGCGCCACCGGCTGCGTGTCCTGGTCCTTTGACCAGAAGGGTGTGATTGTCATCGAGCGGGAGGATCTGGATGAGGACACCGTGATGATGGACGCGCTGGACGCCGGCGCCGACGACATGACCGCTGACGAGGACTGCTTCGAGATCACCACCTCTCCCGACGCCTTCGGCGAGGTGCTGGCCAAGCTGGAGGAAAAGGGCTACGTATTCGCCTCCGCCGAGGTGGAGATGGTCCCCCAGAACTACGTCAAGCTGGAGAGCGAGGACGACGTCAAGAACATGGAGAAGCTCATCGATTTCCTGGAGGAAAACGACGACGTCCAGAACGTGTACCACAACTGGGAGCAGGATTGACCTGCCTTACCCCATCCGAAAAGCGTACCCTGTGCATGCTGCGCAGGGTACGCTTTTCTCTTTTAGCTAAAACAGCCTGCTGGATTTACTGGCAGGCTGTTTTTTGTTGGGACAAGGATTCATATTCCACCGGGGGCGCTCATAGGATTGTGTCAGTGATACAAGCTGCAAAAGAGGAGGGTTCCTATGAACAGAGGCATGGCAGAGGACGGGGCGTCCCGGTTCCGGCAGGCGGCGGCGCTCCTGCCGTCCCGGCTGCGCCAGGCGGCGGAGCGGATGGGCAGGGAAGAGCAGTGCCGGGCGGAGGAGCTGCGGCTGAGAAACGGCTGCCCCATCACGGTCTCCGGGCCGGAGGGAGAGCGGGTCATCCCGGGCTGCGAGCAGCTGCCGCTGACGGAGCGGGATTTGAGTCAGGTGCTGGAGATTGCCACCCAGGCCTCCGTCCACGCGGTGCTGGAGCAGGTGCGCAACGGCTTTGTCACCGTCAGGGGCGGGCACCGTATCGGCATCTGCGGCAGCGGCGTGGTGCGGGACGGCGAGGTGTGCAACCTGCGGCGAATCTCGTCCCTGTCCATCCGGGTGGCGCGATCGGTCCCCGGCATTTCCGCCGGAATCCTGGACAAGCTCACGGCAGAAGGCATGCTCCAGAGCACGTTGATTCTCTCGCCGCCCGGCGGCGGAAAGACCACGCTGCTGCGGGACATCATCCGGGCGGTCTCCGACGGGGACGGGATTGCGCCCATGCGGGTAGGGATTGCCGACGAGCGGGGAGAGCTGGCCGCCATGTACGACGGCCTGCCCCAGCTGGACGTAGGCCGCCGCACCGACGTGCTGGACGGCTGTCCAAAGGGGACTGCGCTGCTGATGCTCCTGCGGGGCATGAACCCCCAGGTGCTGGCAGCGGATGAAATTACTGCCCCGGCGGACTGTACGGCGCTGGAGGCGGCCGCCAACTGCGGCGTGACGCTGCTCGCCACCGCCCACGCCTCCGGAACAGAGGACCTGTCCTCCCGCCCGCTCTACCGCCGGCTGCTGGAGGCCGGGATATTCCGGCGGATTGTCCTTATCCGGGGCGGCGGGAGGCGCCGGACCTATCAGGTAAAGCGGCTGGAGGGGGGAGCGGTGTGCTGAGGCTTTTGGGCGCGGTGCTCCTCACCGGCGGTGCGGGAGCGCTTGGGTTTTGTGCGGCAGCCAGGCTGAACCGCCGGGTGCGCACGCTCCGCCTTCTGACCGAGGCGCTGGAGCGGATGGAACGGGAGCTCTCCTTCCGGCTGACCTCTATTCCGGAGCTGTTCGCCCTTCTGGCCGATCACTCGGCGCCGCCGGTCGGGACATTTTTTGCCCGCTGCCGGGACAGCCTCCGCCGTCTGGGCGAGGAGCGGCTGGAGGACCTGTGGCGGAATGCCCTGGCGGAATCCGACCTGGAGCTGGACGCTGAGGAGCGGCAGATTTTGGAGACGCTGGGCGGCATTCTGGGCCGGTATGACGGAGAGGGCCAGACCCAGGCGCTGGCGCTGGCCCGGACACAGCTGGAGCGGTGTCTGGAGGCCGCTGTGGCAGAACGGTCCAGAATGGGCAAGGTGTACGGCGCGCTTGGCCTGGCCGCCGGCGCTTTTCTGGTGATTGTACTTCTGTGAGGCGCAGTGCTCTGCCGCAGGGTGGGGAAAGGGGAAGTTGAACTGCAATGGACGTGGATCTGATTTTTAAAATTGCCGCCATCGGCATTCTGGTCTCTGTGCTCAACCAGGTGCTCACCCGGTCCGGACGGGACGAGCAGGCTACCATGACTACGCTGGCAGGTCTGGTGGTGGTGCTGATGATGGTGGTGCAGGAGATCAGCGACCTCTTCAATCTGGTGAAGAACCTGTTCGGCCTATGACGGACATCCTGAAAATTGCCGCTGTGGCCGTCTCGGCGGCCCTGTGTGCGGCGGTGGTAAAAAAACAGGTCAGGGAACTGGCACTGGTGCTGGCGCTGGCCGCCGGTGCGGTTATCCTCACCGCAGCCCTGGGTGCGCTGGAGAGCGTGCGGGCGCTGCTGGACGAGCTGGCGCAGCTGGCAGGGCTGGAGCCCGCTGTTCTGGCTCCGGTGGTTAAGACGGTCGGTGTGGCCATCATCACCAGAGTAACGGTGGAGGTCTGCAAGGACGCCGGAGAGGGCGGCATCGCTTCCTTCGTGGAGATCGCCGGTGCGGCAGTGGCGCTTTATCTGGCCCTCCCGCTGGTGCGGGCAGTGCTGACCACCATCACCGGCTTGCTTTGAGAGGTGCGCCGATGAAACCATACAGGATATGCGCCGTAATTCTCCTGCTGCTGACGATGCTCTGCTGTGGCGCTCAGGCGGCTGAGACAGAGGATGAGGTGCTGTCTGCTCAGGCGGAGGCGCTGGACCTCCACAGCCTGGAGCAGGCGGCGGAGGAATACGGCGGAGGACAGGCTGTCACGCCGGATACCAGCCTGGAGGAGGGGATCCAGGCCATCCTGGATACAGGGAGCGATGAGGTGTTCGGTGTGGTGCGCAAGGCGGTGCGCAGCGGCGTGCTGCTGCTGGCGGTGGTGCTGCTGTGCGCCCTGGCCGATGGGATGAAGGCGGCCGGCCAGCTGGGCGGCGGAATTGATGTTGTATCGGTGGCTGGGGCGCTGGCTGTTACAGCAGTGGCAGTGGCCGACGTGAACACGCTGATTGGCCTGGGACGGGAGGCCCTGGACAACATGAATATGTTTTCCAAGGTGCTCCTTCCCACCATCACCGCAGCGGCTGCCGCAAGCGGTGCGCCCGGTGGAGCCGCTGCCCGTCAGCTTGCCACCGTACTCTTTTCCGACGTGCTCATGACCCTGATCACCGGGCTTCTCATTCCGCTGGTCTACGCCTATGTCGCCTCCTCTGCCGCCTACGCCGCCCTTGGCAACGATGGGCTCAAGCGCATCGGCGGTGTGCTCAAATGGGTGGTAACCACGGTGCTCACATCGGTGCTGCTCCTCTTCGTGGGCTATCTGACTGTCTCCGGCGTCATCGCCGGTACCGCCGACGCGGCCACGGTGAAGGCGGCCAAGTTTGCGGTGTCCAGCGTGGTTCCCGTGGTGGGCGGTATCCTCTCCGACGCGGCGGAGACCGTCCTGGTGAGCGCCTCGGTGCTGCGGAACACGGTGGGGGTGTTCGGCATGCTCACCGTGCTGGGCATCTGTCTGGTGCCCTTTCTCCAGCTGGGCATCCATTACCTGGCTTACAAGCTGACCGCCGCGCTGACGGGTACCGTGTCAGCCGGGCGGGTTGCCGGGCTGATTGACAGCATCGGCGGCGCCTTTGGGCTGGTGCTTGGCATGACGGGGGCCTGTGCGCTTTTGATGTTGGTATCCATTGTTTCGGCAATTTCGGTGGTGACGGTATGATAGAACTAATCAGGGACTGGCTGGTGGGCATCACCTGCGGCGCCATCATTGTGGCGCTGGCGGATGGCCTGTCTCCCAGCGGAACCGTGCGGAAGATCGGCCGCCTCACCGGCTCCCTTGTGCTGGTGCTGGCCATGATTCAGCCGGTACTCAGGATAGACAGCCGCACCTTCGCCGGGATTCTGACAGAGTACCGGGTGGAGGCGATGGGGACAGTGGAGATGCTGGAGGAGGAGAACGGCAGATTGATGAAAGATATCATAGCCGACGAAACCAGCGCATATATTTTGGACAAGGCGGAGGAGCTGGGGGTTGTGTGCCGGGTCCGGGTAACCGCCTGGGCGGAATCGGGGGATTATCCGGTCCCTGACGGGGTTGAGATTACTGGAGACCTGACCCAAGGAGAGCAGGCCGCCCTCACCCGGGTAATCGCCGCGGATCTGGCCATACCGGCGGAGCGGCAGCATTACGTGGAGGATGTGGAATGAAAGGAACATTTCCATGGGAGCGACTGCCCCAAAAGGCAGCTGAACTCTTCCAGAAATATAAGTATGTGCTTCTGGTGATTGCGGCCGGCATCGTGCTGCTCCTCCTGCCCCTGGACGGAGAGGAGAGTCCCTCTGACAGCGGCGCGGAGCGCCAGGCCGAGCACAGCGGGGAGACCTTCCAGGTGGAGGAGATGGAGCGGAAGCTGGAGCAGGCCCTCTCCAGGGTAGACGGGGCGGGGGAGGTGACAGTGGTTCTCACGGTAAAAAGCGGCGCCCGGCAGATTCTGGCCCAGGATTCCAGCCGCTCCGGGGAGGAGAGCACCACCAGCACTGTGGTGGTGTCCACCGGCTCGGGCACGGAAGACGCGGTGGTGCTCCAGCAGGTTTACCCTCAGTATCAGGGCGCGCTGGTGGTCTGCCCGGGGGGCGGCGACCCGGCGGTCTGTCTCAGGCTGGTGGACGCGGTGTCCGCCCTGACCGGGCTGGGCGCTGACAAAATATCCATATGCAAATCAAAATGATGATAAACGGTGAAAGGATTGGTTCAGTATGAAGCTCTGGAAACGAAACGCGGTGGTGGCGGCCATTGTTCTCTTTGTGTGTGTGGCGGTTTATCTCAACTGGTCCTACCACAAGGACAACAACACAGACGCCGGCAAGACGCTGGGCGAAGCGGCTCTGGTAGGCGGACAGCAGACCAGCGATCCTCTCCTGACCGGCAGTACGGCCTCTGCCGCTCCGTCGCCGTCGCCCAGCGCCGGAGCGGACGGCGAGACCTCTGGCCAGCAGACAGAGAATGGTACATCGGAGACCGGGAGCAGCAATTACTTTGACTCCGCCCGGCTCAACCGGCAGCAGGCCAGAGACAGCGCCCTCGCACTGCTCCAGGAGGCCGCCGGGGATGAGAACGCCGACCAGGCCATGAAGGACGAGGCCAACGCCTCCATCCAGACCATGGCCAGCGTCACGGTCAGCGAGGCCCAGATTGAAAACCTGGTCACCGCCAAGGGCTACGCCGACTGCGTGGCCTTCATCGGGGACAACAGCGTGTCCGTCGTGGTGTCCAACAACGGCGTGAGCCTCACTGACGCCGATGTGGCCAAGATTACCGAGATCGTCACCGACGAGACCGGTATGGAGGCCAGCAAAATCAAAATCATCGAGGCCACAGAGGAATAAAGCCGGAAGCGCCGGGCTGACGGTCCGCGGAGAACAGGAGCCGCGGACCGTTGCCCGGCGCAGTTTTTCTGAAAGGTTTTCGGAGAATGGGCAAAAATATATTTGTTATTTTCGCCGGTTTGTGGTACAATGCTTAGAGATATCGGACCCTATACTGTACGACATAAGGAGTGTGACCTTTATGGGCGAAGGCAGAGAGTACGTTTCCCGCCCCGATGAGATGGGAAATATCCATATATCTGAGGATGTTATGGCGGTTATCGCCGCCGCCGCCGCGCTGGAGGTAGAAGGTGTCGGCAGCCTGGCGGCCAATCTGGGCAACGATCTTGTGGAGATGCTGGGCGGCAAGAAGAACCTGGCCAAGGGCGTCCGCGTTTCCAGCAATGAGGACGGCAGCCTGACCGTCGATGTGGGCATCCTGGTGAAGTACGGCTATACCATTCCCGAGGTGGCCGCCAAGGTGCAGGACGCCGTGTTCTCCAGCCTTGAGAATACCAGCGGCCTGACCCCCGCATGCGTCAACGTGAACGTCTCCGGCATCACCTTTGACCGGGACGCCAAGCGGCCCCAGTAACATCTCCAAAAAAGAGCATTGGGCGCGGCCCCCGCGCTCAATGCTTTTTTGCGTACAGGCGCAAAACTGGGGGTTTATCTTTGGTTGGACTTTGTATATAATAGGGTTATATTCATTGAACTATCCATTCATGAGAGAAATAGCAGGGCCGCAGGACGGCCTGTGACGGAGGAAGAAACATGACCAGGACCAACGCCAGAGAAATTGCCGTACATCTCACCTTTGAGCTCAGCTTTACCAACCAGACTGCTGATGAGCTTCTGGATACGGCCCTGACGCGCGCGACATTTGCGCTCATCGGGGAGGAGGAGCCTCTTTACGCTGAATACCCCAACGCCAAGCAGCGGGAGTACATAAGCGAGCTGGTGCGGGGGGTGTATCTCCACTGCCCTGAGCTGGACGACTATATCTCCCGCTACGCCATCGGCTGGACCTTCTCCCGAATTCCCCGGGTGGCGGTGGCGGTGATGCGGGTGGCCATGTACGAAATCCTCTATATGCAGGACGTGCCCAACGCCGCCGCCATCAACGAGGCTCTGGAGATCGCCAAGGGGTACGAGACGCCCGAGGTTGTCTCCTTCATCAACGGCATTCTGGGCTCCTTTGTCCGCAAGGAGTCCATCCCCGAGCGGGCATCCGCCTTCCAGGCCGAGGACATTTTTGACGCTGAGCCCGTTGCCGCCGAGGATGCGGAGGCCCCCCAGGCATGACCGGACTACGCTGTCTGGGTCTGGACACCAGCAATTACACCACCTCTGTGGCTGTATTTGACGGAACCACAGGGGAGAATATCGGGCGTCTGCTGGATGTGCCGTCCGGCACTCTGGGTCTGCGCCAGAGCGACGCCCTGTTCCAGCATGTGAAACGGCTGCCCGGCCTTTTTGAGCAGCTCCATGAAAAGGATTTGCTCGGTGAACTGCGGGCCGTGGGCGCCAGCACCCGCCCCAGGGCGGTGGACGGCTCCTACATGCCCTGTTTCCTGGCCGGAGAAGGGCAGGGGAGAGCCCTGTCCGCCACTTTGAACGTGCCCTTTTTCCCGGTGTCCCATCAGCAGGGGCACATTGCCGCCGCCGCATGGTCCGCCGGCCGGCTGGACCTGCTGGACGGGCCTATTCTGGCCTGGCATCTCTCCGGCGGCACTACAGAGCTGCTGTATGTGGAGCCGGAGGGGGTCAATGTCCGTGCCCGGGCCATCGGCGGCACCAGTGATATCTCCGCCGGCCAGCTCATTGACCGGACCGGAAAGCTGCTGGGGCTGGACTTTCCCGCCGGAAAGGCCCTGGACGCTCTGGCCCGGGAATCCCGGAGTGACCACCGCTTTCGTGTGAAGCTCAACGGCTGTTCTTTCTCCCTATCCGGCGTGGAAAACCAGGTCAAGGCCATGGCTGAGCGGGGAGAAGCCCCCGCCGACATTGCCCGTTTTGCACTGAATACCGTTGCTGATGCGGTCGCAAGAGCCACGACTACCGCATTGGAGGAGCATCCCGGCCTGAACGTGCTCTGCTCCGGCGGAGTGGCCTCCAATACCCTGCTGCGGGAGAAGCTGAAGGGCGCGGTCTTTGCCGAGCCCAGATACTCCACGGACAACGCCATGGGGGTAGCCATTCTGGCCTGGCGCAGTCTGCGGGCGGGGGAGAATGGGCGATGAGAAACGATACAGTCTACTCCGTCTCCCAAGTCAACCAATACATCAAGGATCTGCTGGACGGGAATGGTGCGCTCTCCGGTATCTATATCCGGGGTGAGCTCTCCAATTATAAGATGTACCCCTCCGGTCACCACTACTTCTCCATGAAGGATGAGGGAGGCGCCATCCGCTGCGTCATGTTCCGCAGGGAGGCATCCGCCCTCCGGTTCCGCCCGGAAAACGGCATGAAGGTGGTGGCCTTCGGCCGGGTAACGGTGTTCCCCAGGGACGGACAGTACCAGCTCTATGTCAGCGCCCTGACGCCTGACGGCGTGGGTGACCTCTATGTGGCCTTTGAGCAGCTCAAGGCCAAACTGTACGCCGAAGGGCTGTTTGACCCGTCCCATAAAAAGCCCATTCCCCGTTTTCCGCGCCGTATCGCCCTGGTGACCTCGGCCGCCGGTGCGGCGGTGCGGGACATGCTGCGGATTCTGGGAGCCCGGTGGCCTATGGCACAGGTGGCCGTGGTGCCCGTACGGGTCCAGGGGTCGGAGGCCCCCGGCGAGATCGCTGCGGCCCTGAGCTGGGTCAACCGCCTGGGCTGGGCCGACCTCATTATTACCGGCCGGGGCGGCGGTTCCATGGAGGACTTGTGGGCTTTTAACGAGGAGATTGTGGCACGGGCTATCTACGCCTCCCAGCTTCCGGTAATCTCCGCTGTTGGCCATGAGCCGGACGTGACCATCGCTGACTTTGTGGCGGATCTGCGGGCTGCCACCCCCTCCAACGCGGCGGAGCTGGCCGTCCCTGACCAGAACGACGTGGCAGGCAGGCTGAACCAGCTGTCAGCCCGGATGGAGCGGGCCATGACACGGCGGCTGGGGGAGCTTTCCTCTAAGCTGGAACGGCTGTCAGGCAGCCGGGCTTTACGGAATCCCATGAACTATATTGAGGACCGGCGGGTGCTGCTGGACTACCAGCGTACCCGGCTGGCCCATGGGCTTTCGGGTTCACTGAGCCGGGAGCGGCAGCGCTTTGCCCGGTTGGCGGCGTCCCTGGACGCCATGAGCCCCCTGAAGGTGCTGGCCAGAGGCTACGCCATTCCCCGCCGGGAGGACGGCACGGTGGTGCGCTCCAAAGCTGATGTTGGGGCGGGGGATTCGCTGCGCCTGCGGGTGGCGGATGGAGAAATTCCCTGTGTTGTAAAGGAGCGTTGATTGACAGATGGCTGAAAAAAAGCTGACCTTTGAACAGGCTATGGCCCGGCTGGAGGAGATTGTAGCCCGGCTGGAGCAGGGGGATGCACCGCTGGAGGATGCCCTGGCCCTCTTTGAGGAGGGGACAAGTCTGATGAAGAAGTGCTCCACAATGCTGGACAAGGCGGAGCAAAAAGTCATTAAGCTGACTGCCGCTCCGGATGGAACTCCAGTGGAGCAGCCTATGGATCAGGGTGTGTAATGGGGCTTGCCCCTCAGGGGACGCAGTGTGCGGCGCCTCCATGTGGTTTCCAGGCGTAAAAGGGCCTGCATTGGTCGGGCTTGTGCGCCGAAGTTTTGCAGAGCAAAGGAGTTTCCGGGATGATGTACGACGATATGCTTCGCGCAGACTGCGACCTGGTAGAGGACTATCTTCAGCGCTGTTTTGTGGGGCGTGAGCCCCGCGCCGACCTGTATGACGCCATGATGTACAGCCTGCTGGCCGGCGGAAAGCGTATCCGTCCCGTACTGGCGCTTGAGACCTGTCGTATGTGCGGCGGAGATGTGGCCACAGCCCTTCCGTTTGCCTGCGCGGTGGAGATGGTCCACACCTACTCCCTCATTCATGACGATCTGCCCTGCATGGACGACGATGATCTGCGCCGCGGCCAGCCTACCAATCACAAGGTCTACGGCGAGGCCACAGCGGTTTTAGCGGGGGATGCTCTGTTGACAGCAGCCTTTGAAACCATTGCCGAACATGGAACGGCCCTCGGCGCGGAACAGGCGCTGGCTATCTCCGCCTGTCTGGGCCGCGCTGCCGGCGCGCGGGGCATGGTTGGCGGCCAGGCGCTTGATATGGCAGGGGAGGGACACTCCCTGTCCCTGTCCGAACTGGAGGAGCTGCAGCGGCTGAAAACCGGCGCGCTTATCGCCGCAGCCACAGAGATTGGATGTATTGTGGCCGGAGGCGGAGAACGGGAGCGGACAGCCGTGCGGCGATATGCCCAGCTGCTTGGCCTCGCCTTCCAGATCCGGGACGACATGCTGGACGTAGAGGGTGATGAGGCCAAGCTGGGCAAGCCCATCGGCTCTGACGCCGCCAATGAGAAGGTAACATTTGTCAGCCTTAAGGGTATGGAAGCCTGTGAGAAGCTGGTAAACGAAAAGACCGAAGCTGCCAAAGAGGTCCTCCGCAGTACATTTGAGGATACCGGGTTCCTGTGCTGGCTGGCAGATAAATTGGTAAAACGGGAGAAGTGACCGCATATGGAACTGAACGCCGCCAATTACCACTTGGGAAATTTAATTCTGATTCTGGCCGCTCTGTCCTGGGCTGTGGCACAGGGGCTGAAGGTGGTCATCCAACTCCTGACCAAGAAGCGGCTCGACTGGCGCCGGATTTGGGGAAGCGGCGGGATGCCCAGCTCACACTCCGCCTTTGTCTGCGCCTGCGCCGCATCCACTGGTATGCTGTATGGCTTTTCCTCGCCGCTTTTTGCCATCGCGGCAGTTATTGCCATTGTAGTCATGTATGATGCCGCCAATGTCCGCAAGGCTGCCGGAGAGCAGGCCAAAATTCTGAACTACATGATGGATCACTGGAGCGAGATGAAGCCGGAGCTCTTCGGAAAAGAGCTGAAAGAGCTGCTTGGCCACACGCCCATGCAGGTGATCATGGGGGCGCTTCTGGGCGTGGCCATCGGACTGCTGGGGGCCTATCTCATTCAATAAGTCATTTACGCAGAGGTGCTTATGATTCAGCAAACGGATATTCCGGATATAAAGAATATAACGGACTGTGAAGCTGAGACGCTTTGCACCCGCATTCGCGCCGGCCTGATCGACTCCGTGTCCAAAACCGGAGGCCACCTGGCCTCCAATCTAGGGGCGGTGGAGGTCACGGTAGCCCTTCACCGGGTATTCGACTTCACTCGGGACCGGCTTGTCTTTGATGTGGGGCACCAGTGTTATACCCATAAAATTCTCACTGGAAGAGCGGACCAGATGGCCAGTCTGCGTACGTTCGGCGGTATGGCTGGATTTCCCAAGCCGGTAGAGAGCAGCTGTGATGCGTTTATTGCCGGCCATGCGTCCAACTCCGTGTCCGTGGCCACCGGCATGGCCAGAGCCCGGACACTTTTGGGAGAGGATTACGATGTAATTGCCCTCATCGGAGACGGCGCTTTGACGGGCGGCCTGGCCTATGAGGGCCTCTCTGACGCCGGAAACAGCGGCGAACGGATGCTGGTTATCCTTAATGACAACGGCATGTCCATCACAGAAAATGTGGGCGGCATTGCCGAGCATTTAGCCAGACAACGGCTGAAGCCCCAATATCTGCGCTTCAAGAAGGGATACCGGAAGGTGACCAGCACTGTGCCGGGTGGGAAAACCCTCTATCGAATTACGCACAGAATTAAAAAGGCCGTCAAGGAGACCCTGCTGCCCTGTTCCTTCTTTGAGGACATGGGATTTACTTATCTCGGCCCGGTAGACGGCCACGATGTGAAGGGTCTGACCAGTCTTATCCGATATGCCAAGGACATTGAAGGCCCTGTCCTTCTCCACATAAGGACTGTAAAGGGAAATGGATATGCACCTGCGGAACGCAATCCGGACCAGTTTCACGGTGTCGGACGATTCTGCGTTCAAACGGGAGAGCCGCTTTCGGAAGGCGGTCCTAATTTTTCAGCCGCCTTCGGCGATGCGCTGTGCGCACTGGCGGAAGAGGACCGCAGAATCTGCGCCATTACAGCGGCTATGCGGGATGGTACCGGCCTGGGCGAGTTTTCCCGCCGTTTTCCGACACGCTATTTCGATGTGGGCATCGCCGAGGGGCACGCCACCGCTATGGCCGCCGGGATGGCAAAACAAGGGCTCGTGCCGGTTTTTGCGGTTTATTCCACCTTTCTTCAGCGCAGCTATGATATGTTGATCCACGATGTGGCCATTCAGGGCCTCCATGTGGTCTTTGCAGTAGATCGGGCCGGCTTGGTGGGGGAGGACGGAGAGACCCACCACGGAGTCCTTGACGTGGCTTTTCTGGATACGGTGCCGGGGATGACTGTCCTCTGTCCGTCCAGCTTTTCTGAACTGAAAACCATGCTCGCCTACGCCATAAAAGAGGTTTGCGGACCTGTGGCACTGCGCTATCCCCGAGGCGGGGAAGGCCTATATGCGGCAGATTCCGGCACCGAGCCCGCCGTCCTGCTGCGGCAGGGCGGCGATATCACGCTGGTTGGATACGGCGTTATGATAAACGAAGTAATTCGCTGCGCTGAGCTGCTCCAACAGCATGGAATATCTGCTGAAATTGTGAAGTTAAATACCATTACACCACTTGATATTCAGGTAATTCAACGTTCTGTTTCCAAAACAGACTGCCTGCTTGTAGCGGAAGACGCGATGGAGGCAAACTGTGTGGGCCGCCGGATTGCAACGGAACTGGCGCTGGCGGGCACACCGATATCCAGCATGGCGCTCTGCAACCTCGGCCGCTCCTTTGTGACCCACGGTTCCGTGGCCGAGCTGCGGAAGCTCTGCGGTTTGGACGGGGAAAGTCTCTGCCGGAAGGCAATGGAGGTCTGTACACGTGGCTAAAAAACGATTGGATGTTCTGCTCTGTGAGCGGGGAATGATGGAGAGCCGTCAGAAGGCACAGGCTGTCATTATGGCGGGCCAGGTCTATGTTGCAGGCCAAAAGGTGGACAAAGCCGGCGCTCAGACAGAGGAGACAGCCGAGATAGAGGTGCGCGGCAAGACCCTGGCCTATGTCAGCCGGGGCGGGCTGAAGCTGGAAAAGGCCATGCAGTCCTTTCCCATTGTGCTCTCCGGTGCAATCTGCGGCGATATTGGCGCCTCTACCGGCGGTTTTACGGACTGCATGCTGCAAAACGGCGCCGCAAAGGTCTACGCCGTGGATGTGGGCTACGGACAGCTGGCCTGGAGTCTGCGGAGCGACGAGCGTGTTGTCTGCATGGAGCGTACCAACGCCCGGTATCTCACCCACGAACAGATTCCCGATGAGTTGGATTTTGCCAGTATTGACGTCTCTTTCATCTCGCTGCGGCTGATTCTGCCTGCTGTGCGGGGGCTTCTGAAGCCGGACGGGCATGTGGTCTGCCTGGTCAAGCCCCAGTTTGAGGCTGGGAAAGAGAAGGTTGGAAAAAAGGGCGTTGTGCGGGACCCAAAGGTCCATCTGGAGGTACTGGATCAGTTTCTTGTCAACGCCAGGGACGCTGACTTTGCTGTAAAGGATATGACCTTTTCACCCGTTCGGGGTCCAGAGGGAAACATTGAATACCTGGGCTTCTTGGCTGCCGGAGCCTCTGAACATACCTGGGATGGAGATCTGGAGGCTCTGGTTGCGGCCTCTCATAACGCCTTAGAGAAGGAATGAGTTTATGAAAGTTGTGCTGAGCCCCAATCCATACCGGGACAAAGGACTGCGGGCGGCTCAGGCCGCCGACCGCATCCTGAAAGCCGTCGGCGTGGAGACTGCAATCTGTCTGCCGTTTATGCCGGAGAAGGGCAGCCGGGTCGAGCTGCCGAAAAACCTGCACTTTTCCGATATGCAGCATGAACTGGCCGGGGCGGACGTCCTGATATGCTTTGGCGGCGACGGCACAATTCTCCACGCCGCGAAGGATGCCAACGCCTACAACGTTCCGATTCTGGGCGTCAATCTGGGCAGCGTGGGCTTTATGGCGGAGCTGGAACAGGGAGAGCTGCAGCAGCTGGCCAAGCTGGCCACCGGAAAGTTTAGCGTTGAGTCCAGAATGATGCTGGACGTGAAGGTATTTCACGAGGGGAAGCAGGTCTATGAGGACATTGCCCTGAATGACGCCGTCATCACAAAGGGGGCGGTGGCCCGGATCATTGACTTCTCTGTCTACGGAGATCGGAAGCCGATCTCTGACTTCTCGGGCGATGGTGTGGTGGTCTGTACCCCCACAGGCTCTACCGCCTATTCCATGTCTGCCGGCGGCCCCATTGTAGAGCCAACGGCAGAAAATCTGATTGTAACGCCCATCTGCGCCCATATGCTTCACTCCCGCAGCATGGTGCTCAGCGGCGAGCGGACAGTGGGCATCCGCATGGGGCGCCTGGCCCGAAAGACCGCCTATCTTTCCGTGGACGGAGGAAAGGCCCATAAGCTCTCGGGCGGCGATGTGGTTGAGGTGAAAAAGTCCGGGGCGCAGACCAGGCTGGTGTGTCTCACCGGCCGTAGCTTTTATAATATTCTCCAACAGAAACTTGGAAACGGGTGAAAAAGCATGAAGAGTAAGCGACAGGAAGAAATCCTCCGCATTATTGAAGAGGTGGACGTAGAGACCCAGGACCAGCTTCTGGAGCAGCTCCGTCTCCGGGGTGTCACCTCAACCCAGGCCACCATCTCACGGGATATCAAGGAACTCCACCTGATCAAGGAGCTGACTGGGTACGGTACCTATAAATATGTGGTATCCGAACGAAAGACCTCTCTCAACTTTGCCGGGCGCCTGCGCACCATCTTCAAAGAGGGGGTCACCTCCTTTGATATGGCGCAGAATATCGTGGTGGTCAAGACGATGCCCGGCCTGGCCTCGGCGGCCTGCGCCGCAGTGGACGGGATGGAGATTCCAGACCTGGTGGGCAGCCTGGCGGGGGATGACACCGCCCTGCTGATCATGCGTACCAATGAGGCGGCCGCCGAGTTCTGTAATGAGATTCACAAGATGCTGAAGTAAGTTCCGCCGGATGGAGGGTGATTGCTGTGCTCTCTCTGCTTCATATTGAAAATATTGCGGTCATTGAATCGGCGGATATCCGGTTTGACGCCGGCTTTAATGCACTTACCGGCGAAACCGGCGCGGGAAAGTCTATCGTGATCGATGCCATCGGCGCGGTGATCGGCGAGCGCACCAGCCGGGATCTCATCCGCACCGGCGCAAAATCCGCCCTTGTGGAGGCGGTTTTCACCGACCTTCCAAAGCTTCCCTGGTTTGAAGAGAACGGGGAGGGCCCGGACGAGGACGGCAATCTGATTATCCGCCGGGAGATTCATCCGGATGGTAAGAACACCTGCCGCTTGGGCGGACGGCTGCTCACCGTCTCCCAGCTGAAGACCCTGGGCAGCCAGCTGGTCAATATCCATGGCCAGCACGACGGCCAACAGTTGCTGGACGAGCGGTGCCACCTGAGCTATCTGGACTCCTTTGGCGGGACTGGGGAAGCCCTGACCGACTATCAAACCGCCTACGGTGCATTGACCGCCATCCGCCGGGAGATGGAGGCCCTGCGGATGGATGAGGCGGAGCGGGCCAGACGGATTGACAGCCTCAACTATCAAATCGCGGAGCTGGAGCGGGCTCAGCTCAAGGCGGGGGAGGAGGCCGCCCTGACAGAGCGCCGCACGCTGCTGCGCAATGCGGGAAAACTTATCGAAGCCGTGGAGCGAGCTTGCTTTGCCCTGTCCGGAGACGAGGACAGGGACGGAGCAGCATCTCTTCTGGCCACTGCCGAGGACGCTCTGGGACCGGCGGCCGGGATGAGCGCAGAGGCTGCCGGGATTCTGGAGCAAGTGTCGGAGCTGCGCTGTACTGCGGACGATGTGGCGGAGACGCTGCGGGATCTGCGGGAGAGCTTTGATTTTGAGCCTGGTGAGTTGGACGAGCTGGAGAGCCGCCTGGACGTCATCTACCGCTTGAAAAAGAAGTACGGCAGCTCCGAGGAGGAGATGCTGGCCTATCTGGACCGGTGCAAAAAAGAACTGGATGATATCCAATACGCTGACGATACCATCGTCCGCCTGGAGAAGAAATATGCCTCCGCTCTGAAGTCTGCGAGATGTAAAGCAGAAACGCTTTCTGGCGCGCGCCACACAGCGGCTGAGGCCCTCCAGAACCGGATTCAAAAGGAGCTGGCCCAGCTCGATATGCCCAAGGTCCGGTTTCAGGTGGAGTTTGGCGCCAAAGCCTGTGACGAGGGGCTGGACAACACCGGCATGGACGAGGTTCAGTTCCTCATGTCCGCCAATGTAGGCGAGGCATTGAAGCCCATCCAGAAGATCGCCTCCGGCGGTGAGCTGGCCCGGATTATGCTGGCGCTGAAAAATGTGCTGGCTGAGAACGAAGATGTGACCACGCTGGTCTTTGACGAGGTAGACACCGGCGTTTCCGGGAGGGCTGCCCAGAAGGTAGCGGAGAAGATGGCCGATGTGGCCCGCCATAAGCAGGTGCTCTGCGTCACCCATCTGCCCCAGATTGCCGCCATGGCGGACGTCCACTTCTCCGTCCAGAAGGGAGAGCGAAAGGGCAGAACCTTTACAGAGGTTGCCCGGCTTGACCGTGATGACAGAATGGCGGAGCTGGCCCGCCTCACCTCCGGAGATGCCATCACCGCCGCCTCGCTGGCCAGCGCGGGGGAGCTGCTGGACGGCGCGGCCCGGTACAAGCGCGGCAGAAAATCAGGCGAATAACCTGCAGGAAAGTCTGGACTGTCTCTGCGGGGTTGACAAGTTGGAAATGCTGTGGTATAGTTGCAGATAATTTCAGACTGCCATCGCGATGATGAGGAGAAGTACCCGGCTTGTCGCTGTTCAGAGAGCCCCCGTTTTGGTGCGAGGGGGAGGGCGGTGCTGGTGAAATACACCTCGGAGCAGCCGCCTGAACGCGGGAGACCGTTACTAGGGCTGTGTCGGGTGCGCCCGTTACCGCGCCGGAGTGTGCTGGCACTCCATGAGGTCGTCTCTGCGAGGAGACGGCGAATCAGAGGTGGTACCGCGTAGTATTACGCCCTCTGTCCGCAATGGACAGGGGGCGTTTTTGTGTTTGGATGGCCAATAGTATGGGAAAAATCATGCATTCGCTGCTATGGTAAGACAGCTAGCTCCATGAGACGGACAGCGCCAAATGTCCCCACTGCGGAAAATATCTGTATCGAAAAAACAGAAGAAGGAGAATTGACATGACGATTTACGACGAACTGAAAGCCCGCGGCCTTGTGGCCCAGGTCACCGATGAGGAAGAGATTAAGGAGCTCATCAACAACGGCAAGGCCACCTTCTATATTGGCTTCGACCCCACTGCCGACTCCCTCCACGTGGGCCACTTCATGGCCCTGATGCTGATGCGCCGGCTCCAGAAGGCGGGCAACCGCCCCATCGCCCTTATCGGCGGCGGCACCGGCATGGTGGGCGACCCCTCCGGGCGCACCGACATGCGCTCCATGATGACTGTGGAGACCATCCAGCACAACTGCGAGTGCTTCAAGAAGCAGATGAGCAAGTTTATTGACTTCTCCGAGGGAAAGGCCCTGATGCTCAACAACGCCGACTGGCTGATGAAGCTCAACTATGTGGAGCTGCTCCGTGAGGTGGGCGCCTGCTTCTCTGTCAACAATATGCTGCGGGCCGAGTGCTACAAGCAGCGCATGGAGAAGGGCCTCAGCTTCCTGGAGTTCAACTACATGATCATGCAGTCCTACGACTTTTACCACATGTTCCAGACTGTTGGCTGCAACCTACAGTGCGGCGGCGACGATCAGTGGTCCAACATGCTGGGCGGCACCGAGCTTATCCGCCGCAAGCTGGGCAAGGACGCCTATGCCATGACCATCACCCTGCTGCTGACCTCCGAGGGCAAGAAGATGGGTAAGACCCAGAAGGGCGCCGTCTGGCTGGACCCTGCCAAGACCACGCCCTACGAGTTCTATCAGTACTGGCGCAACATCGGCGACGCCGACGTGCTCAAGTGTCTGCGGATGCTCACGGATCTGCCTCTGGAGCAGATCGATGAGATGGATAAATGGGAGGGCGCCCAGCTCAACACCGCCAAGGAGATTCTGGCCTACGAGCTGACCAAGCTGGTCCACAGCGAGGAGGAGGCCGTGAAGGCTCAGGACGCGGCCCGCGCCCTCTTCTCCCAGGGCGGCGACAAGGCTAACATGCCCACTACCACGCTGACTGACGGCGACCTGACCGACGGCGCTGTGGCCGTGCTGGACCTGATGCTCAAGTGCGGCCTGGCCCCCTCCAAGAAGGAAGCCCGCCGCCTGGTAGAGCAGGGCGGCGTGGAGGCAGACGGGGTGAAGGTAACCGACATTACCCGCGTCTTTACCGCAGATGAGCTGTCTGGCGAGGGCGTCATTCTGAAGAAGGGTAAGAAGGTGTATCACCGCGCCCTGCTGGGCTGATAAAAACGGGCATCCCAACCGGGGTGCCCGTTTTCCGTTGCGTGTGTCTGTGTGGCATGATACAATAACATGTGGAAAGGGGGAGGTAAACTATGGAGGAAAAATCGTCCAGAAAGAAATGGTACTTTTTGGACGGCCGAGCCGTATCCAACCTTCTGGTCGTCTTGATTGGCATCTTATTTTATATGGCATTGGCAAATTTCGGTGCGCTCCAGGCAAAGGCGGATAACCTTCTGGGCATCCTGTCTCCCTTTATTGCCGGCTTTGCCATCGCGTATCTGCTCAATACGCCCATGGATTTTTTTGAACGCCGCGTCTATCGCAACTTTAAGCGTAAGCGAGGGCTCTCCGTACTGACGGTCTATCTGCTGGCTCTGGTTGTTGTGGTGATTCTGCTGAATCTGATCCTTCCTCAGGTCATCGAGAGTATTGTTGCCCTGGGCAGCAACATGTCCACCTACCTGAGTAATCTCAATCTCTTTGTGCAGGACCTGATTGATCAATACCATCTGGAGGGAGAGGGGCTCACCGATCTGGTAACGATCTATCAGGATATACTTAAGCGGGCCGCTGCCTGGGCCTCCCAGAGAGTACCTGAACTGCTCAGTCTGGGTGTTGCAGTAGGGAATGTGCTCATCTCCGCCATTACAGCCCTTATTTCCTCTATCTATATGCTGGCAGGGAAGGGACGGCTGGTGCCTCAGCTCAAAAAGATGATCTATGCTGCGGCCCCCACCGCAAAGGCCAACCGTTTTCTTTCCATCTGCCGTCATGCAAACAGTGTGTTCGTCGGCTTTATCAACGGGAAAATTATCGACAGTGCGATTATCGGTGTGCTTTGCTTTATTCTCAATCTGATTTTCCAAATTCCATTTTCCATGCTGGTTGCGGTTGTCGTTGGCGTGACCAATGTGATTCCGTTCTTTGGGCCTATCATCGGTGCCGTCCCCTGTATCATGATCCTCATCATCGTGGATCCATGGGCTGCACTGCGTTTTGGCGTGCTGGTCATCGCGCTCCAGCAATTTGATGGTAATATCTTGGGACCCAAGATTCTGGGCAACAGTACCGGCCTTGACGCCATCTGGGTTCTGGTCGCCATCATCGTGGGCGGCGGCCTGTTTGGCTTTCCGGGTATGCTGCTGGGCGTTCCTACCTTCGCAGTTATCTATGCTCTGGTACGGGACTGGACCAACAGCCGCCTCAAAGCCAAGGGCATTGACGGCAACGGGAATCCGGTCCATGTCTCCGGTCAGGATTCAGACAGCCGTCAGGAGTAAAAGAATGGCGCTATATCAGGCGAAAAAGCTCCGATTCCATCTGGAATCGGAGCTTTTCACTGCTAAGATAGCAAGTAAGCCTGTAAGCCGGGTTCTGTCTTTTAAGACAGCCATCTATCTAGCCGTACCGTTGCCGGTACGATCAAGCCGCCTCCTGAGAACGGCCGGGCCGGCCATATGTTCTCCCACGGCGTTGCTCCGGATAGAGGTTACAGCGACGAGCAGTTCCCTGTCGTCGGGCGGGCTCTTACCTCCGCCTTTCCACCCTTACCACGCAGAGCGTGGCGGTATATTTCTGTTGCCCTTTTCCTAGGGTCGCCCCCGGCGGGTGTTACCCGTTATCCTTGCCCTGTGGAGCCCGGACTTTCCTCATATCGGACCTTTCGGCCTCGATCCGCGGCTGTCCAGCTTACTTGCGGGGTATATTGTACCGTATGGGAGAGGAAATGTCAAATAAAACTGTGATATGTCTCAGCGGATATTATAGTTTGTAGGTTTGTCAAACAAATTGGACGGCGAATTCGCAAGGAGAAAGCCAGCCAAGCGGTCTCATAGGGAAGTCGTTAGAGCGGCGGTTATGGACAGCGAGCTGCTTGGCGAAGTCATCGAGGGAGTAGAAACTGTGACAGGAGTAAAAGCG
>CAJFTA010000020.1 GCA_904419835.1 uncultured Pseudoflavonifractor sp. | reverse complement strand
CCATCCTCCCTCGTTCCAGCATCCCTCTCACCTCCTCCTCTATTTTACCTCGTATAAACGAAAAAGCCCAGCATTTGCTGGACTTTTTCGACAGACTGAAAAGACCGCCCGCTGTCCTTAAACAGCGGGCGGTCTTTTATGGTCTCTCAGTAGGTTCTGGTGCAGATCTCTTTGATTTTGGCCTGGAGGGACTTCAGGTCCTCAAAGGCGGCCGGGCGCCAGCCCGGGTTGCGGAGCAGGGCCGCCGGGTGGTACATGGCGGTCATATGCACCCCCGCCTTCTCCACCCACTGGCCGTGCTCCCTGGTGATTTTGAAGTCCTCTTTGATCAGCTTCATGGCAGCGATGCGGCCCAGGCAGACGATAATCTTGGGCCGGATGATTGCCACCTGGTTGCGCAGGTAGCCGATGCAGGCCTCCTGCTCCACGTTGAGGGGGTCCCGGTTCTGGGGCGGACGGCACTTGACCATGTTGGTGATATAGATTTTGCTCCGGTCCAGGTCGATGATCTCCAGCATGTCGTCCAGCAGCTTGCCGGCCCGGCCCACAAAGGGCTCCCCCTTCAGGTCCTCCTGTTCGCCGGGCCCTTCGCCGATGAACATGACCTCGGCGCCCGGGTTGCCTGAGCCGAACACCACGTGGTTTCTCGTCTCGGCCAGGGCGCACTTCCGGCAGGCCATGCACTCGGCCTGGAGCGCCTCCCAGTTCTTCATGCCTTCTCCTCCCCATTCTCTGCTCCGTAGACTTTTCTGGCGTAGCGGACGGTGGCCATGGCGTCCCTGGCGTAGCAGTCGGCGCCGATGCCGGCGGCGTACTCCTCCGTGAGTACCGCGCCGCCCACCACCACCTTGACGCCGCTGCCGCTCTCCCGCAGGGCTTTAATGGTCTCCTCCATGCTGACCACTGTGGTGGTCATGAGGGCGCTCAGGCCCACCAGCTTCACGCCGGGGGCGGCGGCGGCCTCCACAATCTTCTCGGGAGCCACGTCCTTGCCCAGGTCCATCACCTCAAAGCCGTAGTTCTCCAGCAGGACCTTGACGATGTTCTTGCCGATGTCGTGGATGTCCCCCTTGACGGTGGCCAGCACCACCTTCCCCTGCTTCTCCTCCGTCTCGCTGGCCATGGCGGCCTTGACCACCTCAAAGGCGGCCTTGGCCGCCTCGGCGCTCATGAGCAGCTGGGGCAGGAAGAGGGTCTTTTGCTCAAAGCCCTGCCCCACCCTGTCCAGAGCGGGGATGAGTGCGCTGTTGACCAGCTCCAGGGGCTGCGCGCCCCGCTCCAGCGCAGCCCGGGCGGCCTGGGCCGCTCCCTCCTGCATGCCCCTGGTTACGCACTCCTCCAGGGACAGGTCCGTCCCGGCGGCGGGCGCGGCCGGGGCGGCGGTCTGGCCGCTGTACGCCCCGATATAGCCGCCGCACTGGCTGTCCAGTCCGGCCAGGGCACAGTAGGACCGCCAGGCGCCCATCATGCCCTCGGCCAGGGGGTTGATGATGGCGCAGGACAGCCCGGCCTCCAGGGCCATGGCGAAGAAATTTGCGTTGATGATGTCCCGCCGGGGCAGGCCGAAGGACACGTTGGACACGCCCAGAATGGTGTGTCCCCCCAGTTCGTCCCGCACCCGTCGGAGGGTCTCCAGGGTGACCAGGGCGGCCCTGGGCTCGGAGGAGACGGTGAGGGTCAGGCCGTCAATCACAATGTCCTCCGGGGGGATGCCGTACTCCGCGGCGGTGGCGTAGATCTTCCGGGCCACCGCCAGGCGGCCCTCGGCGGTCCCGGGGATGCCGCCCTCGTCCAGGGCCAGGCCCACCACCACGCCGCCGTACTTGCGCACCAGGGGGAACACCGCCTCCATGCTCTCCGCCTTGCCGCTGACCGAGTTGATCATGGGCTTGCCGTTGTAGCGGCGCATGGCCCGGGCCATGGCCTCGGGGTTGGAGGTGTCGATCTGGAGGGGCAGGGGGATGACGCTCTGGAGGGCGCACACCGCCTCCTCCAGCATGGCGGGCTCGTCAATCCCGGGCAGGCCCACGTTCACGTCCAGGATGTGGGCCCCCGCCTCCTCCTGGGCAAAGCCCTCGTTGAGGATATACTCCAGGTCGTGGCTGCGCAGGGCCTCCTTGAAGCGCTTCTTGCCGGTGGGGTTGATGCGCTCGCCGATGATGACGGGCGCGGGGCCAATCTCCACCGCCTGGGAGAAGGAGGACACCACGGTCCGCCCCTTCCCCTTGGGCGGGGTGGCGGGGATGTCCCGGCAGGCGGCGGTGAGGGCGCGGATATGGTCGGGGGTGGTGCCGCAGCAGCCGCCCAGGCCCCACACGCCCAGCTTTGCAATGCGCTCCATGACGGCGGCAAACTGCTCCGGCGTTACGTCGAACACGGTTTTGTCCCCCTCCCGCCGGGGCAGGCCGGCGTTGGGGTTGACCACCACGGGCACAGAGGACAGCTTCACCAGCTCCTCGGCCAGGGGGAGCATCTGTTCCGGGCCCATGCCGCAGTTGACGCCCAGGGCGTCCACCCGCAGGCCCTCCAGCAGAGCCACGGTGGAGGCGACGGTGCCGCCGGTGAGCAGCTTGCCGCTCTCGTCGTACACCGTGGTCACCACCACGGGCAGGTCGCTGTTCTCTTTGGCCGCCAGCACGGCGGCCTTGGCCTCGTAGCCGTCGCTCATGGTCTCGATGAGCACCAGGTCAGCCCCGGCTTCAGCGCCCACCCGAACCACCCGGGCGAAGAGGGACACCGCGTCCTCAAAGTCCAGATCCCCCATGGGCCGCAGCAGCCGCCCGGTGGGGCCCATATCCAGGGCGATGTAGGCGTCGGCCTCCCGGCCCGCCTCCGCCCTGGCACGCTTCGCGTTGTCCACAGCGGCCCGGATAAGCTCATCCAGGTCCCATTCCCCGCCGTCGGGGAACTTCAGGGCGTTGGCCCCGAAGGTATTGGTGCAGATGACGTGGCTCCCCGCCTCCAGATAGGCCCGGTGCACGGCCTGAATCCGGTCGGGATAGCGCAGGTTCCAGGTCTCGGGCAGCTCGCCGCCCTTGAGGCCCTGGGCCTGCAGCAGGGTCCCGGTGCCTCCGTCAAAAAAGAGGCGCTCATGCCCCAGTTTCTCCAAAAAACTCATAGGTTCCTCCTGTTATCTGCGAAAGGCGCAGTCAGTCTTGCCGCAGGCCTCGCAGCCCTGCCGGCGGCAGGGCGCCGCCTGGCGGGACATGCCGATCACCGCGGTGACCGACTTCATGGGGGCCAGCAGCATCTGCCCCGTCACCGTCAGGCCGATTCTGGCTGGGGTCTGGAGCAGGGTTGTGATGTCCCGCTGGTGGGCGATGGAGAAGTCCCCATAGCCCGGGCTGAACCGGGGCCGGAGATGCCACCCCTCCCCCGCCGCCTCACGGCGCAGCGCCTCCCAGGCGCTGTCGCAGCAGGCCTCAATGAGGGCGGCCGCCGCGGCCTGGAGGATCACCGCCTCGCTCATCCGCACGGCGGTGGCTCTTGCGATGAGCCGGTCGGCCTCCACGCCCAGGGTGGCGGCGAAGAGGATCACCCGCTGGCAGCCCTTCAGGTTGCGGGACAGGCTCTGGCTCTCCACCCGGACCTCCCCCAGCTCCAGCGCCCCGTCGGGCAGGTGGGTGAGGGGAAATTCCCGGCTCACCCACCGGGGCGTGACTGCCTGCTCCAGCCGCCGGGCGCAGGCACGGATGGTCTGCTCCATGCCGCTGTCGGGCGGCGTGTCTCTCCGGTAGCCTAAGTACCGGCATATCTCGCCGTAGTCCGCCTCCAGGGTCACTTCAGGACCTCCGACAGGCTGGCCTGAATGCCGGCGGCAATCTCCGGCTTGTTCATGGAGTAGATATGGATGTGGCTGACGCCGTTGGCGATGAGGTCGATGATCTGTCCGGCGGCGTAGGCCACGCCGGCTTGGCGCATAGCCGCCGGGTTGTCTCCGAACTTGTCCACAATGGCCTTGAACTTCTCGGGCAGATAGGTGCCGGACAGCTTGCAGATACGGGCGATCTGCTTGCCGTTGGTCACGGGCATGATGCCCGCCACCACGGGGACGGTGATGCCCTTCTCCCGGATGCGGTAGAGGAAGTTGTAGAGGATGTTGTTGTCAAAGAACATCTGGGTGGTGAGAAACTCGCAGCCCGCCTCAACCTTGGCCTTCAGGTGGTCGATGTCGCTGGCCTTGGTGGGGGACTCGGGGTGACCCTCGGGATAGCAGGCGCCGCCCACGCAGAAGTCGCCGCTGGCCTTGATCTCCCGCACCAGCTCGGCGGCGTGGTGGTAGTCATGGGCTGGAGCGCCCCCTTCCGGAATGTCTCCCCGCAGGGCCAGTACGTTGCTGATACCGCTCTCCTTCAGCTTGCCCAGCACCTGGTGGACGTGCTCCCGGGTGGAGGAGGCGCAGGTCAGGTGGGCCAGGGGCTCCACGCCGTACCTGTCCCGGATGCCCGCGGCGATGCCCACGGTGTAGTCGCTGGTGCCGCCGCCCGCGCCGTAGGTGACGCTCATGAAGTCGGGTCTGAGGGCCGCAATCTCCTCCGTGGCCTTTGCCACCGACTCGTAGGAGTCGCTGGTCTTGGGCGGGAAGACCTCGAAGGACAGGGTGACTTTGTCCTGGCTGAGAATGTCAATGATTTTCATGGCTTGGTTCTCTCCTTTTGATGCGCCTGAGCGCCAGGAGCCGGCAGGCCCTGGCAGCGACTGCTTCAGTGCTGTTCATTATAGCACATTCCATCGGCAAAGATCATCTTTTTTCTTGTGTGGAAAAAAATTGAAGGAAATAATCGTTGACAAATATACTCCTGCGGGCGTATAATGCCCCCAACATCACAAAGGCAACGAGAAAGACCGCCCCTCGGGCATCCGACAGAGAACGCGGGTCACCGACTGAGAGCCCGCCCCGGAGAGAAGAGATGGCGCAACACTTTTGAGCCGGCGTGCCGAGCCTCCTGACGGAGGGGTAGGTCCGCCCGTCCCCCTCCGCGTTAAGGAGTATAAGAGGTCGCGTCAATGGGGACGCCGCAACTTTGGGTGGTACCGCGGAACAGGTATGTTTCGCCCCGAAACTGCTTTGGCAGTCTCGGGGCTTTTTTCGTTTTTTGTGGTGGAATTTTTTTACTTTTTCCAAAAGGATGTGAACGGTCATGATCACAGCGACAGCTCTTACCGCAGTCAAGCAGCCCGCGATCCGCGACATTATCGGAGGTGCCCTGTCCAATCAGGCCGTCTCCGTCCGGGGTATGGTCCACGCCCTGCGTGACATGGGGGGGCTCACCTTCCTGCTCCTGCGCAAGGGGGACGGGGTGCTCCAGTGCGTGTGTCCGCCGGAGGTGGACCTGGACGGCGTCACAGAGGAGTGCGCCGTGGAGGTGCTGGGCACGGTGCATAAGGAGGCGCGGGCCCCCGGCGGAGCCGAGCTGGCCGCGGCGGCGGTGCGGGTGCTCTCCCGGCCCGCCGCCCCCATGCCGGTGCCAGTATCCAAGTGGAAGCTGAACCTGACGCTGGACTCCCGGCTCTCCCTCCGCCCTGCGGTGCTGCGCAGCCTGCGGGAGCGCAGCGTGTTCCGCATTCAGGCAGGCATCTGCCGGGCCTTCCGGGAATACCTCCAGAGCCAGGATTTTACGGAAATCCACACCCCAAAAATTGTCCACGCCGGGGCCGAGGGGGGCAGCAACATCTTCCGGCTGGACTACTTCGGCCGCAGGGCCTTCCTCACCCAGTCCCCCCAGTTCTACAAGCAGGCCATGGTGCCCGTCTTCGAGCGAGTCTTCGAGGTGGGTCCCGTGTTCCGGGCGGAGAAGCACAGCACCGCCCGCCACCTGAACGAGTATACCTCCATGGACCTGGAGATGGGCTATATCGACAGCTTTTATGATATCATCGCCGTGGAGACCGGCTTTCTCCGTTACTGCTTCCGCCTGCTGGCGGAGGAGCACGCCGGCGACCTGGCCCGGCTGGGGGTCACCCTCCCCGAGATGACGGACATCCCCTGCGTCCGGTTCGACGAGGCCAAGCGCCTGGCGGCGGAGAAGTACGGCTACGCCATCCGCAACCCCTACGACCTGGAGCCCGAGGAGGAGCACGCCATCGGCCGGTACGCCAAGGAAGTGTGGGGCAGCGACCTGGTCTTTGTCACCCACTACCCGGCCAGAAAGCGGCCCTTCTACGCCATGGACGACCCGGAGGACCCCAGGTACACCCTGTCCTTTGACCTGCTCTTCCGGGGCATGGAGGTGACCACCGGCGGCCAGCGCATCCACGACTACGCCGCACAGGTGGCCAAGATGGAGCGGCTGGGCATGGACCCGGAGGCGTTCGCGTCCTACCTCATGCTCCACAAGTACGGCGCGCCCCCCCACGGCGGGCTGGGCATCGGCCTGGAGCGGCTAACCATGCAGCTGTGCGGGCTGGACAACGTGCGCCTGGCTACACTCTTCCCCCGGGACCGCACCCGGCTGGAACCTTAAGGAGGCATTGAGATGAAAATTACCGAAGAGCTGGTGGACTACGTCTCCACCCTGTCCCGGCTCCGCCTGCCCCGGGAGGAGAAGGCCAGAATGACCGGCGAGCTGGAACAGATTGTCACCTATATGGACACCCTCAACACCCTGGACACCGACGGCGTGGAGCCCATGAGCCACATCTTCCCCCTGAAAAATGTGCTCCGGGCTGATAAGGTTGTCCCTTCGGCGGACCGGGAGGCGCTGCTGTCCGGCGCACCGGATAGAGATGCCGAGACCTTCCGGGTGCCCAAGGCCGTGGAATAAGGAGGGTTTATCGTGAAAGAACTGCTGGAGCTGAGCGCCCTGGAGCTGGGCGCGGCCATCAGGGCGGGGGATGTGTCCATCGCCGAGGCCACTCAAACCGCCCTGGACGCGATGGCGGAGCGGGAGCCCTCCCTCAACTGCTTCATCACCGCCGCCGGCGAGGGGGCCATGGCCCGGGCCCAGGCCCTCCAGGCCGGGGCGAAAGAGGCGGAAAGCCCCCTGTACGGCGTACCCATGGCCCTCAAGGACAACATCTGCACCAGAGGGGTCAAAACCTGCTGCGCTTCCAGGATTCTGGGGGACTTCACGCCCCCCTACGACGCCGCAGCGGCAGAGCGGATGGCGGACGCCGGGGTTATCTCCCTGGGCAAGCTGAACATGGACGAGTTCGCCATGGGCTCCACCACCGAGACCTCCTTCTACGGCCCCACCCGCAACCCCTGGGACACTTCCCGGGCCCCCGGCGGCTCCTCCGGAGGCGCGGCGGCGGCGGTGGCCGCCCGGGAATGCTGGTTCGCCCTGGGCTCGGACACCGGCGGTTCCATCCGCCAGCCCGCCGCCTTCTGCGGCGTCACCGGCATCAAGCCCACCTACGGCACGGTCAGCCGGTACGGCCTCATCGCCTATGCCTCCTCCCTGGACCAGATCGGCCCCATCGCCCGCACCGCCGCCGACTGCGCCGCTGTGCTGGACGCCATTCAGGGGAAGGACAGGCGGGACGCCACCTCCCTGGACATCCCCGCCGGCGGCCTGCTCTCCGGCCTGACCGGGGACATCCGGGGCATGAAAATCGGCCTGCCCGCCGACTGCTTCGGCGATGGTCTGGAGCCCCAGGTGGCCGCCGCCGTCCGGAATGCCGCCGCCGTGCTGGAGGCCAGAGGCGCCAAGGTGGAGACCTTCTCCTTCCCCCTGATGAACTATATGGTGCCCACCTACTATATCATCGCCTGCGCCGAGGCCAGCAGCAACCTGTCCCGGTACGACGGCGTGAAGTACGGCTGGCGGGCTCCCGAATACGAGGACCTGACCGACCTCTACTGCCGCACCCGCACCGAGGGCTTCGGCGCCGAGGTGAAGCGGCGCATTCTGCTGGGCACCTTTGTCCTTTCCTCCGGGTACTACGACGCCTACTACAAAAAGGCTCTCCAGGTCAAGGCCCTCATCAAGGAGGCCTTTGACAGGGCCTTCGAGCAGTACGACCTGCTGCTCACCCCCGTCTCCCCCACCGCCGCCCCCAAGCTGGGGGAGAGCCTCAGCGACCCGCTGAAGATGTACCTGAGCGACATCTACACTGTGCCCGCCAACCTGGCTGGCCTGCCGGGGCTGTCCATGCCCTGCGGGTTTGACGGCGGCCTGCCCATCGGCGCCCAACTCATCGGCCCGGCCCTGGGGGAGGCGGCCGTCCTCAACGCCGCCCACGCCTTCCAGCTGGACACGGATTACCACAGACGTTCCCCCTATGGGAAGGAGGCGGTCTGATATGACCTGGGAAACCGTCATCGGTCTGGAGACCCACGTGGAGCTCTCCACCGCGACCAAGATTTTCTGCTCCTGCACCACCGCCTTCGGCGGCGCGCCCAACACCCACTGCTGCCCGGTTTGCACGGGCATGCCGGGCGCCCTGCCCGTGCTCAACGAGAAGGTGCTGGAGTTTGCCGTCAAGGCCGGGCTGGCCCTGGGGTGTGAAATCACCAAAAAAAGCCGCTTTGACCGGAAGAATTACTTCTACCCCGACCTGCCCAAGGCCTATCAGATCTCCCAGCTCTACCTGCCCATCGCCCGGAACGGCGCGGTGGACATCGGCGGCGGCAGGACCATCGGCATCCACGAGCTGCACATGGAGGAGGACGCGGGCAAGCTGGTCCACGACCCATGGACCGACCAGACCTGCTGTGACTACAACCGCTGCGGCGTACCCCTTATCGAGATTGTCACCGAGCCCGACTTCCGCACCGCCGAGGAGGTCATCGCCTATCTGGAGCAGCTGCGCTCCACCCTCCAGTACCTGGGCGTGTCCGACTGCAAGATGCAGGAGGGCTCCCTCCGGTGCGACGTGAACCTGTCGGTGCGCCCCGCCGGCTCTGAGGAACTGGGCACCCGCACCGAGATGAAAAACCTCAACTCCTTCAAGGCCATCTCCCGGGCCATCCGGTACGAGAGCAGGCGGCAGATTGAGCTGCTGGAGGAGGGTAAACGGGTGGTCCAGGAGACCCGCCGGTGGGACGAGAACAAGGACGCCACCTTTGCCATGCGCTCCAAGGAGAATGCCCAGGACTACCGCTACTTCCCCGACCCAGACCTGCCCCCGGTGGAGCTGTCGGAGGACTATCTGGCGCGGCTGCGGGCCGCCCAGCCCGAGCTGGCCCCGGCCAGAATGGCGCGGTATCAGCGCCGATTCGGCCTGCCTGTCTACGACACCGAGATGATCACCTCCCAGAAGGCCCTGTCCGACTTCTTCGAGGCGGTGGTGGCCCTGGGCGCCCCCGCCAAGCAGGCGTCCAACTGGATTATGGGCGAGGTTCTGCGGGCTCTGTCCGCCCGGGGCATGGAGGCGGCGGATATGCCCCTCTCCCCCGCTGCCCTGGCCCGGCTCATCACCCTGGTGGCCGAGGGCAGGCTCAACCGCAACACCGCCGTCACCGTCTTTGACGCGGTGTTCGACACCGACGGCGACGTGGACGCCTATGTGGCAGAGCACGGCCTGGAGCAGATTCAGGACGACAGCCTGGTGGAGGCCGCCGTGGAGCAGGCCTTTGCCGGCAACCCCAAGTCAGTGGCCGACTACCGCGCCGGCAAGGAGAAGGCCTTCGGCTTCCTGGTGGGGCAGGTCATGCGCGCCCTCAGGGGCAAGGCCGACCCCAAGGCCGTCAACGAGGCTGTCCGCCGGAAGTTGGACAGCCCGGAGCAGTAAAAAGGCGCCCCCGGGCGGCCATAAGGCCGTTCGGGGGCGCCTCAGCTTGCCGCAAAAGCCTCGCAGCATTCGCGCCCGCAGGCGCGAAGAAAGTGAAATCCGTTTTCTCCGGGGACATGCGCCTCGGAGAAAACACCGCTCAGGCCGCAAGTGTTGCCTTTATCCGCAAAATGCGGACAAAGGCTGCGCGCAGCGGCCTGCATCCCACTCGAAAAAGGTGCAAAGCACCTTTTTCGACCGTCTCAGCCCAGTGTGTTCAGGTAGTTGATGATCCCCTGGGCAATGCCCTGGGCCAGCTTGTCCTGGTAGGTGCTGTCGTTGAGCTTCATCAGCTCGTCGTGATTGGTCATGAAGCCGGTCTCCACCAGCACGGCGCACATGTCGGTCTCCCGCAGGACCACAAAGTCCGCCGAGGCCACGCCCCGGTCCTTTGCGCCGGTGGCCTGGCTGGCCGGGGTCTGGATGGCCTGGGCCAGCCGCTTGCCCCGCCCGCTGGAGGGGTGGTAATAGGTGATGAGTCCGTTGACCGAGGGGTCGTCAAAGGCGTTGGCGTGGATGGAGACAAAGATGTCCGCGTCCACGCTGTTGGCGATGTCCGCCCGCTCGTAGAGGCCCAGATAGACGTCGGTGGACCGGGTCATGACCACGTTGTACCCCGCCGCCTTGAGCAGGGCCTCCAGCTTCAGGGAGATGGGCAGGGTCAGGTCCTTCTCCAGAATGCCCTCGTACGCCGCGCCGCTGCTGGTGCCGCCGTGGCCCGGGTCGATGACCACGGTCCGGCGGGCGGGGTCGATGGGATTGGAGGGGTTCACCGGGTCGGTGGGCTCCTCCGGCGTCTCCGGCAGCTCCGGCTCGTCCTCCGGGGCCCGGAAGGCCGTGATGAGGATGCCGTCCTCCTGCTGCTCCACGGTCAGGTTCTTCTCCCGGGTGACGCCGTCGGCCAGGGCCAGCTCCACCCGGACCACGCGGTCATATCCATCGTACAGGCCGGCGCCGTGCTGGGCGTACCGCACCGTGTCGATAAAGTCGTTGTCCACCGCGATGGCGCCGGGGAAGCCGGCCGACAGCTCCGCGCCCAGGATGTCAAGCGTCACCATACCGTCCCCGTCAATGATGCGGTACTCCAGCTTCTGGTCCATCCCGATAAACACGGTCTGCATGTCGTAGTCGGCCTGGATGCGGGTGATATAGGCCGTGTCGCTCTCCCCGCTGACGATTTCGGCGGTGAAGGTGTCCTGGTCCCAGCCCACCTGGGCGCCCAGCTGCTCGGACACGAACCGCAGGGGCACCATGGTGCGCTCCACCCCCTGGTGCTTCACCACGCAGGCGGGCACGCCGTCCGGCAAGGGGACCGCCTGGCCGTTGACCACCGCGTCGGCCGAGCCCAGCGTGAGGACGATGGTGTCCGCGCCCTTGCGCAGGATGACCTGATTGCTCCCCTGGGGCCAGAGCACCGTGGCCCCCAGAGCCTCGGCCACCGTGCGGATGGGCACCATGGTGCGGGTCCCCAGCGCCAGACCGGGCACGTCTCCCGTCAGGTCGACGACCGTCCCGTCCAGGCTGATGTTTACCTTCTCCGCCTGCTGGGGCTCGTAACGCCCCGTGGTCTCGTTATGTACCTCAATATTCAGCAGCCCGTTGGGTCCCGCCGCCCGGACCGGCAGGAAGGACACCAGCAGGGCCAGCATCAGCAGAAACGCGGCCGCTCTCTTTGTCTGTCTCATGGGGAACTCCTTTTATCCTTTGTAAACCAGTTGGGCCGGCCTGGGCGTCTCCCGCCGCCCTGGTCCGCGTCAAACATTCCCTATTATTCTACCGAATCCCTCTCTCTCCGTCAATGCATTTGGATCAATAAGGTTAACATAAATTTTTACAATTTTTTATGCGCCATGCAGGCTGCCTGGGAAATCCGCATTTTCCCACCCCTGCCGCTTGCACTTTTTTCTCTGCTTTGGTATGATAATATTTATCGAATCAGCGTGCTGATGCCGCATAAAAGTCTCTGACCCGGCTCTCCGCACATGAAAAGATTCTAAATCCACAAGATATTGGAGGTACGTCCATGAGCATCAAACTGACTCTCTCCGGCGTCTACTATCGGGACGGCGGCTTCCTCTCCGAGGCCGAGGGCACGGCCGCCGGCCTGCCCGCGCCCCAGCTGGCCAAATCCGGCACCATGGCCTACCGCATTCTCAAGGCCCACAATACCGCCGGAAACATGGCCGACCTGAAGCTGAAATTCGACGCCATGGCCTCCCATGATATCACCTACGTGGGCATCATCCAGACCGCCCGGGCCTCGGGCATGAAGGAGTTCCCCCTGCCCTACGTGCTCACCAACTGCCACAACTCCCTGTGCGCCGTGGGCGGCACCATCAACGAGGACGACCATGTGTTCGGCCTGTCCGCCGCCAAAAAGTACGGCGGCGAGTTTGTCCCCGCCCACCAGGCCGTCATCCACTCCTACATGCGGGAGCGGTACGCCGCCCCGGGCCGGATGATTTTGGGCTCCGACTCCCACACCCGCTACGGCGCTTACGGCTGCATGGCCATCGGCGAGGGCGGCCCCGAGCTGGCCCGCCAGCTGCTGTGCAAGACCTACGACATCGCCTACCCCAGGGTCATCGCCATCCACCTCACCGGCGCGCCCCGCCCCGGCGTGGGCCCCCAAGACGTGGCCCTGGCCCTCATCGGCGCCACCTTTAAAATCGGCGCGGTGAAGAACGCGGTCATGGAGTTCTTCGGCCCCGGCGTGAAGAATCTGTCCATGGACTACCGCTCCGGCATCGACGTGATGACCACCGAGACCGCCTGCCTGTCCTCCGTGTGGAGCACCGACGAGACTGTAAAGGAGCACCTGGCCGTGCTGGGCCGCGGCGACGCCTATCAGGCCCAGGCCCCCGCCGACGGCGCCTGGTACGACGGCGTCATCGAGGTGGACCTGTCTGCCGTGGAGCCCATGATCGCCCTGCCCTTCCACCCCTCCAACGCCTTCAGCATCAAGGAGTTCAAAGCCAACATGGCCGACCTGCTCCACCAGGTGGAGGAGGACGCGGTGCGCCAGCTGGAGCTGAAGAACGGCGCTCCCTCCCTCACCGGCAAGATTAGAGACGGCCAGTTCCACGTGGACCAGGGCGTCATCGCCGGCTGCTCCGGCGGCACCTATCAGAACCTGGTCCGGGCCGCTCAGATCCTCAGGGGCCACGCCATCGGCTCCGATGCCTTCTGGCTCTCCTGCTACCCCGGCTCCATGCCCATCAACCTGGAGCTGACCAAGCAGGGCTATATCGCCGACCTGATGGCCGCCGGCGCGTCCATCCGCTCCTGCTTCTGCGGCCCCTGCTTCGGCGCGGGCGACGTGCCCGCCAACGGTGCCTTCTCCATCCGCCACTCCACCCGCAACTTCCCCAACCGGGAGGGCTCCAAGCCCGCCGACGGCCAGGTAGCCTATGTGGCCCTGATGGACGCCCGCTCCATCGCAGCCACCGCCCTCAACGGCGGCGTACTCACTGCCGCCACCGAGCTGCCCGATGTGCCCGCCGACACCGCCAGTGAGCCCTACCACTACGATGACTCCGCCTACAAGGCCCGTGTGTACTTCGGCGTTGGCCGTCCCCAGCCCGAGACCGAGCTGGTCTTTGGCCCCAACATCGCCGATTGGCCCGAGCAGATCCCCATGCCTGAGAACCTGCTCCTCACCGCCGCCGCCGCCATCTACGACCCGGTAACCACCACCGACGAGCTCATCCCCTCCGGCGAGACCTCCTCCTACCGCTCCAACCCCATCAAGCTCTCCCAGTTCGCCCTGAGCCGCAAGGACCCCCAGTACGTGCCCCGTGCCAAGGCGGTCCAGGAGGTGGAGCTGCTCCGTCGGAAGAATCCCGAGGACGCCGCCGTTGTGGAGGCCCTGGGCGGCAAGGACGGCCACACCACCGGCCTGGGCACCTTTGTCATGGCCCTCAAGCCCGGCGACGGCTCCGCCCGGGAGCAGGCCGCCTCCTGCCAGCGGGTGCTGGGCGGCTGCGCCAACCTGGCGGCCGAGTACGCCACCAAGCGCTACCGCTCCAACGTGGTCAACTGGGGTATGCTGCCCTTTGTGGCCGACGGCGTGAAGGACTGGAATATCCAGCCCGGGGACAAGCTGTGGCTGCCCGGCATCCGGAAGGTGCTGGAGTCCATGGAGGAGACCGTGGAGGCCACCCTCATTCAGAACGGCCAGGCGCGCGCCGTCACCCTCCGCCTGCCCGGCATGACCCGCGAGGAGCGGGATATTGTTCTGGCCGGCTGCCTCATTAATTACTACGCCAAATAAGATATCCCGCTCCTCCCCGCCGCCCTCGCGGCGTCCCAAGCGTTTTGCCTCCGGCAAAACCTTGATGCCGGGCGAATTCATTTCGCCCGCGCAGATTCCATCACGCCCAGGGGTCCCCGCAGGACCCGTCCTGCGGGGTGTGCGGGATATCGTTCTGGCCGGCTGCCTCATTAACTACTATGCCAGGTAAATAAAACAAAACAGAGATGCCCCGCCGTTACCGGCGGGGCATCTCTGTTTGAACACCTCCTGCCCAGCGCTTTCGGCGGACAGGAAAGGCGTTAAAAAATATTCGTGGAGCCGGGGACTATCTCTCAATCCCCAGGACATCATAGTATTCATCACTATATTGGACTTTGCCGTCATCAAACTCTGCCTGTAAGGCCTTCACATATTCAAACGGATTTTCCATCGGTGTGAGATTCAGCTCATGGGCCAGAAAGGACAGCAGTTCTGCCTGCTCCGATGTCTGCGCTTCTCTTTCGCTCTGCAAGTGCTGCTCAAACTGCTGTTTATTCATCCATACAATCTGTTCAACCGGATTGGCGGAACCGCATGCTAGAATCAACCGCATAAAGTCCTTAAAGTCTGCTGCAAGGGGATAGACATTTTTATCCGCACAGCTCTCGGGATTTGACGCAAAGACCATATTTCTGTATTCAGGCAGGAAACAATATAATATGCAGCCTTCAAAACCAATCACTTTGGCATTCACAGGGTAGCAGAAATAAGGCTCTGCGCATTCCTCATATGCAAGAGAAATCAATCTGCCATCTATGTTCAGCGCGCTGTATTTTGAAAACAAGTCCATCGCTATCACCCTTACAGCTCTCTCTATTGTGTAAATCCCCCTCCTGCAGGAGGGGGATTTGCTTCGTTTTGGTTTACACGCCAGCCAAGGCCTTCTCGATGTCGGCCAGGAGGTCGGCGGGGTCCTCAATGCCTACGGACAGACGTACCAGGTCGGGAGAGACACCGGCGGCGGTCAACTCGGCGTCGTTCATCTGGCGGTGGGTGGTGGAGGCGGGGTGGAGCACGCAGGTCTTGGCATCGGCCACATGGGTGGCGATGGAGGCCAGCTCCAGCCCGGCCATGAACCTGGAGGCCGCCTCACGGCCGCCCTTCACGCCGAAGGACACCACGCCGCAGGTTCCGCCCGGCATATACTTGGCGGCCATGGCGTGGTACTGGTCGCCCTCCAGGCCGGGGTACTTGACCCAGGACACCTTCTCGTGGCCCTGGAGATACTGGGCCACAGCCAAAGCATTGGAGCAGTGCTGCTTCATCCGCAGGGGCAGGGTCTCCAGGCCGATGTTCAGGTAGTAGCAGTTCTGAGGGGAGGGAATGGAGCCGAAGTCCCGCATGAGCTGGGCGGTGGCCTTGGTGATGTAGGCCCCCTCCATGCCGAACTTCTCGGCGTAGGTGATGCCGTGGTAGCTCTCGTCGGGGGTGGTCAGGCCGGGGAATTTGTCGGCGTGGGCCATCCAGTCGAACTTGCCGGAGTCCACAATGGCGCCGCCCACCGCGTTGGCGTGGCCGTCCATATACTTGGTGGTGGAGTGGGTGACAATGTCGGCGCCCCACTCGAAGGGACGGCAGTTCACGGGCGTGGGGAAGGTGTTGTCCACGATGAGGGGCACGCCGTGGGCGTGGGCCGCCCTGGCGAACTTCTCGATGTCCAGCACGGTGAGAGCCGGGTTGGCGATGGTCTCGCCGAACACGGCCTTGGTGTTGGGCCGGAAGGCGGCCTCCAGCTCGGCCTCCGAGCAGTCCGGGTCCACAAAGGTGAACTCGATGCCCATCCGCTTCATGGTGACGGCGAAGAGGTTGAAGGTGCCGCCGTAGATGGCGGAGGAGGCCACCACATGGTCGCCGCAGGAGGCGATGTTGAACACGGCGTAGAAGTTGGCCGCCTGGCCGGAGGAGGTGAGCATGGCCGCCGTGCCGCCCTCCAGGGCGCAGATCTTGGCCGCCACGTGGTCATTGGTGGGGTTCTGGAGGCGGGTATAGAAGTAGCCGCTTGCCTCCAGGTCAAAGAGCGCGCCCATCTGCTCGCCGGTGGCGTACCGGAAGGTGGTGGACTGGACAATGGGAATATTCCGGGGCTCCCCGTTTCCGGGTCGGTAGCCGGCGTGGATGCAGTTGGTGCTCATACGGTAGTCGCTCATGGTCATGCTCTCCTTTTTCTTGGATAAGCCGTCTTGTCTGGCGGCGGGCCGGTATCCCGGCCCTGAGATGGCGCTTTATAACAGGAATATCCTACACGCCCGGTGGAACTCTGTCAAGACTCCAGCAGGGTCCAGTCCGGCTCCAGGGGCGCGGAGGCGGGCACGCCGCCGATGGACTCTATGGCGTGTCCATCGGCGAGAATCTGCACGGCGCTGATGGACAGATCCTCCTGCATGCAGAGGGTGTTGACCATGGAGTACAGCAGCAGCCGGGCTGACTGCTCGTCCTCCGGCAGTCCGGCCAGGAACTCGGGCGACAGGTTTACCGTGCAGACGCCGCCCTCCACCGCGATGCTCCGCAGCTTTGTACCCTCGGGCATCAGGCTGGACAGCTCCTGGTACCGGGGTCCCTCCAGCAGGGCGGTGAACACCGTTCTGACCATGGTGTCCCCCTCGTTCTGCACCACGTCCCGATACTCCACCCCCAGGCCGCTGCCGTCGGCCCTGGGGAAGCACAGGCCCACCGCTGCGGTGAGCTCCGCCTCCCCCGTGCCGGGCAGGAGCACGTCGTCCGCGCCCATGGTGCGCAGGGTCTGGTACGGCAGGGGCTCCCCCTCCACGGTGACATACACCTCCTCCACCCCCTCCAGCTGGCACAGGGTGAGGGTGAGGCAGGCGTTGGCCACCGTCAGCTCCACACCGGAGAGGCCGCCGTACTGCTCGGACAGGTCCAGACGCAGCTGTCCCTCCTCCTGCTGGCAGGAGAGCAGCCGGGTGCCTGACGGGGCGGGCGAGGCCAGCCCCGTGGTCTCGGGCTGGGAGAGCACCAGCTCCGCCAGCTCGGCGGCCGTGTCCTCGCCGGAGGGGACGCGGTACTCCCAGTCCACTGCCTGTACCGTGGACTGCTCCCCGGTCACAGCGTAGTAGACCCGGTAGGCGCCCTGGGGCTGGGTCTCCTCCCCGCTGTCGGCCAGAGTACAGGCCGACAGCAGCAGCGCGGCCCACACAGCCAGCAGCAGCGCGCTGCCCCGATACAAATCATGCCGTCTCACGGCTCGCTCCCCCCTTCCGGCCCGCAGAGCGGAAATACGACCTCAAAGCAGGTGCCCGGCTCCGGGTCCCGGCGGCGGACGGTGACGCTGCCGCCGTGCTGCCGTGCGGTGTCCCGCACGATGGACAGCCCCAGGCCGGTGCCGCCCGCCTCCCGGGAGCGGGCCTTGTCCACCCGGTAGAACCGGTCGAACACCTTGGGCAGGTCCTCCTCCGGGATGCCCACGCCGGTGTCCTCCACCCGGAGCATGACGCTCTTTCCCCGGACAAACAGGGTGACCGTCACGGTACCCCGGGGCAGGTTGTACTTGATGGCGTTTTCCATCAGGTTGAAGGCAATCTGGTAGATATCGTCCTGAGTGGCCCGGACAAAGCACCCCTCGTCCAGCCGGCAGAGCAGCGTTACATCCACCGCCCGGGCCAGGGGGGAGAGCATGTGCTCCACCTTCTCCACCACATACTTCACGTCCACCGGCTCGGTGTGGACCGGGGCGGCGTTGTCCATGCGGGTGAGGGTGAGGAGCTTTTCCGTGATGCGGGTAAGCCGCTCAGCCTCCTCCCCGATGTCGCTGACAAACTCCTTTCCCGTCTCCAGGTCCATGTGGTCGGACTGGAGGATGGAGTCGGTGAGCAGGCGGATGGAGGCCAGCGGGGTCTTCAGTTCATGGGAGGCGTCGGACACGAAGCGGCGGCGGACCTCCTCGGTGGTCTGGAGGCGGCCGGTGAGCTGGTCGAACTCGTCGGCCAGCAGGGCCAGCTCGTCATGCCCCCCCAGCTGGACCCGGTGGCTGTACTCGCCCTCCCGCACAATGCGGATGGCCTTGAGCAGGGTGCCCATCCGCCGGGTGAGGGCCCGGGAGAACACCACGCTCAGCAGCAGGGCCACCAGGCAGATGACCACCGAGATTCTGCCCAGGTTCCGCTGGACGCCGGAGAGCAGGGCCCCCTGGTCGGCGTCGTACTCGTAGAGGCACACCGCGCCGATGATGGACCCCCGGTAGACCACCGGCGCGGCCGCCCGGTTGCGGAACACGCCGTCCTGGTACTGGCAGGTGAACACGTCGTAGCCCTGGCCCTTGAGGGCGGTGACCACCTCGCCCACCAGGGCGTACCGGCCGATGGTGGCGCCGGTTTCCCCGGTGTCGTAGATGATCATGCCCGAGGCGTCTGTCACCAGGATGCGGATGCGGGCCAGGTCCACGTTGTCCTGAAGCCGCAGCTCCTGAAAGACGCCGTCGGCGCCGTCATAGGTCATGGTGCGCAGACTGGACAGGGCGGACGAGATGAGGGACGCCTGGCTCTGGAGGGCGGTCTGCTTGGAGGTCTCCACCAGCTCCCGGGAGGCCAGGAGGGGGTAGGTGTTGAGCAGCACCAGCACCGCCGCAATGACCGCGATGTAGGTCAGGGCGAACTTGGTCTGGAGGGAGCTCCAGAGGTGCACCTTCCGGGGCGCGGCGCGCCCGGGATGCTTTTCCTTTTTTCGGTTCAAGGACGCCGCCTCCTCTCGTCTCCGGCGGTGATGTCAGGCCCGGCGGCCCCGCAGCAGGAAGGTGACGGCAAAGAAGGCCGCCAGATACAGCGTGATGGATGCGCCGGCAGAGGTGCCCGCGTAGTAGGAGGTCATCAGTCCGGCAATACCGGCCACAATGGCCCCCAGGACGGAAAACAGGTGGTACTGCCGCATGTTGCGGGCCAGGTTCCGGGCCGCGGCGGCGGGGAGCACCAGCAGGGAGTTGATGACCAGCAGGCCCACCCAGGTCATGGACACGGTGACCACCACGGCGATGGCCGCGGAGAACACCGCCTCCTGCCAGAACACCTTGATGCCCCGGCTGTCCGCCAGGGCGGGGTGGATGGAGGAGAGCATCAGCTGGTTGAAGGACGCCAGCCACAGCGCGATTACCAGCAGCAGGATGAGGGCCAGCAGGCCGATCTTGCCCGGCTCCACGCTGAGGATGTCGCCGATGAGCAGGTTGTTGAACCTAGTGAAGCTCCTGCCCCCCAGGGTGGCCAGGAAAATGCCCAGGGCCACCGCCGTGGAGGAAAAGACGCCGATGACCGTGTCGCTGGCCATGTGGGTCCGGTGGCGCACCAGGGTGAAGAGCAGGGAGAAGGCGATGGCAAAGACCACCGCGCACCACATGGGGTCCACAAAGCCGAAGATGGCGCCGATGGCCATGCCGGTAAAGGCGGAGTGGCCCAGGGCGTCGGAGAAGAAGGACATCCGGTTGGTGACCACCATGGTGGACAGCAATCCGAACAGGGGCGAGATGACCAGCACCGCCAGCAGAGCGTTCTTCATGAACACCAGCCCGTCAGGCCCGGCCCACTCAAAGGGCAGGATGGATACAATCTGATACCACAGCTCCATTACGCGCCCGCCCCCTTTCCCAGGTCCAGGTGGAACACGGATTTGAACTCCTTCGAGGAGAGGACCTCCGCAGGGGTGCCCACCTTCAGCACCGTGGACTTGAGGAGGATCACCTGGTCGGCGTACTCTTCCAGGGTGGCAAAGTCGTGGGTGGACAGGAGGATGGACAGGTCGTACTGAGTGCAGATCTCGTCCAGCATATCCAGCAGCTGCCGCTCGCCGTCAATGTCCACGCCGGAGAGGGGCTCATCCAGAATCAGGATGTGGGGCAGGGGCTCCAGGGCCATGGCCATGAGCACCCGCTGGAGCTCGCCGCCGGACAGGGCGCCCATGCGCTTGTCGATGAGGTCGGCCCCGTGGACCCGCTCCAGGCAGGAGAGCACCCGCCTGCGCAGGCTCTTGGGCGTGGGCAGGAACACCGGATAGGAGGAGATGGCGGCGGAGAAGAAGTCGAACACGCTCACCGGGTCCCCCCGGTCAAAGGCGGGAGACTGGGGCACATAGCCGATCAGGGGACGTGTGTGCTTTCCTCCCGCCTGCTGGAACTCAATGGCGCCGCTGTGGGGAATCTGGCCCAGTATGGCCTTGAACAGGGAGCTCTTTCCCGCGCCGTTGGGGCCGATGAGGGCCACAATCTGGCCGCAGTGGAGGTGGAAGCTCACATCCCGGAGGATGTCCGTTCCCCCCATGTCCACCCCCAGGCGCTCCACCCGGAGGCAGCAGGCGCCGGCGCAGCCGGCGCCCTGGATTTCATGCTTTGGTTTTCTCATTCATAGGCCTCCAGGATTGCGTTGACATTCTGTTCCAGCCCGGCCCGGTAGGGGTCGGCGCTGTCCGCCGGCACCGCCTCGGCGCTCATCAGCATGGTCAGCTGGGCCACCCTGACCCCCGTCTCCCGGGACACCGCGTTGGCGGTGGCATCCGAGCCGTTGGCCTCGGTGAAGATGGCGGGCAGATGGTACTGCTCAATCAAGTCCAGAATTTCCACCAGCTCCCTGGCGCTGGCCTCGCTGCCCGCCTCCTCCTCAATGGCCTTGACCACCGTCAGGCCCATGGCGTCGGCAAAGTAGCCGAAGCCCTCGTGAAAGGTGATGAGCTCCCTGGGCTCCAGGCCGGAGAGCCTGTCCCGCAGCTCGTCCTTCAGGGCGGTCAGCTCGTCGGCGTAGGCTGCGGCGTTGTCCGCATACAGGCCGGCGTTGTCCGGGTCGGCCTGGGAGAGGGCGGCGGCGATGTTCTCCACCATCACGGCGGCCCGGGCCGGGTCCATCCAGATGTGGGGGTCGTACTCGCCGTGGTCGTGGCCGCCGTGGTCCTCCCCGTCGCCGTGCTCGGCGTGCTCCTCGGCGCTCTCCCCGTAGTGGAGCAGGGACACGCCCGCGGAGCAGTCCACCGTGGGCACGCCGCTGGACTCGATGGCGGCGGACATGGCGTCCTCCAGGCCCACGCCGTTGAGCAGGAGCAGGTCGGCGCCCTGGATGGCCTTCATGTCGTTGACGGTCAGGGTGTAGTCGTGGAGGCAGCTCATGGGCTGGTTGATGACCGCCGCCGCCTCCACCCCCTGGGCGCCCTCGATGACCCGGCTGGTGAAGAGATAGAGGGGGTAGGTCATGGCCGCCACGGTCAGCGTGCCGTCCTCCTCCGCCGGGGCGGAGGCAGGGCCGCAGCCGGACAGCAGCAGCGCCAGGCTCAGGAACAGGGGAATGAGTTTCTTCATGGAAATACCTCGCCAATAAAATACCTGCCGGACCGCGCTTTCCCGCAGGTCCGGCAGGCATTATTATACCGCTGATTGGCCATTTTGTAAAATGTTTTCCCACTTGTCAGGTGGATTTTCCCTCAAACAGGGCCTCGCACCGGTCCATATTGGCCCGGACGCGCTCCAAATCCCGCCGGAGCCGCTCCAGCTCCGCCTGGGAAAAGCCCTGACAGAGCAGCTCCTCCAGCCGGTCAAAGCCCTCCTGCACCTGGGCGGCCTTCTCCCGCCCGGCGGCGGTGAGGCGGACCAGGTAGGACCGCCGGCTGTCCGGGTTCTCCTCCCGGCGGATGAGCCCCATCTCCTCCAGCCGGTCCAGGGTTCGGGAGAGGGTGGCGGCGTCCAGGGCGCAGGCGTCGGCCAGCTCTCGCTGGGTCAGGCCGTCCCCCTGGAGGAGCCGGGCGAGGATCCGGGGCTGTCCCTGTCCCAGCGTAAGCCCCAGGGCGGAGAACCAGGGCTGGATCAGCCTCCGGCGGCTGAGCTCCATCTGAAACAAAAGTGTCCGCAGCGCGGGATTTTCCATGGCGCTCCCCCCTCACTCCAGCTCGAACTGGCCGGTATAGAGCTGGTAATACCGGCCCTTCTGGGCCAGCAGCTCCTCGTGACTGCCCCGCTCGATAATCCGCCCCTGCTCCAGCACCAGGATGGCCTGGGCATTGCGGACGGTGGAGAGCCGGTGGGCGATGACAAACACGGTGCGCCCCTCCATGAGCCGATCCATGCCCTGCTCAATGAGCTGCTCAGTGTGGGTGTCCACCGAGCTGGTGGCCTCGTCCAGCACCAGCACCGGCGGCGCCGCCACAGCGGCCCGGGCAATGGTGAGCAGCTGGCGCTGGCCCTGGGACAGGTTGGCGCCGTCGGAGGTGAGCATGGTGTTGTACCCGTCGGGCAGGCGGCGGATAAAGGAGTCGGCGTTGGCCAGCCTGGCCGCCTCCTTCACCTCCTCGTCGGTGGCGTCCAGCCTGCCGTACCGGATGTTCTCCAGAATGGTGCCGGTGAAGAGGTGGGCGTCCTGGATGACCATGGCCATGGACCGGCGCAGGTCGTCCTTGCGGATGTCCCGCACATCGATACCGTCGTAGGTGATGGAGCCCTCGTTGAGCTCGTAGAACCGGTTGATGAGGTTGATGATGGTGGTCTTGCCCGCGCCGGTGGAGCCCACAAAGGCGATCTTCTGCCCCGGCTTTGCAAAGAGGTCGATGCCGTGGAGGATGGTCTTTTTGCTGTTGTACCCAAACACCACGTTGTGGAACCGCACGTCCCCCCGCAGAGGCACCAGCCTGACCGTCCCGTCGGCCTGTGGCACCCGCCAGGCGTAGATGCCGGAGGAGGCTTCGGTGAGGGCGCCGTCCTTGTTCTCCCGGGCCCGGCACAGGGTCACGCTGCCCTCGTCCGGTTCGGGCTCCTCCTCCATCATCTCAAAGATCCGCTCCGCGCCCGCCAGGGCCGCCATGAGCAGGTTGACCTGCATGGTGAACTGGTTCATGGGCATGGCGCTCTGCCGGACGTACACCAGGTAGGCCGACAGGCTGCCCAGGTCCATCAGCCCGGAGAGGACGAACATGCCGCCCACGCAGGCGGATACGGCGTAGTTGAAATAGGACAGGCTGACGATGGTGGGCACCGTCATGCCCGAGTAGGTGGCTGCCTTGGTGGCCGCCTTCCGCAGGTCCTCGTTTTTGCGGCAGAAGGCCTCAAAGTCCTGGGGCTCATGGTTGAACACCTTCTCCACCTTCTGGCCGGAGACCATCTCCTCAATGAAGCCGTTCAGCTCGCCCAGCCGGGCCTGCTGCTCGTTGTAGTACCGGCGGCTGCGTCTGCCGTTCCAGCGGATGAACAGGGCCATGGCCGCCAGGAAGGCCACCACAATCAGGGACAGCTGGAAATTTAGCACCAGCAGCATGGTAATGGTGCCCACTACCATGATGGCGCTCTGGATGATCATGGTGAAGGAGTTGTTGAGCATGTTGGTGAGGGTGTCCACGTCGTTGGTAAAGCGGCTCATCAGCTCGCCGTGGGTATGCCCGTCAAAGTACCGCAGGGGCAGGGTCTGGACGTGGGCAAACAGGTCGGAGCGGATCTCCGCCACCACCTGCTGGCCGGTGTGGGCCATAAGCTGGTTATACCCCCAGGTGGCGGCAGCCCCCGCCAGGTACATCAGCCCCATCATCAGCAGCATGACCGCCAGTCCGCCCACATCTCCGGTCAGCACAAACCGGTTGATAACCGGCTTGAGCAGATAGGTGCCGAAGATGTTGGCGCCGCTGCCGATGAACACCATCACCGCCACGGCGATGAGGGCCAGCTTGTGCCGGCCCAGGTAGCGCATAAGCCGGCCCACGGTCTTTTTGGTGTCCTTGGGCCCACGGCCTCTTACCATCGCAGCCATTATTCCAGCGCTCCTTTCTGCTGAGAGTGATAGAGCCCCTGGTAGAAGGGGTTGGAGGCCATCAGGCTCTCATGGGTGCCCACGGCGCTGATCTTCCCGTCCTCCAAAATAAGGATCTGGTCTGCATCCTGGACGGAGGTCACCCGCTGGGCGATGATAATTTTGGTGGCGCCGGGCAGGCCGCCCGCCAGGCCCCGGCGGATTTTTGCCTCAGTGGCCGTGTCCACGGCGGAAGTGGAGTCATCCAGGATGAGCACCTTGGGATTTTTCAGGACGGCCCGGGCGATGCACAGCCGCTGCTTCTGGCCGCCGGACACGTTGACGCCCCCCTGGCCCAGCTCGGTGTCGTACCCGTTCTGGAGCCGGTCGAGGAACTCGTCCACGCAGGCGATGCGGCAGGCCGCGTCAATCTCCTCGTCGGTGGCGTGGTCGTTGCCCCAGCGGAGGTTGTCCCTCACCGTGCCGGAGAAGAGGGTGTTCTTCTGGAGCACCATGGCGATGGCGTCCCGCAGGTGCTCCAGGGGGTACTCCTTCACATTCCGGCCGTCCACGTACACCGCGCCGCCGGTGACGTCGTAGAGCCGGGGGATGAGCTGGACCAGGGTGGACTTGGCCGAGCCGGTCTGGCCCAGGATGCCCACCGTCTGCCCCGCCTCAATGCGGAAGGACACGTGGTCCAGCACGTTCTCCCCCTCCCCTTCCCGGTAGCGGAAGGATACGTCGTCAAACACAATCTCGCCCCGCTCCACCCTGGCGTCCGGGTCGGTGACGCCGGGGGTCTCGGTGATGTCGATTTTCTCGTCCATGACCTCCAGAATCCGGCGGCAGGAGGCCAGGGACCGGGTGAGCATGAGAAAGACAGAGGAGAGCATCATCAGGGAGTTGAGCACCTGGAGCACATAGCTGAGGAAGCCGGTCAGGTCCCCCACCTCCATGCCCCCCACCATGGTCAGCCGCCCGCCGAACCAGAGGATGGACAATATGGTGCCGTACATGACCAGCTGCATGGCGGGCATGTTCAGCGCCGCCAGCCGGAAGGCCCGCTCAGTGGTGTCCCGCAGGTTCCGGTTGACCTCCTCGAACTTCTCCACCTCGTAGCTGCCCCGGACGCAGGCCTTCACCACCCGGATGGCGGTCAGGTTCTCCTGGATGATCCGGTTGACCTGGTCCATGGCCCCCTGCATCCTGCCGTACATGGGCCGCACCCGGCTGACGATCTGCCACAGCAGGACGCCCAGCAGCGGGGCCGCCACCAGGAATACCACCGCCAGCCTGGGGCTCATGCGGAAGGACAGGCCCAGGGCCATGACCATCATAATGGGGGACCGGACAGCGGGCCGCAGGCCGGTGGCCACCGCGTTCTGCACGGCGGTCACGTCGCTGGTGAGCCGGGTGACCAGGGATGAGGTCTGGAACCGGTCGGTGTTGGCAAAGGAGAAGGCCTGGATCTTGCGGTACTCCTCCTTCCGCAGCTCAGCCCCCAGCCCCTGTCCGCAGACGGCCGCGAACCGGGCGCTGCCCGCGCCGAAGAGCAGGGCCAGCAGAGCGCACACGCCCATCATGGCCCCCCGGGTGAAGATGTACGCCATGTCCCCGTTTTTGACGCCCACATCCACGATGTCCGCCATCAGGAAGGGGATGATGAGCTCAAAAACCGCCTCAATGGCGATGCAGAGCACCGCCAGTATGGTCTGTTTCCGGTAGGGCTTCAGGTAGGAAAAGATCCGCAGAAGCACAGGCCGTCCCTCCTCAATTGCAGTTCTTATTATTGCATACGCAATTATTGTATCCGCATCACATGTGGATGTCAACCTTTCGTAGACAAATTTCTCCCCCCTGTTTTTTGACGCGGCAGGTCTCTGACACCTGTCATTGGAACGGCAAAAGACCGCCGCCCGGATGGGCGGCGGCCTGAGACTGTCGAAAAAGTGGCGGAAGCCACTTTTTCGAGGGAGCTTCATGAAATTTTCGCCTCGATTTCTAATGAAATTGTCGGCAAAAATTTCATGAGAAGTGTCATTTTCGAGGCGCATGTCCCCGAAAATGACAGATTTTCATTTGATTCCGTCATCTGCGGATGACGAAACTCTGCGAGGCTTTCCTTTCGGGAAGGTTTTTCGACACACAGAGGCCGCCGCCCGAATGGGCGGCGGCCTCTCGTGCGAAGCGGAATTGCGCGCGGTCAGCGCTGTCCCTTGTCGTAGGGAACGCCCTCGGCCTTGGGTGCGCGGGACTTGCTGGAGGTAAAGGCCAGAATGACCAGGGAGATGATATAGGGCAGCATGTTGTACACGCTGCTGGGCAGGTTGAGGGCAGCCAGGAAGTCGAAGCCGGTGTACACGTTGCCCAGGGCCCGGAACAGGCCGAACACCAGGGCGGCCAGGGCGATGCGGGTGGGCTTCCACTGGCCGAAGATCATGACGGCCAGAGCCAGGAAGCCGAAGCCGGCCACGCCATTTTCAAACTTCCACTCGCTGACGCCGGCGGTGATATAGACGATGCCGCCCAGACCGCCCAGCACGCCGGAGATAAGCACGCCGGCATAGCGCATCTTGTACACGTTGATGCCCACGGAGTCGGCCGCCTGGGGGTGCTCGCCGCAGGCGCACAGCCGCAGGCCGAAGCGGGTCTTGTACAGCGTCACATAGGCCAGCACCAGGGCGATGAGGGCCAGGAGCATGAACCAGTTGAACTCAAAGCCGGCGATGTTGACGATAAAGGCCTTCTTGGGCTCAATATACTGGATGGTGGAGGAGACGTTGTTCACGTTCTCCGCGGTGTTCATGGCCTTGACGAACACGGTGGCGGCAGCGGTGCCCAGCAGGTTCATGGCGGTGCCCACCAGGGTCTGGTCCGCCTTGAAGTTGATGGCGGCCACGGCCAGCAGCAGGGAGTACACCAGGCCCAGGCCCATGGCGGCCAGGACCACCAGCAGGATCATCACCGGCGCGGAGGTGCCGGCGGGCAGGAATTTCATCATCAGCGCGCCGCCCAGGGCGCCCATGACCATGATGCCCTCCAGGCCGATGTTGATGACGCCGGAATGCTCCGAGAAGCAGCCTCCCAGCGCCACCAGGATCAGGACGGAGGCAAAAATCAGCGTATACTGAATGAGCAGTACCATTACTTGTCCCCTCCTTCCCCATTTTCAGCGGCCTGCTTGGCCGCCAGGGCTTTGGCCTCCGCCCTGCGGTCAGCCCGCTTGTCCATAAAGCTCTTGAAGAACAGCACGAAGCCGCACAGGTAGATAATCAGGGCGGAGATAAAGTCGGCAATCTGGGCGGAGTACATGGTCTTGTCCACGTAGGCGCCGCCGTTGGTGATGTGCTGGATGAAATAGGAGGAGAAGATGGATCCGATGGGATTCAGGCCGCCCAGGAAGGCGGCGGCGATGCCGTTGAAGCCCATGGCGGGCACGGCGGAGGCGGTGGTCTGCCACTGCTCGAAGCCGGTCAGGTAGAACAGGCCCGCGCCCATGGCGGCCAGGCCGCCGGCGATGACCATGGTGAGGATGATGTTGCGCTTCTCCTTCATGCCGCAGTACTTGGCGGCGAACTTGTTGAAGCCGGTGGCCTTGAGCTCATAGCCGAACTTGGTCTTTTCCAGCACCACCCACACCACGATGGAGATGATGACGGCCAGGGGGATGGCGATGGTCACGTACTGGTTGTTGCTGAAGAAGCTGCCCAGGCCCAGGCCGGGCAGAAGGGCGCTCTCGTTGGTGCTGGAGAGGGTCAGGGTATAGGGGCTGGCAGTCTCCTTCACGTTGGAGAGCAGCATGTTGACCGCATAGAGGCTGATCCAGTTGAGCATGATGCAGGAGATAACCTCGTTGACGTTGCAGTAGGCCTTCAGGGCGCCGGAGATGCCGCCCAGGATGCAGCCGGCGATGACGGCGGCGATGAGGCACACATACCAGGGCATGCCCAGGGCCAGGGCGCAGTAGAGGCTGGCGCCCGCGCCCACCACGTACTGTCCGGCGGCGCCGATGTTGAACAGGCCCACCTTATAGGCGAACAGGATGGACAGGGAGCACATAATGAGGGGCACGGTCTTGACCAGGGTGTTGCCCAGGTACTTCAGCTGCGCCGCGGGGGTGGGATAGTAGAGGAAGTTCTCTACAATGGTCTTGATGGCTTCCGTCGCGCCGGCGGGATTGATGATGAGCAGGACGATGTAGCCCACCAGCAGTCCAATCAGGATGCACAGCAGCGAGGCCGCCAGAGATTGAAAGCCTTTGTTCTTCCAGATGGAACCGGACTTGTTTCCTTGCTTCATCCTTTATTTCCCCTCCCTCTTGGCGCCCGACATATACAGGCCCATCTCTTCCACCGTGGTGGTCTTGGGGTCCAGCTCGCCCACAATCTCGCCCTCGTACATGACCAGAATCCGGTCGCTGAGGGCCATGACCTCGTCCAGCTCCAGGCTGACCAGGAGGACGGCCTTGCCGGCGTCCCGCTGGGCCACGATCTGGCTGTGGATGTGCTCGATGGCGCCCACGTCCAGGCCGCGGGTGGGCTGGACGGCGATGAGCAGGTCGGGGTTCCTGTCGATTTCCCGGGCCACGATGGCCTTCTGCTGGTTGCCGCCGGACATGCTGCGGGCGATGGTGATGGGCCCCTGGCCGGAGCGGACGTCGTACTGCTCAATGAGCCGCTCGGCATAGGCCCGGATGGCCTTCCGCTTCATAAAGCCGGCGTGGACAAACTCGGGCTCAAAGTACCGCTGGAGCACCATATTGTCCTCCAGGGTGTAGTCCAGCACCAGGCCGTACTTGTGCCGGTCCTCGGGGATATGGCTCATGCCGGAGGTGGAGCGCTTGCGGATGGGCGCGTTGGTAATGTCCTGGCCCTTGAGGGTAATCGTGCCCGAGACGATGGGCTCGATGCCGGTCAGGCCGTACACCAGCTCGCTCTGGCCGTTGCCGTCGATGCCGGCGATGCAGACAATCTCCCCGGCCCGGGCCTGGAAGGACACGTTCTTTACGGCGTTGTTCTTGTGGACCTTGGAGGCCACGGTCAGCCCCTTCACGTCCAGCACCACCTGGCCGGGCTTGGCGGGCTCCTTGTGGACCACAAAGTCCACGTCCCGGCCCACCATCATCTTGGACAGCTCCTCCTTGGTGGTGTGTGCCACGTCCACGGTGCCGATATACCTGCCCTTGCGCAGGACGGTGCAGCGGTCGGCCACGGCCATGATCTCGTTGAGCTTGTGGGTGATGAACAGAATGCTCTTCCCCTCCGCCCGCAGACCCCGCATGATCTCCATCAGCTCGTCGATCTCCTGAGGGGTGAGCACGGCGGTGGGCTCGTCAAAGATGAGGATCTCGTTGTCCCGGTAGAGCATCTTCAGAATCTCGGTGCGCTGCTGCATACCCACGGTGATGTCCTCCACCATGGCGTCCGGATCCACCTTCAGCCCGTACTTCTCGCTGAGGGCCACCACTTTTTTCCGGGCCTCGTCCTTCTTCAGGAAGGGGCCCTTGGTGGGCTCCACGCCCAGGATGATGTTGTCCAGGACGGAGAACACCTCCACCAGCTTGAAGTGCTGATGCACCATGCCGATTCCCAGGTCGTTGGCATCGTTGGGGTTCTTGATGGAGACCACCTGGCCGTCCTTCTTGATGGTGCCCTCCTCAGGCTGATAGAGCCCGAAGAGCACGCTCATCAGGGTGGACTTGCCCGCGCCGTTCTCGCCCAGAAGGGCGTGGATTTCTCCCTTTTTTAACTGGAGCGTAATGTTGTCGTTTGCGATGATGCCGGGAAACTTCTTGGTGATGTTCAGCATTTCGATAGCATATGCTTGTTCCAAGCCGACGACCTCCCCCTCATGTATAATTCCGCGCCGGCCCTCTGCCGGAGGGCAAAGCCGCCTTGCGCTGCATTGGCAATACTATTATACAATATCTATCGGTTTCTTCCAAGGAAATTTGACGGATTTTTCCGGAAAAATTCACAGTTCTTTTGTGCATAGTGGTCTGCCCAAAAAAAGAGGGCGGGACCGGGCCCGCCCTCTCTTCGGCATCTGTTTCTTACTTGATGTTGCTGTAGCTGTTGACAGTGATGGTGGTAGCGTTGGCAGCGGGCTCCACGGACACGTCGTTGGAGACGGTGATCTCGCCGTCGAACATGGCCTTCACCAGGGCCTTGTAGTCGTCCTGGGTGAAGCCGTCGCCCCACTGGGTGGACTCCATGGGCAGCTGGACGTAGTTGGCAGTGGGATCGTCGCCGGACACCAGGCCCAGGGTCTCGATCTTGCCGCCGTAGTTGGCGAAGTTGCCGTTGACAACCTCATCCAGCAGGTGCTGGGTGGTGTTGGCCAGGCCCTTCATGGCGGAGGTGACGGTCATATCATCGCCGTAGGCGGAGATGATGCCGGCCTGGTCCACGTCCACGCCGATGACCTTGCCGCCGGCCTTGGCAGCGGCCTCGGCAGCGGAGGTGTAGATGCCGCCGCCGCAGGCGAACACGACCTCAACGCCCAGGGACTGATACCAGTTGTCCATGTAGGCGGTGATGTCGGCGTCGCCGAAGAACTGGTTGCCGTAGACATACTCCAGGGTCACGTCGGCGCCGGTCTCAGCGGCGGCGGCGTCAGCGCCCTGGATGTAGCCGTAGCCGTAGCGCTGGACAGCGGGCACAGCCATGCCGCCCAGGAAGCCCAGGTGGGTGTAGCCCAGCTTCACAGCGGCGTAGCCGGCCATGTAGCCGCACAGCTCTTCCTGGTATACGGCGCAGTACACATTGGAGGGAACCACGTAGTCAGCGCCCAGGTCGGCCTCGCCAACGTCCAGGGCGATGAAGGTGGTCTCGGGGTACATCTCAGCGGTCTCCTTGATGGCCTCGGCGAAGGCGTAGCCGGGCATCACGATGACGTTGTAGCCGTCGGCCACAGCGGCGTCGATCATGGCCACACGCTCGGGGGTGGAGTCGCCGGCGGGCTTGTAGTACTCAAAGGGGATGCCCGCGGGGTCGCAGTAGGCCTTGCAGGCCTCGTAGGTGGTCTGGTTGAAGGACTGGTCGGTGATGTCGCCGTAGTCGGTGATCATGGCCACCTTAACATCGGTGGCGACGGTTTCATCGCCGCCGGGTTCGGTAGCGGGGGTCTGGCTGTTCTCCACGGGCTGGCTGCCGGAGGGAGCGGGGGTGTTGGTGTCTCCGCCGGTCTGCTGGTTGCCGCAGGCGGCCAGCGCAAAGACCATCGCCAGAGACAGAACAAGAGCCAGGATCTTACGAGACTTCTTCAATGTGATCTACCTTCCTTTCAATCAAGAAACAGATGGCCCAGTTCGGCAACAGACACTTCTCCGTCCCTCCCTGGGCTTGCAAGCCTATTATAACGCAGACTTTACCAAAGAGCAATCGTCATTTGACTCTTTAGCCCGAATTTTTTACAAGTTACACGGGATGATTTTTCATTGGGTCGAGCGTTTTGAACAAATGATACAGCTCTTTCCGTCTTTTGGCCACATTTTTCCTGTTCATCCAGAATAACGGCGTAATTTCTTCTCAATTTTTTGCTTGACAAGTCTGCTCATTGCTGATATACTGCTAACGCACAATAAAGCAGGAGCGGTACCGCCGTCCTCACCTCCAGCCACAGGCAAAGAGGTCAACATGGTTCATCGCGCGCCGCCTTTGATGCGGCGGGTGTTGTTATGTTGGACGCGGGTACCGGTTGGTAGCCGCTTTTTTGCGGTTTCAGCCAGGTGCAGGCTTGGCTCACTTAACGAATTGGAGGTGCTTTCCCATCAGCAAACAGGGTCATCAGCTCAACGAGGAGATTCGGGACAGAGAAGTCCGTCTGGTCGGCGCCGACGGCGCGCAGCTGGGCATTATGTCCGCCAGAGAGGCTCTGGAGAAGGCCATGGAGCAGGGCCTGGACCTGGTCAAGATCTCTCCCACCGCGGTCCCCCCGGTCTGCAAGCTCATGGACTACGGCAAGTTCAAGTTCGAGCAGCAGAAGCGGGAGAAGGAGGCGCGGAAGAACCAGCGCGTGGTGGAAATTAAGGAAGTGCGCATGTCCCCCGGCATTGACGTCAACGACTTCAATGTGAAGGTCCGCAATGCGCAGAAGTTCCTCTCCGACGGCGACCGGGTCAAGGTGACGGTCCGCTTCCGCGGCCGTGAGATGGCCCATACCGAGATTGGCAGGGACCTGCTGCTCAAGTTTGCCGAGCAGTGCGCCGAGGTGGCCACGCTGGACAAGGACCCCAAGCTGGACGGACGGCACATGTCCATCTTCCTGTCCTCCAAGGTCGGTAAGGACGCCAAGAAGTAAAACCGCCGTCCCGGCGGCTGTCCCAGGTATTTAACAGTAAAGGAGATCACGAAAATGCCTAAGCTCAAAACCCACAGCGGCGCCAAGAAGCGCTTCAACCTCACCAAGAGCGGCAAGGTCAAGCGCGCCCACGCCTTTAAGTCCCACCTGCTCAACGGCCACGGCAAGGACACCAAGCGCAAGAGAGGCCTCCGCGCCGGCGCTTACGCGGACAAGACCAACGAGTCCGCCATCAAGCGCATGATTCCCTACAAATAAGAATACTACCTTTTACTCATAACATAGGAGGCTTTTGACAAATGGCTAGAGTTAAAGGCGCGATGATGACGCGCAAGAGAAGAAATAAGGTCCTCAAGCTGGCCAAGGGCTACTGGGGCGCCAAGAGCAAGCACTTCAA
>CAJFTA010000019.1 GCA_904419835.1 uncultured Pseudoflavonifractor sp. | reverse complement strand
GTGTATAGCGTTTGTTTGGTATTCCTTTCGGCATAATAAATCACCCCACTTGTTATTTTCAGTATATCATACTGTCTAACAAATGGGGTGCAGTTCATTGCCGGATTCCCGGCAAAACACACCCGCTTTTTATTGTTTTTTCAGCCGCTCACGGCACAGCAGCCCCTGATGGGCTGCTGTGTTTTGACGCTACCGGGCCGGAATGGCCTCTTTTCTTTCGTTGGGAGACACCTGCCGCACTGTCTGGATAAAGAAAGCCGCGCCCACGGCGAACATAAATGCCAGGGCTCCCACGCCCAGGTTGACGCTGCCGGTAATTTGGCTCACAGCGGAGACGGTGATGGTGCCCAGGAAGGAGGCGCCTTTTCCGCAGATATCGTACAGGCCAAAGTACTCGCCGGACTTCTCCGGGGGAATCAGGCGGGCAAAGTAGGCCCGGGACATGGACTGGATGGCCCCCTGGAAGATACCCACACACACGGCCAGCACCCAGAACTGGTACTGCGCCTTCATCCACATGCCATAGATGGTGATGAGGAAATAGGCGCCGATACACACCAGAATAAGGTTTGCGGAGGAGAACCGCTCCGTGAGGCGACCGAAGAGGAGGGCGGCGGGGAAGGCCACAATCTGGGTCACCAGCAGGGCCAGCAGCAGCCCCGTGGTGTCCAGGCCCAGGGCCGTGCCATAGGCGGTGGCCATATCGATGATGGTGTATACACCGTCAATGTAGAAGAAGAAGGAGATGAGGAAGAAGAGGGCCTTCCGGTTGTGAGAGAGCTCGGAGAACACGCCGCCCAGGCGGCGGAAGCTCTCGCCCAGGCGGCTGCCCTGGGCAGGGACGGAGTGCTTCTGCTCATAAGACCGCCACAGAGGTACGGACAGCAGCAGCCACCACGCCGCAATGAGCAGGAAGGCCAGCGCCATGGCCACGTTGATGGACATGCCCAGGGACTCATAGCACAGCACCAGCACCAGGGAGAGGACAAAGGGGATGCAGCTGCCGATGTAGCCCCAGGCATAGCCGTTGGCGGACACTTTGTCCATTCGCTCAGCCTCAGTGATGTCGGTAAGCATGGAGTCGTAGATGACCAGGCTCACCGAGTAGGCCGACTTGGCCAGGACGAAGAGCACCAGGAACCAAAGCCAGGAGGACATGACACCCAGGCCCACGCAGCCCAGGGCCCCCACCAGTACGGAGACGGAAAAGAGCTTCTTTTTCCAGCCGGGGAAGTCGGAGATGGTGCCCAGCACCGGACCGCACAGCGCCACCATCAGGGTGGCGATGGAGGTGGCGTAGCCCCAGTAGGCCAGATAGCTCACCTCGGAGAGCCCCTCCGCGTCGGCCAGGCTGTTGAAGTAGATGGGCATGATGGTGGATACCAGCAGGGTAAAGGCGGAATTGCCCACATCGTAGAGCACCCATTTGCGCTCCAGGGGCCGCAGTTTAAACTTCATAAACAAGCTCCTTTTCCAGACTCAGCACAGGGATCTTCTGCCAGTTGGCTCCGGGGCCGAAGGTGGGCTCCAGCCCTACAGGCAGGGGCCGCTCCTCCGCCAGGCAGGGCAGGTAGCCCTCCATCAGCGCCAGGCATTGCTCCTCCGCCCGGTCCATCAGCTTTTTCAGGCGGACACAGCTGTCGGCGCAGCGGGGATCGGGCTGTGAGTTGATGAGCAGGCCGTGCATCTCGGTGTAGTTGCCCGACAGCTTGAGCACGCCTTTTACCAGGCTCCGCTTCCAGAAGCCCGGAGCCACCAGCAGACGGTTATAGAAAATCATGCTCCGCAGGGATTTTTCCACCTCTTTCGGCGTGACGGTGGGAAAGAATGGGGCGATGACCCGGCTGTGCTCCGCTGTGGGACAGATGTGTCCGGTCAGGTCCTGCCGCACCGGGTCCAGTCCCTGTTCGGCCATGAGACAGCGGTCAAACTCTCCTTCGATCTCCGTGTGGGTGACCCCGCTGACGTGGATTTTCCGCTCAATGTACCCGTGACAGGCGCTGTCCAGGGCAAAGTGGCAGAGAAAGCCCATGAGATAGGCCCGGCTTGGCCCTCTCTCCCCGGCGGGCATGGCCCGTACCAGGGCGGCGGCCGGACCGAAAAACTCGGCGGCCGGCTTCTCGTGCTGCCCGAAGCCCACGGCGTTGACCCGGTTGACGGAGAGCGCCTTGTAGTAAAACAGGATGTCCGGCCCGTGGAGGCCGATGGAAAACAGCTCCCTCTGGGCAGGCGTCAGCCCCTCCAGGGCAGGCGGGGCCCGATGCAGGATTCTGTCTCCAAAATACTTGTGCGCATAAGTGGATGGCATGGAGGCTCTCCTTTTACTCAGTTTTCTGTTCCGGCAGATATTGTACCATCCTCTTCCCCGCCCTTCCCCGCAGTTTTTGTAAAATAGAGACAAACAGTTTGTAAAATAAAATGCCCCCGGGAGGAAATTTCCTTCCGGAGGCATTGTTGTATGTTGGTTTAACTGTTTTTGAAGTAGTAGCCCACGCCCCACTTGGTGAGGATATACTCGGGCCGGGCGGGGTCCAGCTCCAGCTTCTCCCGCAGGCGGCGGACGTGGACGTCCACGGTGCGGTAGTCCCCGGCGTACTCATAGCCCCACACCACATTGAGCAGGTTCTCCCGGCTGTACACCCGGCCCGGGTTGCGCATGAGCAGCTCGATGAGGTCGAACTCCTTGGCGGTCAGGTCCACCGGGGTCTCCCCCTTCCAGGCGGAGCGCTCGTCGGCGTCGATGACGATGTGTCCGGCGGTGAGGCGGGACCGCTTCTCCTTCTGGGCGGCCATGCCCGCCCGGCGGAGCAGGGCCCGCACCCGGGCCTTCAGCTCCAGGATGTTGAAGGGCTTGGTGATGTAATCGTCGGCGCCGCACTCAAAGCCGATGATCTTATCGGTGTCCTCGCTGCGGGCGGTGAGCATAATGATGGGCACGTTGGAGAACTCCCGTATCCGCATGCAGGCCTGAAGGCCGTCAATTTTGGGCATCATCAGATCCAGGATGATGAGGTCAAATCCGCCGCTTCTGGCCAGCTCCACGGCCTCCTCCCCGTCATAGCCGGTCTCCACCTGGTAGCCCTCGCTCTCCAGGTTGAACTTGATGCCCTTGACCAGCACCTTTTCGTCGTCCACAACCAGAATTTTCATTTCTTGATTCCTCCACAGGGCCTGCGCCCTTATTCCACGGTGATGTAGTCGATGATCCGGGACAAAATCCCCTCGCCGATGCCGCCGACGTCGGTGATATCCTCCACAATGCGGAAGGGACCGTGCTCCTCCCGGTAGGCGATGATATCCTCCGCCCGCTTCTCCCCGATGCCGGGGAGGGTCTGGAGCTCCTCGCTGCCGGCGGTATTGATGTTGACCAGGCCGGGCGCCTCCGATGCGGAGGGTGACGGCGCGGGCGGCTGGGCTTCCGATGCCGCAGGCCCGGTCTCTTCCGGCTCCGGGGATGCTGCCGGCGGCGCCTGAGAAGCCGGCGGGCTGTGCTGGGCGGCAATCCGCACCGTCCCGGGGGCGGACTGCCCGCCCAGGAACCATCCGGCGAAGAAGGCAAGGCAGGCGGCTGTCAGCAGAAGCAGCACAAATTCCAGCCTGGAAATCTTCATCAAATTGTAACCACCTTTCCCGTTGCGCGGCCTGTCCTTCTTTGCTATAATGAATTATGTAACCATTTTGTCCTGTTCCGTTCTTTGCCGCAGCGCGGGTTTTTACGGCCGGTTTTTGCGGCAAAGGGACGTTATGGGATATATTATAACATAGAGTGCGGGAGTTTCCTATGAAAAAAAATCGTGTTTTTTCTTTTGTCCTGACCCTGGCGCTGCTCTGCGCCGTCTTTGCTCCGTTTTCCACAGCCGCCGCCAATTCTGTGGACGACTATGTGGTAAACGCCCGGTCCGCCATCCTGGTGGACACCACCTACGGCGAGGTTCTCTACGAGCACAACTCCCACGAGCGCACCTATCCCGCCAGCATCACCAAGGTCATGACCGGCCTGCTGACCATCGAGGCCATTGAGCGGGGCGAGCTGTCTCTGGACCAGCAGATCACGGTCAGCGAAAACGTAAATGAGGGCATGATGGCGGGCGCCTCCACCCAGAACCTGAAGGCGGGGGAAATTCTCACTCTGAAGGACGTGCTGGCCTGCGCCCTGATTCCCTCGGCCAACGAGGCGTGCAACGTGCTGGCCGAGGCGGTCTCCGGCTCCATCTCCGCCTTTGTGGAGCTGATGAACCAGCGGGCCGCCGAGCTGGGCTGCAAGGACACCCACTTTATGAACCCCCACGGCCTCCATGACGAGAACCACTACACCACAGCCTATGACATCTACCTCTTCTGTAATGAGGCCATGAAGCACGAGACCTTCCGCGAGCTGGTCACCTCCATGAACTACACGGTTCCCGCCACCAACATGAGCGAGGAGCGCACCTTCTGGGACACCAACGCCCTCATCACCAGCTGGAAGTACACGGGCTATACATATGAGTACTGCACCGGCATCAAGACCGGCTACACCCCCGAGGCGGGCTACTGCCTGGCCTCCTCTGCCACCAAGGGGGACCGCTCCCTCATCGCCGTGGTCACCGGCTGCGAGCGCACCCCCGGCACCACCGGCAGCGAGGGGTACACCCACTTCTCCGAGAGCAAGAAGCTGCTTGAGTGGGGCTTCTCCAACTTCTCCTACCAGTCCATCATGAGCAGCAGCAAGCCCCAGCTGTCCATTCCGGTGACCCTCTCCGAGGTGGACCATGTGGTGGCCGAGCCCAACGGCACCCTCTCCGCCGTCCTGCCCAACGACGTGTCCGCCGAGGACTTTGCGCAGGAGGTGGAGCGCTACTACGACACTCTGGAGGCCCCGGTGGAAAAGGGCACGGTCCTGGGCAAGGTGACCCTCACCTACAACGGCGAGGCCTACGGTTCTCTGGATCTGGTGGCCGTGGACACGGTGGAGCGCTCCGAGCTGCTCTACAATCTGGACCGGATTGAGAAGTTCTTCAGCCAGCTGTGGGTAAAGATTCTCCTGCTGGTGCTGGTGCTCCTCATTCTGGCGCTGGTGCTCCGGCTCACCCTCTTTGGCCGCCGGGGCCGGCGGAGCTACGGCGGCCGGCGCCGCAGCGGCTACCACGGCCGGCGCCGCCGGTAATCCCCTCATCCCCCCTGAGCGTCCTGCGGAACCTTCCGCAGGGCGCTTTTTTACAATCTTTTCCTCTCTGCTTGACAAATGAAATTTATCGCGATAAACTAATCTTGCAGAGACCTCTGTCACAACAAACCCATCTGAGAAAGGAGTCTATGTATGAAAAGGTTGTTCTCGATTCTTTTGTCTATCGCAATCCTCTGTACGTTGACCTCCTCTGCTTTTGCTGCGGATGCCGTGACTGATTCTACTGACGATATCGCTGTGGCAGCTTTCTCTCCAGAATTTCCTGATGCATACCTTGAATATGGAGGGCCTGCACCCGCTCTTCAGTCTTCATCAGTGCCCAGTGAGAGCCCCCTCGGCACCATTACAGTTACTGCTTTTTGTGCAGAAGCCTATAATCCAGAAACTGGCGAAGTCCTTTATAGTCGTCTGATGAATAAGGAAGAGGTTGCCGATTGGAGGGCTGCCGGTTCTCCTACTGAGCCAACTCTGACGTCCGCTTCGTCGGATGCTGCGGTTGAAACCAGAGGAGAGCTTAAGCTCACACTGGCTGTATATCCGTATGCTGATGGCGGTGTCTCTGAGTACAATACTAATCTAGTGGCCAGAGGTCAGGCCGATTGGCTGAAAGGTCCCTCTTGGGGTGCGGGCGTGACCCGGCCATCTTGGGGCCGTGATATAATCGGTATAAGCTGGACGAAAGGTCTTGATGCATTTAACCGAGAAGCAACAGCCACATCCAATAATGGTGATGATGTCGATATTTCTCTATGCGAATGGGACGATACTGAATTCGTCTCATGGGAATTTATTGAACAATTCGGGCCTCATATCGGTTCAATTGGAGGCCCTGATTGGGCAGAATCCATTGAATGTTCCACCGGACTCGGGGTTCCGCCCAGTGTTTATTATCAGAAGGCTGATATTGCGCTGACATATGCTCACTCGTATTCCGATGTCGTAATTGACGATGTTTCCGTTAGTGTAGGGGTATCGAAAGATGGGCCTGAAGCTGGTCTCGACATTTCCTTTGGTGCTGAGGCAAATGAATGGACTATTATTGCAATTGTGGATGGTGTTGACTTATAATCCATATAAAGAAGAGCACTTTTCTGATTGCTGTGTGTGTGGCGGTGTGCACTCTGATTTTATGTCTGTTCTTCCTGTCAAAGCGTCCGTTTTCAAGCTCAGCCGTCTCTGTTGAGGAATTTATTGATTCCCGGAACGGCGATCTCGGCGTTGAAAGCATCATTGCGCTTACAACTTTGAACGATGAGTTTGATTTGGTTTTTTTATACAATACAGACGATAAGGTCTCTGCAAATTTGCTCGTCAAAGGCGAAGATGGAACATACACCGGATTTGACATGACAACGTCTTATTATTTGGATCAGGTCAATCGCATTACAGGTTCATCCAGCCTTTCATATCTCCCTGAAAACACGCTGTATTGGGGGATTGCGCAGTCGCCCGACTGGGTCATTAACCATCCAGATTCCCATCAGATTGTAGTGGATAACCTTGTCCTCGGATACTACTTCCATGATAAATCACCGGACGAGGAAATTCTTGACTTAGAGTTTGTCTACAACGGAGACTAACACAACGGCAAAACAAGCGCGGAGCCGGGCGGCGTTACCGCCTGGCTCCGCCGGTAATCCCCTCATCCCCCATGAGCGTCCTGCGGAAGGTTCCGCAGGACGCTTTTTTTGCGATCTTTTTCTCTCCCCTTGACAAGTGAGGTTTGTCGCGATAAACTAGTCCTGTAAGGAGATTTGTCAGAACAAACCTCACAGAGAACGGAGACCTTGTCATGGACGATTACAAGCTGTTTGACGCCGAGTACCGGCTGATGGACCTGGTGTGGCGGGAGGAGCCGGTGAACTCCACCGCCCTGTCCCGCATGTGCCTGGAGCGCTTCGGGTGGAAGAAGCCCACCACCTACAACCTGATCCGCAAGCTGTGCCAGCGGGGCTTCCTGAAAAATGAGGGCGCCACCGTCACCGCCCTGGTGCCCCGGGAACAGGTGGAGCAGTACGAGAGCGAGGCGGTGGTGGAGAAATCCTTCGGCGGCTCCCTTCCCGCCTTTGTGGCCGCCTTCCTGCGGGGGAAAAAGCTCTCCCAGGAAGAGGCGGAGGAGCTGCGGCGGATGATTGAGGAGGCGGGCGATGAATAACCTGTTTTCCGCCCTGCTGCCCGCCCTGTTCCAGGCGGTGCTGGCCATGAGCCTGACCGCCGCCGTAACGGCCCTGGCCGTGCTGGCCATCCGGGCCGTCATGGGGGCGCTGCGGGTCCCCCGGGCCATTGTATTCCTGCTGTGGGCGGTGGTGCTGTTCCGCATGGTGTGCCCCGTGTCCTTCTCCAGCAGCTGGAGCCTGCTCTCCCTCCTCCCGGCCGCGGAGGAGCAGTCGGCGGACCTCCCCGGCGGCTACGGGGACAGCCACAGCGCGGCCTGGGACCCCCCTCAGAGTCAGGGCGGCCATCAGACCGGCGCGTCCGGCGGCGGGCCCGCGCCCACCCTCGCCCCGGAGACGGGCGGCAGCGCCCAGTCCTCAGCCGTCTCCGGGCCCGCCGCCCCGTCCGAACCCGCAGAGCCCGCGGAGCCCGGCTGGCTGCCCGCCCTGTCCGCCGTCTGGGCCCTGGGGGTGCTGGCGCTGTGGCTGTGGAGCCTGGTGTCCTGGCTGCGCCTGCGGCGGAGGCTGTCCGCCGCCGTTCGCACCCCGGACGGCGCCTGGGAGAGCGACCGGGTGGACTCCCCCTTTGTGCTGGGCTTCTTCCCGCCCAAAATCTACCTCCCCCTGGGCCTGAGCGGGGACACCCGGCGGTATGTCCTGCTCCATGAGCGCGCCCACATCCGCCGTGGAGACCACATCGTCAAGGTGCTGGCCTTTCTGGCCCTTGCGGTCCACTGGTTCAACCCCCTCCTGTGGGTGAGCTGGTTCCTCTCCTGCCGGGACATGGAGGCCGCCTGCGACGAGTCCGTCCTCCGCCGCAGCCCGGAGGATATCCGTAAAAATTACTCTGCCGCCCTGCTCTCCCTGGCCGCCGCCCACCCTCTGCGGGTGCCCCTGGCCTTTGGGGAAAACGGCGTGAAGGGCCGGGTACGGGGCGCCCTCCGGTGGAAGCGTCCCGCCGCCGCTCTGGTGGCGGCGGCCTTAGTGGTTCTGCTGGCCTCCTGCTATATGCTGGCGGCCAATCCCGCCCAGGTGCCTGACGCCGCCCCTGAGCTGACCCTCACGGTGGAGGGCTCCTCCATTACCCTCTCCCCCGAAACCGAAGCCCCCGACTGGGACAGCACTCCCCTCCTCACCGGCTCCACCCACACCTCCATCCAGCTCTCTGTGCCCGGAATTTCCCCGGCCAGTCTGGAGGGGACTGATTCTCTTCTCTCCGGCGCGGAGCCCGCCCCCATGTCCCGGGATTTGCAGTTAAGAGAGGACGGTTCTGCCGCCTTCTCCCTCTCATCCCGTTCCGATGCCGGCGGCACAGGCACTGAGCTGCGGGGCATTGTGGTCACCGCCCGCTGGGGCAGCGGCGCCCGGGCCCTCACCGCCCGATATTCCTTCCGGGTACGGATGCCCTCTGTCCTGCGTGGGGTGGATCGGGAAGCGCCCGCTGTGGTGGCAGGGGGTCAGGAGCTGTCTCTGCGGAACAGTACCCCTTTTTCCACCCTGCGGGAAACCCAGCCCCTGGTCCTCACCGATAGGGATGCCATCATCTCCCTGTCCCATCCCACCGACGCAGCGGGGTACACGGTGGAGCTCTACGCCCTGAATGAGAGCACCTACACAGAGATCGGCGACCCTCTGAATCAGCTGAATGTCCAGTCTGTGGACGGGAACGCCAACCTGGCCTCCGGCACAGCCTTCTATCTGTCCGAGGACGCCCCCGGCGGCCTGCTGGGCCTGCGGCTGAGCTACCAGTACCCCAGCGGCGTGACCAAGAGCTGGATCGGCCTGCTGGAGCTGGACGGAGGCGCTCAGGCGCCTGAGTGCGTTTTTGGGGACGACGGCCTGCCCTACCTTCGCTACCCCGGCCGGGAAGAACTGACCCCTCTGCTGCCCCTCCTGCCCGCGCCCGCCGAGTGGGCCGGGCAGGACATGGGCGGGCGCAACGAGGCGGAGACCCTGGCGGATCTGGAGGCCTCCACGGTCCAGATGGGCTTCACCACGGCCAGCGAGGGCTGGGCGGTGGTGGGCGTCGGCGCCGGTGTGGGCAATGCGGACACCTATTTTTACCGCACTCACGACGGCGGCCGCACCTGGGTGGAGTACAGCCACCCGGACAGTCAGTGGTACATGGAGCGGGCCGCCTTCTCCGACCCGGACCACGGCGTCCTCTGCGAGGGGCTTTTTGTTGACGCGCCCATCTACGTCACCTCGGACGGCGGAGAGACCTGGCGTGAGCTGGAGATATCTCAGATTTATGACCAGGCTTACCCGGAGGATATCCCCGACGACGCCCTCTATACGGTGGACTCTCTGCTGCTCTGCGGCAGCTGGGGCGTCCTCACCCTGAGCGGCTACGGTCTGCCGCCCCTGTGCGTCTACACCTCGGACAGCTGGGACACCTTCTCCCTCCTCCGGGACGGGGTGCTCCCCGTGGGGGATGAGGCGGCCTATGATGCCTATTCTCTGGAGCTGGACGAGTACGGCACCCCGGTTCTGTCTCTGTTTCTGCGGAACAGCGAAGACTTTTCCATGGGGACCGTTACCCTCCAGTGGGACGGCGGCGCCTGGTACCGTGAGGTGGATATCGGCGACCCGGCGGAGCTGACCGCCGCCGACCTGCCCGACATTCCGGTGACCACCTGGGCGGAGGACACCGGCAATTATGCCGCTGAGCGCACTCCCACCCGCTCGGAGATTCTCGCCGAGTACGGCTTTGACTGGGGTGATATTTATTATGTCTACTACACCCCTCTGGATGATACTCTGCACCTCCAGCTCTGGTTTGACCCTGAGACGGGCAAGGGCTGTGGCTTCCGGTATGTCTGGGAGGGGGCCGATGGGCCCCTGGCCGTCCCCGATATCTACGCCTTCGGCTTCCACGGCGCCACCGTCCCCACAGAGTGGGAAGACCCCTACACCTGCGGCCTGCTGGGCAACGCCGACGCCTACTCAGTCCTGACACCCTGGGGCACCGACGGCTCGGAAGCGGTGTCCAGACTCCGCTCCGACTGGTCCTACCGTGCCGACGGCAACCCGGAGGCATTCCATGCCGCCGGGACGGATGAATCGGGCAATCCGGTGGACGTGCTGGACGTGACTTTCTCCTATTGGGACGACGGTCCCCTCCTGTCCAAGTCCTATTTCCACAATCAGCTGCTCTTCGGCACCGCCTACCTCAGCACCCAGATGTACTACACCTCCCATGAGCGCCTCGCCTATGCCCGCTGCTACCTCACCCATGGCAGCCTGGAGCTCTTCTACTTCTATGACGGGGACGGGGATACGCCCGCTTACTGCCTCATGCTGGACAACGACGGCGGGCTCTGTTTCCCCACCCTGTTTGCCTACTGACCCCTTCCGGCCCGCCGCGCTCCCCGGCGGGCCGGAATTTTTCTCTTTTTCCCCGAATAAAACCTGGCTTCTTTTCGTCATAGAGAATAGGAAGGGAGGCGCGGCCCATGACAGAACATCAGCTCAACAGTCTGTTCTCTGCGCTGCGGGCTGGGGACCGGGACGCCTTCCGGTCCCTCTACGACGCCCTGTCCCCGCCGGTCTACACTGTGCTGCTCCGGCTGGTGGGGGACCGGCAGAGTGCGGAGGACCTGCTCCAGGAGACCTTTCTCAGGCTCTACCGTACGCCGCCTGGCCCGGAGGTGTCCCGCCCCAGGGCATGGGTCTTTCAGGTGGCCCACAACCTGGCGGTAGACCATCTCCGCACCCACAGGGCCGCCCTCCCGCTGGAGGACGGCAGCCTGCCCGTACCCCAGCCCGACCTGGATCTGGGGCTGGATGTGGAGGCCGCATTAAACAGGCTCTCCCAGGAGGACCGTTTACTGGTGAGCCTGCACCTCAACGGCGGGCTCCGCTTCCGGGAGTGCGCCCGTCTGCTGGGCATTCCTCTGGGCACGGCCCTGCGGCGCTACCACACCGCTATCGGGCGGGTGCGGGACTATCTGAACGGATGACGAATGGAGGTAACCATGAAACTGCGCTGTATGTTTCTCTCACTGCTCCTTCTGGCGGCGCTGGCTTTGCCCGCCGCCGGCGCGGAGGCACAGACAGATATCCCGGCCTCCGCACTGGCCCTGGTGGACCGCTGGGAGGATGAGGGATACCCGGATACGGTGGGCGGCGTCTGGGTGGATGAGACCTCCAGCTCCGTCGTTGTAGCGGTGGTGGACGGTGATCAGTCCGCCATAGACTCCATCATTGCCGCTGCGGGCAGCGCCGACGGTCTGGCCTTCGCCTCCTGCCGCTGGTCCCGCGCCCAGCTGCTGGAGGTCCATGGCGCCCTCGCCCAGCTGGTAGGCGTGGAGGGCAGTCCGGTCATTGCTGTGGGGCTGGGCACCCGGGGCAATGACTTCAGTGTCAGCGGGCAACCCTGCGTCCACGTCACCATCACCACCCTGGACAGCCAGGAGGCGGCGGAAGTCTGTGCCGACCGTATCCAGGAGGAATACGGCGACATGGTGGAGCTGTCGGTAGGCCCTCATCAGATTTCCTTTACCACCGGCATGGACGCCCCCGCTCTCCCTCAGCCTCTCATTCCCAACCGGCAGTCCCAGCCCAATCTCACCTGGTACCTTCTCCCTCTCCTGTTCCTGCTGGTGCTGTTCCTGGCCTTTCCTCTGCGCCGGATGCTGCTCCAGCCTGCCGGGCGGCCGCCGGTGAAAGGCGGCACCCGTCCCATGACCCGCCGCCGGGCTGTCCGTGCCGTGCGGGAGAGCTGCGCGCTGCCCAGCGGGAAAGTCTGGACCTCCATTCAGCAGGAGCTGGAGTTCTAAATGCCTTTTTATCCATTTTGAATTTTTGCATGATAAATATACGATTTATATTTGTCCCCTCTTTATTTCCTTAATTTTTCCGTCTCCGGACTTCCGTCCTTGCGGCCTGGGAATTCTGACTGTATAATAGTGACGGAATTGTATTTGTGCGGCGGGCGCCGCACGGGAAATAAAGGAGTGTTATGATGAGCGGCTATCAGATCATCACCGACGCCACTGCGGATCTGACCGAGGCCTGGGCCAATCAGATTGGCGTGGAGATTATCCCAATGGAGTGCCAGCTGGGCGGCACACCCTACACCTTCGGCCCCGGAGGCAACATTACCGGCGAGGAATTCTTTGCCGGTATGCGGGCGGGCAAGATGGGCTCCACGTCCCAGATCAACCCCACCGTCTATGAAGAGCACTTTACCCGCTGCCTGGACCAGGGGCTGGACGTACTGTACATCTGCTTCTCCTCCGGCCTGTCGGGCACCATCCAGGCGGCGAAGCTCTGCATGGAGGACCTGCGGGAGAAGTACCCCGACCGAAAGCTGATCTGCGTGGACTCTCTGGCCGCCTCCGCCGGCGAGGGCCTGCTGGTGACCGGAGCCGCCGCTCAGAAGGCCGCCGGGCTGAGCCTGGAGGAGCTGGCCGCCTGGGTGGAGGACCACAAGCAGAACGTGGCCCACTGGTTCACGGTGGAGGACCTGAACCACCTGCGCCGGGGCGGGCGCATCTCCGCCGCCACCGCCGTGGTGGGCTCCGCCCTCCAGATTAAGCCGGTGATGCACTGCGACAGCGAGGGCCACCTGACCAACACCGCCAAGGCCCGGGGCCGCAAGAACTCCCTGCTGGCCCTCATTGACCACATGGATAAGGACTGGACGCCTGAGCTGAGCCGTCAGGTGTTCATCTGCCACGGCGACTGTCTCTCCGACGCCGAGTTCCTGAAGGCCGCCGTTCTGGAGCGGCACCCCGACGCGGAGATCACCATGTTCCACATGGGCCCCATCATCGGCGCCCATACCGGTCCCGGCGTCATGGCCCTGTTCTTCTGGGGCGCCGGCCGGTAACCGGCAGAGCAAAAGCAACGGCAAATCCCAGTGGGATTTGCCGTTGCTTTTCATTTTACCTGCCGGGCATCCGTATAAAGGCGCAGCAGCCCACGCCGGCCGCCGCTGTAAAGCCGCAGGCGCGATAGAAGGCGGCTCGCTCAGGGATATCGTCCGTCATCAGCACGGTCTGATAGATGGACGGGTACTGTGCAAGCATGGCTTGCAGCAGCGTTCTGCCCACGCCTTTCCGCTGGTGCTCCGGGGCAACCAGGATATCCTGTATGTAGAGAATGGACACTCCGTCGCCCACGGCCCGGATAAGTCCAATCAGCTCATCCTGCACGAAAGCCCCCAGCACCAGCAGGGACCCGGCAAAGGCCGCCTTCAGCATGGCGGGGTCGTCGGCATAGACTGCCCAGCCCACGCTTTTGTACAGGCGCAGAACCTCCGCCTCCATGCCGGTCAGTCTCCGCCCGCCGGATATGCGCAGGTCCTTCCCAAAGGGACATGGAACCCGAGGGCCTGGTACATCTGCTCATCGCAGGGCGCGCAGGTGACGCTCAGGCTTGCCACGCCGTTTTCCCTGCACCACTTCTGCGCCGCCTCCGCCAGCATCCGGGCAATGCCCCTTCCACGAAAGACCGGCTCAATATAGAAGTCCTCAAAGGTGCCCACATCCCCGCAGGCAAAGGTGGAAAAGGCAGTCGCCACGCTGCACATCCCCACGGCCCGGTAGCCCCGCTTTGCAAGGAAGTATGTGATTTCCCCGTTGGAAACCGCCTGCTCCAGGCGGCGTTTCTTCTCTTCCGTGAGCACGTCCTCCCCGATTTCACAGAGGAATCCGTTCTCCAGCTTTTTCAGCTGCCAGTCTCCGCCGTCGGTCAGGCACTCGACATGGATCGGCAGCTCCTCCTCCGGCGGCAGCAGCATCAGAGGCATGCCCCACTCGTCCGCTCCGTTTCTCCGGAAGCCCAGCCGTTCCCAGAAGCGCTGGCGCTGGGGCGTGTCATAGTTGAGCTCCACATAGGCGGCCCCCATGGACCTGGCCCAGTCCAAAAAGTGCTCTCCGCATTTTGTCCCGGTGCCGTTTCCCCGGAATTCCGGGAATACGCAGAACTCACACAGAAAGCACTTGCCGTCCTCCGTGTGGTACAGCACCGGCAGCGCCAGGCCGATGTCTACCCCGTTCCGGCTCAGCAGCAGGTAATAGCAGCGGTCCTGCTGCCGCTGATGAAGCGCGTCCATATGGCTGCGGTACTGGTCGTCCAGGAAATGGGCCTTCTCCCCGCTGTCCGGGTCGGGAAAGATATCCCGGCTGAAGTAGGCCCGGAGCTGCGCCCAGAAGAATGCAATTTCCTGTTTGGTAACAGCTTCCCGGATGGTGATTTCGTCTTTCATTTCTTCTCCTCCAAACATCAATTGGAGGGTTAGGAAGCGTGAACCCTCCATACACGATTCATCTTCATAAACGACCATCCCTTCCCTGTTGTAATTTGCACCGCCGGCCCATCTGTGCGGCCCGTGCGTAACAGATACAGTTTACCATCCCCGCAGGAGCAAATCAACCTGTGAAAAAACAGGCGGTACCCGGCTTTTTCTGCCGGGTACCGCCTGTTTACTGTTTTTACTGTTTACCCTACGTCCTCGAACTGCGCGTTGTACAGGCCGGCATAGAATCCGCCCTTGGCCAGCAGCTGTTCATGGCTGCCCTGCTCCACGATGTCGCCGTCCTTCATCACCAGGATAAGGTCGGCGTTCTTGATGGTGGAGAGCCGGTGGGCGATGACAAAGCTGGTGCGGCCCTTCATCAGGTTGGCCATGGCATCCTGGATGAGATGCTCGGTGCGGGTATCCACCGAGGAGGTGGCCTCGTCCAGAATCATGATCTTGTTGTCGGCCAGGATGGCCCGTGCAATGGTCAGGAGCTGCTTCTGGCCCTGGGAGATGTTGGTTGCGTCCTCGTTGAGCTCCATCTGGTAGGCCCCGGGGAGGGTCTGGATGAAGTGGTGGACGTGGGCGGCCTTGGCGGCGGCGATGACCTCCTCATCGCTGGCGTCCAGGCGGCCGTAGCGGATGTTCTCCATGATGGTGCCCTTGAACAGCCAGGTGTCCTGGAGCACCATGCCGAAGGCCTCCCGCAGGTCAGCCCGGCGGAAGTCCCGCACGTCGCGGCCGTCCACCCGGATGGCGCCGGAGTTGACGTCGTAGAACCGCATGAGCAGCTTGACCATGGTGGTCTTGCCCGCGCCGGTGGGGCCCACGATGGCCACCATCTGGCCGGGCTCCACGTGGGCGGAGAAGTCGTTGATGATGATCTTGTCAGGATTGTAGCCGAAGTGGACGTGGTCGAAGTCCACGCCGCCCTTCACGCCGGCCAGGGAGGCGGGCTGGGCGGGGTCGGGGGTCTCCTCCTCCTCGTCCAGGAACTCAAAGACCCGCTCGGCGGCGGCGGCCATGGACTGGAGCATGTTGGAGACCTGGGCGATCTGTGTAATGGGCTGGGTGAAGTTCTTCACGTACTGGATGAAGGCCTGGATGTCGCCCACCATGATGACGCCGGACACAGCCAGCATGCTGCCGGACACAGCCACGGCCACATAGCCCAGGTTGCCCACAAAGTTCATGATGGGCTGCATCATGCCGGAGAAGAACTGGCTCTTCCAGGCGGACTGGAACAGGATGCGGTTGGTCTCGTCGAACTTGGCCTTGACGGTCTCCTCCTGGTTGAAGGCCCGGATGACATTGTGGCCGGAGTAGCACTCCTCCACCTGGCCGTTGATATGGCCCAGGTACTCCTGCTGGGCCTTGAAGTACTTCTGGGAGTGCTTCACCACCACGCTGATGAGGAGCATGGACACGGGCAGGATGATGACGGCGATGAGGGTCATCAGGGGGCTGATGGTGAGCATCATGATGAACACGCCGATGATCATGGTCACCGAGGTGATAAGCTGGGTGATGCTCTGGTTGAGGCTCTGGCCCATGGTGTCCACGTCGTTGGTGATGCGGGAGAGAACCTCGCCCACGGTGCGGGACTCAAAGTACTTCATGGGCATGCGGTTGATTTTCTCCGAGATATCCCGGCGCATGCGGTAGGCCATCTTCTGGGCGATGCCGCTCATAATCCAGCCCTGGATGGAGCTGAAGACGGCGGCGATGAGGTACATGCCCAGGAGGAAGAGGAGGATCTGGGCGATGCGGCCGAAGTCGATGCCGCCGGTGCCGTTGATTTTGGCCACCAGGCCGTTGAAGAGCTCAGTGGTGGCGTTGCCCAGGATCTTGGGGCCGAAGATATTGAACACGGTGGAGCCCGCCGCGAAGAGAAGCACAAAGAACAGTCCGATCTTGTACCGGCCCATGTAGGCCAGGAGCTTGCCGATGGTACCCTTGAAGTCCTTGGCCTTCTCGCCGCCCCGCATGCCGCCGTGCCCCATGGGACCCCGGCGGGGCGCGCTATGACTCTGTCTGGTTTCGCTCATGCTCCCTCACCTCCCAACTCAGCCGCGGAGAGCTGGCTTCTTGCGATTTCCTGATAGGTGGGACAATGCTTCATCAGCTCCTCGTGGGTGCCGATGCCGGCGATCCTGCCCTCGTCCAGCACCACGATCTGGTCGGCGTGGAGGATGGTGGAGATCCGCTGGGCCACGATGATGACGGTGGCGTCCTTTACCTTCTCGTTGAGGGCCCGGCGGAGGACCACGTCGGTCTTGTAGTCCAGGGCGGAGAAGGAGTCGTCAAAGAGGAACACTTTGGGGTTCTTTGCGATGGCCCGGGCGATGGACAGCCGCTGCTTCTGGCCGCCGGACACGTTGGTGCCGCCCTGGGCGATGGGGGTATGGTAGCCCTCTGGCTTGGAGTCGATGAACTCCCTGGCCTGGGCGATCTCCGCCGCCTCCTCCATGGCCTGGTCGGTGATGTCCGCGCCGCCGAACTTCAGGTTGGACTCAATGTCGCCGGAGAAGAGCACCCCCTTCTGGGGCACATAGCCCAGCAGCGCGTGGAGCTTGTGCTGGGACAGGTCCCGGATGTCCACGCCGTCCATGGTGATGCGGCCGTAACTCACATCGAAGAACCGGGGGATCAGGTTGAGCAGGGTGGACTTGCCCGAGCCGGTGGAGCCGATGATGGCGGTGGTCTGGCCGGGCCTGGCGGTGAAGGTGATGTGCTCCAGCACGTCGGCGCCCGCGTCGGGGTAGCGGAAGGACACGTCCTCAAAGGCCACCACGCCCTGCCACTGCTCCTTGGAATTGTCCTTTACCTTCCGCTTGTCCCGGATGACCGGCTTGGTCTGGAGCACCTCATTGATGCGCCCGGCGGCCACGCTGGCCCGGGGCAGGAAGATGGCGATCATGGCGATCATGAGGAAGGCCATGACAATCTGCATGGTGTAGGTGATGAAGGCGATCATATCGCCCACCTGCATGGTGCCCGCGTCGATGCCGTGGCCGCCGTTCCAGACAATCAGGATGGACACGCCGTTCATCAGCAGCATCATCATGGGCATCATAAAGGTCATCACCCGGTTGGTGAACAGCTGGGTCTTTTTCAGGTCCAGGTTGGCCAGGTCAAAGCGCTTCTCCTCGTGCTTCTCCCGGCTGAAGGCCCGGATCACCGGCAGGCCGGTGAGGATCTCACGGGAGACCAGGTTCATCTTGTCCACCAGGGTCTGCATCCGCTTGAACTTGGGCAGGGCCAGGCCCATCAGCAGGGCCACCAGCGCCAGGGCGGAGGCCACGGCCACGGCGATGATCCACTCCATGCCGGTGTGGGTGGCGGCCACCTTGATGATGCCGCCGATGCCGATGATGGGGGCGTAGATGACGATGCGCAGCATGAGCACCACCACCATCTGCACCTGCTGGATGTCGTTGGTGGAGCGGGTGATGAGGGACGCGGTGGAGAACTTGTCAATCTCGGTGTTGGAGAAGGACATGACGGTCTTGAACACATCGCCCCGCAGGCTCATGCCCAGCTGGGCGGCGGTGCGGGAGGCCAGCAGGCCCACCAGGATGGCAGTGACCGCCATCAGCAGGGAGATGCCCAGCATCCTGCCGCCGGTGGAGAGGAGATAGTTCATCTGGATCTGGTCCAGATCCAGGCCCATGGCGGCGTATTCCTCCTTGACAAAGAGGAGGGCCCTCTGCTCCACAATCATATCCGACTGGGCGCCCAGCTTCTCGATGGCCTGACCGGCCATGGCCTCCATCTGCTCCATGGTCATCTGGCCGGACTCCACCATGGCCTTGACGGCGGCGGCGTCCATGCCCTGCTCCTCCGCGGCGGAGAGCATCAGCATGGGCATGCCGAACACCTCGTCCAGCTCCTCCAGGGTGCTCTCCCCCACCTTGCCCAGATACCAGATGCCGTCCTGGAGGTCATAGGCGTGGTCCACCTTGCTCCAGCCGTCCTCGTCCATAAAGAGCTTCAGGCCCTCCATGGTCTCGTCCCGCAGCTGGTCGGGGGCGGCGTGCTCAATGCCGCCCTGCTGGATGCCCACGTCCACAATGTCCGATGTGTACTGGGGCAGGCTCAGGTCGCACCAGGCCTGCACCACCAGCAGGAGCACAATGGCCAGAACCTGCCATTTCACCTGCTTGAGATAGCGTATCAATTTCAGCACTGCTCTGTCTCCTTTGCTCGTTCGTCCTCCAGAATGTCGGAGAACCGGTTCCACAGGTCGATCATGGTCTGGACGTTCTCCAGGCCCATTCTATCCACAACCCGGTCCAGAAATGTGGAGAGCCGCTCCGTGGTCCTCCGCCAGGCCGCCTCTCCCCCTTCGGTGAGGGTGATGTAGGTGTTGCGCCGGTCGTTCCGGTCAACCCGCCGTTCAATCAGGCCCTTCTCCTCCATGGTCCGCAGCATCCGGGACGCCCCCGGCGGCGAGACCCGGGCGCGCTGGGCCAGCTCCCGGACGTGCATCCCCTCGGGGTGGGTCTTCAGGTGCTCCCGCAGCATGGACAGCCCGAAGAACTCCCCCTGGGTCAGGCCCTCCATCTCAACAATCTGCCCGGTGTTTGCCTTTCCGAACCGGTGCAGCGCCCGGAACAGGGCCCGCTCCGTCTCTCTGTGTTCCAATTTTTCACCAGCTTTCCTTGCTAACTGTTAACGTTGTTATTATTTAATTACGTTATCATATCATACGCGCACAGCCCAATTCTGTCAACCGCATTTTGCACAAAAAAATCTATCCTCAGCCCTATTTCCTTTTCTGCTGCGCAACTGCATGGCAAAACCATCTGCCGCCGGATCTTTTATGTCAACGGCAGGCATACAGAAGCCCCCGGGACTGCGTGCACAGTCCAGGGGGCAAAGCTGCTCTGTTTCGTTTTAGATCCGCTTCCACTCCACGCCGTTGGGAGTGTCCTTGATCTCCACGCCCATGGCCTTGAGTTGGTCACGGATGGCGTCGGCCTGGGCCCAGTTCTTCTCCTTCTTGGCCTGGGAGCGCTGGGCGATGAGGGCCTCGATCTCCTCGGCGCCCTCCACGGGGGCGGTCTCCTTCTCCTTCAGGGCGGCGGCCCGGCCCAGCAGGTCCAGCCCCAGCACCTGGTCGAAATCGGCGATGATGGCCCGCTTGGTGGCGTCGCTGACATCGGCCTTGAGGGCGTCGTACACGGCGGTGACGCCCAGAGAGGTGTTCAGGTCGTTGCCCACGGCCTCGATGAAGGCGGCCCTGGCGGCGGCCACGGCGGCCTGGTCCACGTCCCCGTCCCCGCTCAGGGCGGCCACGCGGCTCACCAGCTTGTCGTAGGCGGCCCGGGCGTTGTCCAGGTTCTCCCAGGAGAACACCAGGCCCTTGCGGTAGTGGGACTGGAGGCAGAACAGGCGGTAGACCAGGGGATCGTAGCCCTTCTCCTCCAGCAGGGACACGGTGAGGAACTCGCCCTTGGACTTGCTCATCTTGCCGTTGCTGGTGTTCAGGTGGTGGACGTGCATCCAGTACCTGCACCAGGGGTGGCCCAGGTAGGCCTCGGACTGGGCGATCTCGTTGGTGTGGTGGGGGAAGGCGTTGTCAATGCCGCCGCAGTGGATGTCCAGGTACTCACCCAGGTACTTCATGGAGATGCAGGAGCACTCGATGTGCCAGCCGGGGTAGCCCACGCCCCAGGGGGAGTCCCACTTGAGAGCCTGGTCCTCAAACTTGCTCTTGGTGAACCACAGGACAAAGTCGGCCTTGTTGCGCTTGTTCTGGTCCTCCTCCACGCTGTCCCGGACGCCCACGGCCAGGTTCTCCTCGTCGTGGTCGTTGAAGACGTAGTACTGCTTGAGCTTGGAGGTGTCGAAGTAGATGTTGCCGCCGGCGGGGTAGGCGTAGCCCTTGTCCAGCAGGCTGGAGATGACCTTGATATAGTCGTCGATCATGCCGGTGGCGGGCTGGACCACGTCGGGGTACTTGATGTTCAGTTTTTTGCAGTCGGAGAAGAAGGCGTCGGTGTAGAACTTGGCGATCTCCATGACGGTCTTGTGCTCCCGCTGGGCGCCCTTGACCATCTTGTCCTCGCCGGTGTCGGCGTCGGAGGCCAGGTGGCCCACGTCGGTGATGTTCATGACCCGGGTGACGTCGTACCCGTCGTACCGGAGGAACTTCTCCAGCACGTCCTCCATGATATAGGAGCGCAGATTGCCGATGTGGGCGAAGTGGTACACCGTGGGGCCGCAGGTGTACATGGACACCTTGCCGGGCTCATGGGGGACAAACTCCTCCTTGGTGTGGGACAGGGAATTGTAGAGCTTCATATTTTAAAATCTCCTTGTTTTAAAGATTTCCGTTTTTGGCCTGCTGGTCAATGAACTGCTCCAGCCACTCCAGCCGGGAGGACAGGGCCTGCAGCTCCTTGTGCACCGGGTCGGTGACGTGGATCTGATCCACCCGGGAGGCGTAGTCCACCCGCTCGCCGGCGATGCGCACCACCCGGGCGGGCACGCCCACGGCGGTGGCGTCGGGCGGGATCTCGGTGAGCACCACGGCGTTGGCCGCGATGCGGGAGTTGTCCCCCACCTTGAAGGGCCCCAGCACCTTGGCTCCGGCGGACACCATCACGTTGTTGCCCAGGGTGGGGTGGCGCTTGCCGTGGTCCTTGCCGGTGCCGCCCAGGGTGACGCCGTGGTAGATGAGGCAGTCGTCCCCAATCTCGGCGGTCTCGCCGATGACGATGCCCATGCCGTGGTCGATGACCAGCCTGCGGCCGATCTTGGCGCCCGGGTGGATCTCGATGCCGGTCCAGCACCGGCTCCACTGGGACACGCACCGGGCCAGGAAGAAGAGCCTGTGCCGGTAGAGCCAGTGGGCGATGCGGTGGTAGATGACGGCGTGGACGCCGGGGTAGAGCAGAAATATCTCCAGGCGGCTGCGGGCCGCCGGGTCACGGGCCTGATAGGCCCGCAGGGTCTCGCCGAGTCTGGTCATGGAATACCTCCTGTCCATCCGCCTGTCCGGCGGGAGATAAAAGAAAACGCCTCCTGTGCCCGAAGGGGCACAAGAGGCGATTCAAAACCGCGGTTCCACTCTCGTTTCTCACTCAAAGGCCGATGACGGGGCCAGCCGGAGGGCGTCTGCATCCCTCTCGCTCCCGGACGCACTTCGCGCGGGGTTCCCGCGGGACCGCTCTCAGCCGGTGACGGTCCCTCTCTGGCCGGTAAGGCCTGCGCTACTCTTTCCGTTCCTCGCGATATTCTATTGTTATAGTATATTATCACGGGGCCTGTCCGGTGTCAAGGGCGGCATTCTCCCTCAGATCAGAACGTATTTGAGCACAAAGAGGGCGGCCAGCACATACATGGCGGGGCTGACCTCCCGGCGGCTCTTCCGGCCGGAGGCGGCGTGGATCACCACATAGGAGATAACGCCCAGAGCAGAATATAGGCCATGGTCACAAATGTGGTAATGCCCGCCATAACCTCAGTCCGTACTGTGGTGTTCTGCTCCCGGAGATGAAATATCCGCTCCAAAAGGCCTCCCTGTGTCTGCATCTCCCCTGCTCCTCCCTGCTGATGGATAATGGTCTTTTCTTCCAACAAGCATTAGTATAGCATGGCAGCTGGCAGATTTCCAGCCTGCGGCACTTGAAGCCTCCCCCTCTTTATGGTATACTGAAGCCAGAGAAAGGGCCGCCCGCCGCTCTGTCGTCCGGGAAGTCAGACGATAAAAGAATCGGCCCGTTTCCATTGCAACTGTTTTGAGAAAGAAGTGTGTGATATGGCATTGATCCGCTGCCCTGAGTGCGGCAGGGAGATCTCCGACCTCTCCTCCGCCTGTGTCCACTGCGGCTATCCCCTGTCCCAGCTGCCCGACGACGCCCCCGCCTGCTCCCTGGTGCTGCTGGACGCCCAGCCGGGAGAGAAGATGGTGCTCCAGAACCTCTGCCGGGATTTCCACATGTCTCAGGCCGAGGCGGAGCAGTGCGCGGCCAATCTCCCCGCCGTCCTTCTCAAGGGCGTGCCCGCCGCCAAGGCCTACGAGGCCGCCAGGAACTCCTTCTCCGGCTGCGGGCTGGTCAAGGTGGTGCGGGACAGCGACACCAGAAGCCCGGAAGCCATCTTCCACGCCGCGCCTGTGGCGGACAACCAGACCATCCGCCGCGTGCGCCCCCTCACCTTCTGGTCCACGGTGGGCGCCATCCTCACCGCCTTTGCTCTGTGGTGGCTGATCAGCCTGGTCCTCTCCGCCATTGTGAACTCCCTTTAATCTGCCATATGAAAACTCCGGCCGCTCATCAGAGCGGCCGGAGTTTTCATATGTCACATGTTCTTCCAGTCCATAACGTCCCGGTTTTTGATAAAGTACTCCGCGCCGGAGTAGAGGGTGGTGAGGACGATGACGGCCATGACCACCGTGTCCACCACCGGGTGGGGGAACAGAAACATGACGCAGATGCCCACCATGGTGGAGGCGGTCTTAATCTTGCCGGACCAGGCGGCGGCGATCACCCTGCCCCGCTCCACGGCGATGAGCCGCAGGGCGGTGACGGCGAACTCCCGGGCGATGACAATCAGCAGGGCCCAGGCGGGGAAGCGGCCGGTCTCCACGAACCACAGCATGGCCGCCATGACCAGCAGCTTGTCGGCCAGGGGGTCCATAAACTTGCCGAAGTCAGTGACCTGATTATAGTGGCGGGCGATGTACCCGTCCACAAAGTCGGTGACGCTGGCCAGGATAAAGATGGCCAGGGCCACATACTGGCTGAAGGGGAAGCCCAGATAGAGCACCACCAGGAACAGCGGGATCATGATCACCCGGCTGAGGGTGAGCTTGTTGGCCGTATTCATCCCTTACGCCTCCTCGATCTCGCCCATCAGGTCGCCGTCCTCGGTACCGGTGATGCGCACGTTGACAAAGGTACCGGCGGGCACCAGCCCGGCGGCGGTGAAGAACACCTTGCCGTCCACGTCGGGAGAATCGGCGTAGGAACGGCCGGCATAGCAGCCCATGTCGGGGTCAAAGCCCTCGCAGAGCACCTCCAGGGTCTCGCCCAGGCGGCTCTCGTTGAAGGCGTCCATCACCCGGGACTGGATGTCCACCAGCAGCTCCACCCGGCGGGCAGCGGTGTCAGGGTCCACCTGGTCGGGCATGACGGCGGCGGGGGTGCCCTCCTCGGGGGAGAACTGGAAGATACCCGCCCGCTCGATGCGGACCTGGCGCAGGAAGTCACACAGCTCCTCGAACTCCGCCTCGCCCTCGCCGGGCAGGCCGGCGATGAGGGAGGTGCGCAGCACCAGGCCGGGAATCCGCGCCCGCAGCTTGTCCAGCAGGGAGAGGATCTCCGCCTTGGTGCCCCGGCGGTTCATGGCGCGGAGCAGCTTGTCGTTGATATGCTGGAGGGGGATGTCGATATACTTGAGGATCTTGGGCTCGCTGGCGATGACCTCGATGAGGTCGTCGTCCAGCTCGTCGGGGTACAGGTAGTGCAGCCGCACCCAGTGGAAGGGCAGCTTGCACAGCTCTTTGAGCAGCTCGCCCAGCATCCGCTTCTTATAGAGGTCGGTGCCGTAGCGGGTGATGTCCTGGGCGATGACAATGATCTCCTTTACGCCCCGGCCGGCCAGCTCCTTTGCCTCGGCGAGCAGGGACTCCATGGTCCGGCTGCGGTAGCGGCCCCGGAGGTAGGGGATGATGCAGTAGGAGCAGCGGTTGTCGCAGCCCTCTGCAATCTTCAGGTAGGCGGTGTAGGCGGGGGTGGACACCATCCGGGCGCCGTCCTCCACGGTGTGGTCGATGTCGCCGAAGAAGGTGGGCTGGTCCCCCTCCATAACGGACTCCACGGCGGGGACGATGTCGGTGTAGCTGCCGGTGCCCAGCACGCCGTCCACCTCGGGCATCTCCTCCATCAGCTCGTCCCTGTACCGCTGGGACAGGCAGCCTGTCACCAGCAGCTTGCCCAGGGCGCCCCTGCTCTTCAGCCCGGCCAGCTCCAGAATATTGTCAATGGCCTCGCTCTTGGCCGAGTCAATAAAGCCGCAGGTGTTGAGGACGGCCACGTCGGCCCCCTCCGGGTTGGACACCACCTCATAGCCCGCGTCCCGGCACAGGGCCATCATCTGCTCGGTATTCACCAGATTCTTGGCGCAGCCAAGGGAAACAAACGCAATTTTATACTGATTCACAGCGTGTAACTCCTTCATCTGAACGTGAAGTACAGGATATCACGAATCCATTGGTTTGTAAAGTTATACTGAATAACGATTTTCTCCCCTAAAGAGCCGCTCTCCGTCTCTGCTCCGATTTTTCTTACTTTTCCGCGTCCTTCAGCCCCAGCAGGTAATCTGTGGAGACCCCAAAATAGCGGGCCAGGGCGATCAGCTTTTCAATGGTGGTGGAGCGGGCGCCGCTCTCGATGGTGCTGATGGCCTTGTGCGACAGGCCGACGGCCTTTCCCAGCTTCTCCTGGCTGATTCCTCTGGCCTTGCGCAGTTCAAACACCCGTTTTGCAAAAATGTCGTTGTATTCCATCTTACAATCTAGAAGAACTCCTCTTCGTCTCCGCCGTACCGGCTCAGGGCGGCGCGGATGTCCTCCCAGCGGTAGCCCCTTCGGGCCAGGGCGGCGGACAGCTTGCCCAGGGTCTCCCGGTCGGGGGTACGGCCCATGAGCTTGCGGCGGATAAAGGCGTCCATGCCCTCCGCCGGGTCCTGAACCTCCTCCAGGGCCTGATCCCAGAGCTCCCGGGGCACCCCCCGCTTCCACAGCTCGTCCCGCAGCTTCCGCTCCCCGTAGCCCTTGACCGCGTAATGCCTGGCTACGGTGCGGGCGTACTCGGCGTCGTTGAGGTAGCCCAGCTCCTCCAGACGGTTGGCGGCCTCCTCGGCCAGCTCCTCGGGGATGGGCTCCTTCTCCTTGTCGCGGGGACGGGCGGTGAGCTTGTCCACCAGCTCCTTCCGGGACATGGGCCTTCCGGACAGGAGCCGCAGGGCTTTTTCCTTCACCTCGCCCCGGCGGACGGCCTCCTCCAGCTGTTCCCGCAGTTCTTCGGTCAGCTCCATGCCGGAGTACAGCCCGAAACAGGCCACCTCGTTCTCGGTCACCCGCAGGATGGTCCCGTCCTCCAGATGGCACAGCCACCGGCCCTGAATCCGCTGTGAGGGCAGGAGCTTAGTTATCCTCATCCTCGAAGTCCTCGGCGGACACGTCCACCGCGCGGCCGGCGGCACGGGCGGCGGCCTTGGCCTGGCTGGGCATCAGCTTGTAGGCGTCCCGGCGGATGTCGGCCTCCAGCTTCTCAGCCACCTCCGGGTTGTCCCGCAGGAACTGCTTGGCCGCGTCCCGGCCCTGGCCCAGGCGCATGTCGCCCATGGCGAACCAGGAGCCGCTCTTCTGCACCAGGTCCAGCTTGACGCCCAGGTCGATGAGCTCGCCGATTTTGGAGATGCCCTCGCCGTACATGATGTCGAACTCGGCCTCCCGGAAGGGGGGCGCCACCTTGTTCTTCACCACCTTGGCCCGGGTGCGGTTGCCGATGACCTCGGAGCCGCTCTTGAGGGCCTCGGTGCGGCGCACGTCAATGCGGACGGAGGAGTAGAACTTCAGGGCCCGGCCGCCGGTGGTGACCTCCGGGTTGCCGTACACCACGCCCACCTTCTCCCGCAGCTGGTTGATGAAGATGACGATGCAGTTGGTCTTGGCGATGGAGCCGGCCAGCTTGCGCAGGGCCTGGCTCATGAGGCGGGCCAGCAGGCCCACGTGGGAGTCGCCCATGTCGCCCTCAATCTCCGCCCGGGGGGTGAGGGCGGCCACCGAGTCCACCACCACCACGTCGATGGCGCCGGAGCGGACCAGGGCCTCGCAGATCTCCAGGCCCTGCTCGCCGGTGTCGGGCTGGGAGATGAGCATGGAGTCGATGTCCACGCCCAGGGCCCGGGCGTAGGTGGGGTCCAGGGCGTGCTCGGCGTCGATAAAGGCCACCTCGCCGCCCCGCTTCTGGGCCTCGGCGGCCACGTGGAGGGCCAGGGTGGTCTTACCGGAGGACTCAGGCCCGTAGATCTCAATGATGCGTCCCTTGGGCAGGCCGCCGATGCCCAGGGCCAGGTCCAGGGACAGGGAGCCGGTGGGGATGGCCTCCACCACGATGCCGGCGTTGTCCCCCAGGCGCATGATGGAGCCCTTGCCGTAGGCCCGCTCAATCTGGGCCATGGCGGTCTCCAGGGCCTTTTTCTTGTCGGCGGCGGGCGCCGCGCTCTCCACGGTGGACTTTTTCTTGTCTGCCATGTTTGTATATCATCCTTTCAGCGGGCGGCCGTCCGCCCCGGTGTTGTTATTGGTTGGCCGTCCCCTTCACCACGCGCCAGATGCCGCCGGTGTCCTGGAAGGTCTCGATGTCCTCGTAGCCGCAGCGGGAGAGAATCTGCTCCACGCCGGAGGCCTGGCCGATGCCCACCTCAAAGAGGAGGACGCCCCCCAGCCGCAGGGCGGTGCGCCACTTCTCCGCGATGTCCCGGTAGAAGTCCAGGCCGTCATCGCCGCCGTCCAGGGCCAGGCGGGGCTCGTAGTCCCGGACAGAGGGGTCCAGGCCGTCAATGTCCCCGGTGGGGATGTAGGGCGGGTTGCAGGCGATGACGTCAAAGTCCCACAGCATGGCGGGAGGCGCCTGCCGGGCGTCCGCCTGGACGCAGGTCACCCGGGCGTTGAGGTCGTTGCGCCGGATGTTCTGCCGGCAGATTTTCAGCGCCTCCTCGGACACGTCGGCCAGCACGGCCCGGCAATTGGGGGCATTGGCGGCCACCGCCAGTCCCACGCAGCCGCTGCCGGCGCATAAATCCAGCACTCTGGCCCCTTCCCCGGCGGCCCGTGCGGCCAGAATGGCCTGCTCGGCCAGCACCTCGGTGTCCGCCCGGGGGATGAGCACGCCCCGGGAGATGTCCAGGGGCAGGCCGTAGAACTCCCACTCGCCGATGAGGTAGGCCACCGGCTCCCCCGCCAGGCGGCGGTTCATCAGGTCCTCCACCTTGGCCTCCACCTCGTCGGAGGCGTAGAGGGACATATCCCGGAAAAACTGCTCCCTGTTCTTGCCCGCCGCAAAGCAGACCAGCTCCCTGGCCTCCAGCTGGGCGGCCTCTACACCGGCCGCCTTCAGCTTCTGCCGGGCGTCCAGATAGAGATTGTTATAGGTTGTCGCCACACACACTCACACACCTGTCTGCGTTTTCTCTCTTTCTTTGTCACGCTTCGCCTGTTCGCGACGGGCGGCTTCCCTGCGTCTCGGGCTTGAAACAGGTCCGCTTCGCGGCCCTTCGGTTTCGCGCCCTCGCTCCGGTCCATCCGCCCTGCTCACGACGGCTCAGCGCTTCTCCCCTGTCACGCCTCGCACCCTCCGCGACGGCACACTGCTCACCGCTCCGCCGAAAATGCCGCCGGCTCCGCCGGCCTGTTTTTCGGTCTGCGCGGTTCGCTGTGCGCCTGCTCCCGGGCGCTCAGCGCTTCTTTTTACCAGGCGTCTTTTCCCTTCACGCTGGGCAGCACCAAGGTCAGGGAGCGGATGCCCACCTCGATCATGGAGTCGTCCGGCTCAAAGGTGGTGAAGTTCTGCATCCACAGCCCCGGGGCCCGGACGGCCCGGCAGATGATATTGTCGTGGGCGCCCACGAAGCGGTTGATCTCATACGTAATGCCCACCACGACGGGCAGCATCAGCAGATGCAGGCCCATGCGGGCAAAGGTGTTGGTCACCTCGATGAAGGAAAACACCACGCTGGACACCAGGATGGCCACCACAATGACCACAAAGAGGAAGCTGGTGCCGCAGCGGGGGTGGTGCCGGGGCTGGGCCCGGACGTTCTCCACCGTCAGGGGCAGGCCCTTTTCGTAGCAGAAGATGGTCTTGTGCTCGGCCCCGTGGTAGGAGAACACCCGGCGGATGTCCTTCATGCGGGAGCAGAGGATGAGGTAGCCCATAAAGATGACCACCCGGACCACGCCCTCCAGCAGGTTGCGCAGCCACATGGGCATGCCGCCGGCCAGAACCCCGCCGGCGCCCACCAGAGCGGTGGGCAGCAGAATGAAGAGGCCCACGGAGAAGGCGACGCCCAGAATCACCGCCAGGGTGACAAAGAAGCCGGCGGCCTTCTCGCTGCCCAGGCGCTCTTCCAGCCACAGCTCGAACCTGGACGGCTCCTCCTCTTCCTCTTCGTCCTCGGGGAAGAAGGAGGCGGAGTACATGAGGGCCTTCACGCCGTTGGCCATGGAGGAGCCGAAGTTGAAGATGCCCCGGATAAAGGGCAGACCCAGGATGGGGTGCTTGTCCTTGATGAGGACCCGGTCGTCCACCTTCTCCTCCAGCTGGCCGTCGGGCTTGCGGACCACAATGGCCCGCTTCTCGGGGCCCATCATCATGATGCCCTCGATGAGCGCCTGCCCGCCGATCATGGTCTTGAAGGGGGTGGCGCAGGATTTGTGTTCATTTGACATGGGGTTGTGTTTCTCCTTTTGTTGCCTTTTGTATTGTATCAGACCGGCGGCCTGATTGCAAGAAAAATTAGAACCTATGTTCCAATCGGCAGATGGATGGTGACGATACAGCCGCCCCCCTCGGCGTTGCCGATGTCCAGGGTGCCGTTGTGGCGGGTGATAATCTCGTCGCACACCGCCAGGCCGATGCCGCTGCCTCTGGCCTTGGAGGAGCCCTTGTAGAACTTGTACTTCACGTGGGGCAGCTCCTCCTCGGGAATGCCGGGGCCGTAATCCCGGATGGTGATAATGATCTCCTCCCCCTCCCGGCGGATGGCGGTGTCGATGCGCTTGCCGCTGCCGCCGTGCTTGGCGGCGTTGTCGAAGAGGTTGGAGAACACCTGCCGCAGCCGCTCCGGGTCGGCCTCAATGGTGGGAAACTCCTCTTCGGTGTCCTCGTAGTTGAGGATAATCCCCTCCTTGCGGAAGAACTCCTTGTAGGTGTACACCGCGTCCTCCAGCTCGGCCTTGATGTCCACCGGCTCAATGGACAGGGTGAACCGGCCGTCCTCAATGCGTGAGAACTCCAGCAGCTCCTCCACCATGTTGGTCAGCCGTCTGGCCTCGGAGACGATGATGCTCATGCCCTTGCGCACGTCCTCGGCGTCCCGCACCTCGCCGTTCTGGATGGTTTCGGCCCAGCCGTTGATGGCGGTGAGGGGGGTGCGCAGCTCGTGGGAGACCGAGGCGATAAACTCGCTCTTGAGCTTCTCGGACTGCTTGATTTTCAGGGACATGTCGTTGATGGTGTCGGTCAGGTCTCCGATCTCGTCGTCGAACTTCTTCTCGATCTGGATGCCGTAGCTGCCGGCGGCAATGCGCTTGGCGGTCTCGGTGATGCTGGCCACCGGCTCCACAATGGAGCGGACAAAGTACAGGTTGGAGAAATAGACCAGGGCCAGGATCAGGGCGCCGATGAGCAGGGCGATAATGACAATCATGGTCATCTGCCGGTCCACCAGCCGCAGGGAGGTGACCATCCGGGCCACGGCCACCACCTGGCCGTTGATGACCAGGGGGCTGGACACGGCCATGATGTGCTCGCCGGTCTGGGGGTCGTTGCCCGTCCAGGAGACGGTGTCCACCGTCTCAATGGCGCCGGAGATATCGGGGGTGTCCGGCTTGGTGCCGGCGGTGAGGCCGTACCGGTCGTCGTTGCCATAGCTGGATACCTGGACGGTGCCGTTTTCCGCGTTGATGAACTGGACCTGAATGCCGTCCTGGTCGGAGAACCGGTTGGACACATAGTCCTGGGCGTACTGGAGGTACTCGGTCTCGGTGTGGGCGGTGCTCTGGCTGACGGCGCTCTCCGCCTTGCCCTTGAGCTCGGAGCTCATGCTGGAGTAGTAGTAGCCCGCCAGGGCCACCGAGAAGGCGGTCACCGCCAGCAGGACGATGAGCAGCACCACGCTGATGGAGTTGACCATCCAGCGCTTGCGGATGCCCTTGAATTTGTTGGATTTCATGTGTGGCTGTTCCCCCCGGATTCCCTCTCTCAGAAGCCCCATTTATATCCGTAGCCCCACACGGTGGTGATGTAGGCGGGGTTCTGGGGGTCGTCCTCGATTTTGATGCGCAGGCGGCGGATATTCACGTCCACAATCTTCAGCTCACCGAAGTAGTCCCTGCCCCAGACGGTGTCCAGAATCTCCTCCCGGGAGAGAGCCTGACCCGGCTTCTCCATAAAGAGCTTCACGATGGCGTACTCCACCGGGGTCAGCTTGACCCGCTGGCCGTTCTTCTCCAGGGTCTGGTTGCGGGTGTTGAGAAGGAAGGGGGGCTGGGAGATCTCCCCGCTGCTCTCCTTCTCCGCGCCGCCGGTGCGGCGGTAGAGCGCGTCGATGCGGGCGGTCAGCTCCGCCGGGGAGAATGGCTTGGTCACATAGTCGTCGGCGCCGGTCATCAATCCGGTGACCTTGTCCATCTCCTGAGTGCGGGCGGTGAGCATGATGATGCCGATCTGGCTGTCGCTGGCCCGGATGCGGCGGCAGACCTCAAAGCCGTCCATGTCGGGCAGCATAATGTCCAGTAGCGCCACCTTGATGTCCGGGTTGCGGCGCAGCTGGGCCAGGGCCTCCTCGCCTGTCTCGGCCTCGATGGCCTCGTAGCCGGCCCGCTTGAGATTGATGACCACAAAACTGCGGATGTTGGATTCATCCTCCAGCACAAGTACCTTTTTCATGTTCCTGCCTCCTTTTTGTCCTGCGTTACCAGTCCGTTGTGCTCTGCTTGAACAGCTCCTGCACGCCCGCCGCATCCAGTCCGCAGTCCCAGGCGCCGGTCTTGAGCTCGGCAGAATAGATGGTATTCTCGTCGGCGGTGAGGGTAAACCGCTCCCCCATGCGGGATCGGGTGTACCGGTTGGGTCCGGTCAGCTTGTAGATGGTGAGGAAGGTCTCTGCCTCCTGCTCCTCCCCGGTCCACAGGGAGAAGGCGGTGGCCTTCTCGCCGATGGTGGAGTACTGGCTGACGGTGATCTTGTTCTCCCACCAGTCGGGGAGGATGAAGTACCAGCCGTCGTCAAAGTTGTGGTAGGTGGTGAACACCGGCGCGCCCGCCCCGCTCAGCTCATACTGAACCCAGGTGTACAGGGTTTCCGCCGTGGTGGAGCCGCCGCTGGAGATGAGGGGCACGGGCATGGGGATCTCCAGGAAATTGTCGTCGTTGATGTCAGTGGGCATGGCGTCGTCCTTGGAGCGGCGGGTGGAGTTGCTCACGCCCACGCCGCTGCCCGCCTCGCTGCTCTCCAGGGTGATGTTCTCCAGCGCCCCGTTCCGCCAGGCGAAGATGTCGGTGACCACGCCCTCCCCCTGGTAGGAGGTGATAAAGAGTCCGGGGACGGTGGTGTTGCCCTCGGCGTTCCCCCGGAGGTAGCCGGTCTGGACGCCGTCGGTCACAATACCGGTGACGCCCTGGGACAGCATGGGGCTGCACCGGAGCACCATGTCGTTTTCCTCGGCGTCGTAGAACTCCACCCGGCTCTTGCCCTCGATGGTGTCCAGCCGCACCACGGCAATCTCCTTCCGGTTGTCCATGTCCAGGTCCTGGAGCTCAAAGCTGGTGTACCCGGTGCGGAGCAGCTCGGTGGCCTGGTAGCGCTCGATGGAGTATACCGACAGGACATAGGCGTTGCCGCTCACCAGCCAGCTCACCACCAGCTCCTTGCCCGGGCCGCCGCTCAGGTCCTCGTAGCTGATGGAGTTGATGGCGGAGCCCTCCCCCTCGATGACGGCGCCCAGCTCGTAGCCGTCGCCGGTGAGGCGGAAGATATAGATCTTCAGGGGCTTGTCGTCGTTGGCGCCGCTGACCCGGAAGAAGGCCAGCGCCTCCATCACCCCGTCCCCATCCAGGTCCTGGAGCTGGACGGGCTGGTTGTTGGCGCCCATAATGGGGGCGGCATACTCGGCGCCGGCGCCGGTGGTGACCTCTTCAATTTTCTCCTGCAGGTTCTGGTACTCCTCGGGCAGCTTGGGCAGGGTGAACAGCTCGTCCACCGAGCGGAAGCAGCCGGTGAGGGTCCCCAGCAGCAGGGCCGCGACAGCAAACAGCAGGCATGTTTTCTTCATTTTGAAACCCTCCGGGGGCAGAATGTGTCCCGCTCCGGGGCGGCGCGGAACCCGCCGGACACCGGAACGAAGCAGCAGAGTATTCAGAGGATATCATATCACATTTCCCTGTTGTTTGGTATGGTAATTTGTAAATTTTATGCCGCCTGACCCTGTGGTTGACTTTTCCCCGCCCCGTAGGATAAAATGAATCAAAGGAGGCATGCCCTATGACCGATCGAGAACTGGTAGAACTGGCCTTTACCATGCTGGAGCGCTCCTATGTGCCCTACTCCGGCTTTCCCGTGGGCGCGGCGCTGGAGTGCGCCGGCGGCGCGGTATTCACCGGCTGCAACGTGGAAAACGCGGCCTACGGCTCCACCATCTGCGCCGAGCGCACCGCCGTCGTCAAGGCGGTGAGCGAGGGCCATCGGGACGACTGGCAGCGCATCGCCGTGGTGGGCAATTCGGCGGACTACTGCTGGCCCTGCGGCGCCTGCCGGCAGATGCTCTATGAGTTTGCCCCCGACCTGACGGTGCTGGTGGCCCGGGGGGACCACGCATTTGTCAAGCTGCCCCTGAAGGAGCTGCTGCCCCACGGCTTCGGCCCCAAGTCCCTGACCACGGAGAACTGAGAGAACCAAAACGGCAAAACAGCCCGGCGCGAAATGCTTCGCGCCGGGCTGTTCAGCGTGTCGAAAAACCTCAGTTTAAAAGGACCCGCCTGAACTGGGGCGGGGGAGCGCGAGGGGGCGGCCGCCCGCCTCGCGTGGAATCGAATGCCCCGCAATGCCTTGCCGCGCAAGGCTTGCGGCGAGCGGAGCGAGGACTTTTGCGCCGCTGTGCGGCGCGAA